>CASFJB010000001.1 GCA_949294945.1 uncultured Eubacteriales bacterium
CCACCAGCCGCAGAGAGTAAAGCTCTGGGTGGTCTCCTTGCCGTCCACTGTGAAGCTGATGGTGAACTTCTCCCCCAGCCGGGGCTCCACTCCCAGCAGCGACAGAACACGGGTGTCCGTGGCCGCCTCGTCGGTGCCCTCCCGGGGCAGCCGCCCCTCCACCGGCTGGCAGTACATCCAGCGGGCATTGTTCTCATCGGAATAGCCCAGCTCCACATGGGCCTTGTTGAAGGGCAGGTCTTCCGGCATGCCCAGAAAGCGCCGCAGGCCCCACTCCTCTATAAGCGGGTCCTCCTTCAGCTCATTGAACTGCCCCTCCGTGAGGTACTTGAAGCCACCGTGGGCGTAGCCCCCGGCCTGGCGAAAGCCCGCCTGCTGTATGCCCTCGTTTACGGACAAGGCAATGGTGATAAGGGAAGTGAAGAGCAGGGCGGTCAGGGTTATGGCCAGCACCGCCACGATGTTCCTGCTGCGGCCGGCTCTCAGGGCTCTGAGGCCCAGACGCCTTATGCATTTCCCGTTGTCAACTTTCATTGCACCGCCCTCCTCACTGCCGGACAATGCGCCCGTCCTCGATGCGGACGATGCGGTGGGCTGTCTGGGCGATCTCCTCGTTGTGGGTTATCATCACCATGGTCTGGGAGAATTTCTGCCCGGTGACTTTCATAAGGGAGAGCACGTCCTGGCTGGTTTTGGAGTCCAGGTTCCCGGTAGGCTCGTCGGCCAGGAGTATGGCGGGCTTTGCCGCCAATGCCCGGGCAATGGCCACCCTCTGCTGCTGGCCGCCGGAGAGCTGGCTTGGCAGATTGTCCAGCTTCTTTTCCAGGCCCAGGGTGCTTATCACCTGGCGGATGTAGTCCATGTCCGGCTTTCTCCCGTCCAGCTCCACCGGCAGCACGATGTTCTCATATACGCTGAGCACCGGCACCAGATTATAGGACTGGAAGACGAAGCCTATCTTCCGGCGGCGGAATATGGTCAACTCCTCGTCCTTCAGGGAGAATATCTCCCTCCCGTTTACCAGCACCGAGCCGGAGCTGGGCCTGTCCAGCCCGCCCAGCATATGCAGCAGGGTGGACTTTCCGGAGCCGGAGGTTCCCACTATGGCCACGAATTCCCCGCTCTCCACCTTCAGGTCCACTCCGTCCAGGGCCTTTACCTGGGTCTCCCCGGAGCCGTAATACTTCTTTAAGTCTCTGGTTTCCAGAATAGTCATTTTATCTCCTCCAAGGCCGTTTTTCCTTTTTACACCCCGGACTATAACAGAGCTTTCTGTCCCCCTGCTTTCCGAAATATTACGGTTCTGAAAGAAGAGGGGCGGATATTCTCACTCCTGATTATATAGTAAAAGGCGGTAGAAACAAAGGCAGGTATATCTATTCACGTCCTATTTTTCATTATATACCTCCTCCCGCAGATTGGGCGCTCGTATCTGGTAAAGCCCCGTTAAGGAATATTAATGCAGAAACTTTTGTAGCTTTCCACAAAGTTTCTTTTAGCGTGTCTGTAAATATGGTCAAAAACAGGGAAAATCCTTTGTACATCTTGACATCTCCGATTTTCGGTGCTAAAGTGCAAGCAACTTCAGGAAAGGAGACGCAAGAGATGTTTGAACGCTATTTCAACCGCTTCAATACCCGTGGCTCAATGGCTTGCTCCACTGAGTCTGCATCTGCGTCCTCTTCCTGCGCCTCTTACAATAAGGACAATTCCGCCCTGCTGCTTAGCCTGGACACCGTATTTGCGGTGTCCATTTTTGCTGTCCTCAACCTGATAATTATACGCCTGCTTAGCGTAATAATAATACTTTGCGACAGCATTTCCATACGACCTGCTTGGCAAACGGCGCTGTGATTTGATTGTTTGTATACTTCAAATCGGCTCCGACCAAAAAGGTCGGGGCCGATTTTTTGTATAAATATCTGTTTGAAGGAGAACAAAATGAAAAAAGTTATCTCTCTCGTAATGGTAATGGCCCTGGTCATGTGCCTGATGGCCGGCTGCGGCAGCACTAATGAGACTGCCGACCCCACCGAAGCTCCCGCTGAGGCCGAGGCCGAGGCTGAAGTTGAAACCGCTTCCGAAGGCGGCAGCTTCTACATCGGCGGCATCGGCCCCATCACCGGCGACAACGCCATCTACGGTATGGCCGTCATGAACGGCGCCCAGATCGCCGTTGACGAGATCAACGCTGCCGGCGGCATCAACGGCTACACCGTTGAGTACAAGTTTGAAGACGACGTGGCTGACGGCGAGACCGCTGTCAACGCCTACAACAACCTGATGGACTGGGGTATGCAGGTCCTGGTGGGACCCACCACCACCGGCTCTGCCATCTCTGTCTCCGCCAAGGTCTATGAGGAGCGGGTCTTTGCTCTGACTCCCTCCGCCTCCTCCCCCGACGTCACCGCCGGCAAGGACAACATGTTCCAGCTCTGCTTCACCGACCCCAACCAGGGCAGCGGCTCCGCAGTCTACATGGGCGCCAACATGCCTGAGGCAAAGGTAGCGGTCATCTACCGCAACGACGACGCTTATTCCCAGGGCATCCGCGATACCTTTGTGGCCGAGGCTGCAAACCAGAATCTGGAAGTGGTCTATGAAGGCACCTTCACCGAGGACACCGCCACCGACTTCTCCGTGCAGCTGACTGCCGCCCAGGCCGCCGGCGCCGACCTTGTGTTCCTGCCCATCTACTACCAGCCCGCTTCCGTCATCCTGGCTCAGGCCAACGCCATGGGCTATGCTCCCACCTTCTTCGGTGTGGACGGCATGGACGGCATCCTGACCCTGGAAGGCTTTGACACCTCCCTGGCCGAGGGCGTCATGGTCCTGACTCCCTTCTCCGCCACCGCCGAGGATGAGCTGACCCAGAACTTCGTTGCCGAGTACAGCGCCCGCTACGGCGAGACTCCCAACCAGTTTGCCGCCGACGGCTATGACTGTGTCTACGCTCTCAAGCAGGCCATGGAGAATGCCGGCTGCACTCCCGACATGAGCGCCGAGGAGATCTGCAACGCCATGGTGGAGCAGTTCACCTCCATGAGCTTCAGCGGCCTCACCGGCACCGACATGACCTGGTCTGCCGCCGGCGAAGTGAGCAAGATGCCCGTTGCCGTAATGGTCAAAGACGGCGTCTATGTCACCGCAGAGGCATAAGCTGCAATAGATCAGACTTAATCACAATTTTCCTTTTGCCGTACTGCCGGAAAACCGGCAGTACGGCGCAGCTTGTCAAAAGAGCTCATGAGCTCTTTTGACAAGCTGCGCTCCTGAAAGCCTTGTATTCTCCAGGCCTTCCGGGGCAAAAGCTTTTCCCGTTGTTTCCACCGAGGACATTCAGTTATAAAGATGAAAACGAGGTAAGTCCCTATGGAATTTCTATCCTATCTCATCAGCGGCATCAGCCTGGGCAGCGTTTACGCCATTATCGCCCTGGGCTATACCATGGTCTACGGCATCGCCAAGATGCTGAACTTTGCCCATGGCGATGTCATCATGGTGGGCGGCTATATCTCCCTGCTGTCCATGAGCTCTCTGGGCCTGCCCTGGCCTCTGGCCGTTATTCTGGCCATGCTGGTGTGCACCGTGCTGGGCGTGGTCATCGAGGGTCTGGCCTACAAGCCCCTGCGCTCCGCCCCCTCCCTGGCGGTGCTCATCACCGCCATCGGCGTCAGCTACTTTTTGCAAAACGCCGCCCTGCTGCTCTGGGGCGCCAGCCCCAAGGCCTACACCCCCATCATTGCCGGTTCCGTGAAGCTCTTTGAGGGGCAGCTGAGCATCTCCTATGTGTCCATGCTCACCGTGTTCATGTGCATAGTCATCATGATCGCTCTCACCCTCTTCACCGGCAAGACCAGGATGGGCAAGGCCATGCGTGCCTGCTCTGAGGACAAGGCCGCAGCCCAGCTCATGGGCATCAACGTAAACCGCACCATCTCCATGACCTTTGCCATCGGCTCCGCTCTGGCGGCCATCGCCGGAGTGCTGCTGTGCTCCTCCTACACCTCCCTCATGCCCACCACCGGTTCCATGCCCGGCATCAAGGCCTTCACCGCCGCAGTGTTCGGCGGCATCGGCTCCATTCCCGGGGCTCTGCTGGGCGGCGTGCTGCTGGGCATAATCGAGTCTCTGGCCAAGGCCTACATCTCCACCCAGCTGGCAAACTCCATAGTTTTTGCCGTACTTATCATCACCCTGCTGGTACGTCCCGCAGGCCTGCTGGGCAAGTATGTGCCTGAGAAAGTCTGAGGTGGAGAAATGAAACTTAAAAGCAGAAAACTTAAAAAGACCACTGTCATCGACTTTGCCACTTACATCGGCGTGATACTGGCCTTTATTATAATGAATACTCTCAAGAGCCAGGGCATGCTCACCCGCTCTCTCACCGGCCAGCTCATCCCCATCTGCTGCTACATAGTCATGGCCGTGTCATTGAACCTCACCGTGGGCATCCTGGGCGAGCTGAGCCTGGGCCATGCGGGCTTCATGAGCGTCGGCGCCTTTTCCGGCATCGTGGCCGCCATGAGCCTTCAGAGCGTCATTCCCTCCGAAGCCCTGCGTCTGGCCATAGCCCTGGTGGTGGGCGCCATATTTGCCGCCATTGCCGGCACTCTGGTGGGTATCCCCGTGCTGCGCCTGAGGGGCGACTATCTGGCAATAGTCACCCTGGCCTTCGGCGAGATAATCAAGGAGCTGATAAACTGCCTTATCATCGGTGTAGACGAGGCGGGACTGCATGTAATCAACGCCACCGGCACCAAGAGCGTCAACGACCTGGGCCTCAGCGAGGCGGGCCGGGTGCTGATAAAGGGCGCCCAGGGCGCAACAGGTACTCAGACCATCGCCAGCTTCACCGCCGGCTTCATCCTCATCATGATAAGCCTGGTGATAATTCTCAATCTGGTGCGCAGCCGCTCCGGCCGGGCCATCATGGCCCTGCGGGACAACCGTATCGCCGCCGAGAGCGTGGGCATCAACGTCACCAAATATAAGATGATGGCCTTCGTCACCTCCGCCGCCCTGGCCGGGGCCGCCGGAGCTCTTTACGGCCTGAACTTCTCCAACCTGGTGGCCACCAAGTTTGACTTCAACACCTCCATCCTGGTGTTGGTGTTCGTGGTGCTGGGAGGCCTTGGCAATATCTGGGGCTCCATCATAGCCGCAACTGTGCTGACTATCCTGCCGGAGGCCCTCCGGGGTTTTGCCGATTACCGCATGCTCATCTACGCCATAGTCCTCATTCTGGTGATGCTGGCCACCAACAACCCCCAGCTGAAGGCTCTGTTTGCCAAGCTCATCCCTGTACGGAAAGGAGAAAACGTAAATGGCCAGGCTTAAATCCAAAAACGACAGTCCCCTGGTGCCCATGCCCTCGGACGCCTATATCCCTCAGCGGGATCTGGGCAAAACTCCCGTGCTGGAAGCCAGGCACCTGGGCATAGACTTCGGCGGCCTCACCGCCGTGGACGACTTCAATCTCGTCATAGGCCGCACGGAGATCGCCGGGCTTATAGGCCCCAACGGCGCAGGCAAGACCACCGTTTTCAACCTTCTCACCAAGGTCTATCAGCCCACCCGTGGCACCATCATGGTGGACGGTTATGACACCAAGGGCATGAGCACAGTCCAGGTGAACAAACTGGGCGTGGCCCGTACCTTCCAGAACATCCGGCTTTTCAATAACCTCTCCGTGGAGGACAATGTAAAGCTGGGCATGCACAACCAGATAAAGTACGGCATGGCCGGCGGTATTCTCCGCCTGCCCTCCTACTGGAAGCAGGAGCGCATAGCCCACGAGCGGGCCCTGGAGCTGCTGAGCATCTTTGACATGCAGGACATGGCGGCGGCTAAGGCCGGTTCCCTGCCCTACGGCGCTCAGCGCCGCCTGGAGATAGTCCGGGCCCTGGGCACCAATCCCAGCCTGCTGCTGCTGGATGAGCCCGCCGCCGGCATGAACCCCTCGGAGACCGCCGAGCTGATGGAGAACATCATCAAGATTAGAGATACCTTCCAGATAGCCATTATGCTCATCGAGCACGACATGAATCTGGTCATGGGCATCTGCGAGGGCATCTGTGTTCTGAACTTCGGCAAGGTTATTGCCAAGGGAACCCCCGACGAGATACAGTCCAATCCCGTGGTCATCGAGGCATATCTGGGAAAGAAGAAGGAGGCCTGAGCCGTGGAAGAAATTCTGAAAGTAGACAACATCAACGTATATTACGGAGCCATCCACGCCATAAAGGGCATCTCCTTCCAGGTGAATCAGGGGGAGGTGGTCACCCTCATCGGAGCCAACGGCGCAGGTAAGTCCACCACCCTTCAAACCATTTCCGGCCTGCTGCGCTCCCGCACCGGCAGCATTGAATTCTGCGGCGAGAACATCAGTAATACCCCCAGCCACAAGATAGTGGAGAAGGGCCTGGCCCAGGTGCCGGAGGGACGGCGCATCTTCCTGCAAATGAGCGTCCAGGAAAATCTGGAGATGGGTGCCTATACCCAGCCGGGAGCCGGTATTGATGCGGATCTGGAGCGGGTGTTCCAGCAGTTTCCAAGGCTGAAGGAGCGGCGGCGTCAGATTGCCGGTACTCTCTCCGGCGGCGAGCAGCAGATGCTGGCCATGGGCCGGGCCCTGATGAGCCACCCCAAGCTCCTGATGCTGGATGAGCCCTCCATGGGTCTCGCCCCCATCCTGGTGGAGCAGATATTTGAGATAATCCGGCAGCTCCACAAGGACGGCACCACCATACTTCTGGTGGAGCAGAACGCTCAGATGGCCCTGTCAGTTGCAGACAGAGCCTACGTCATGGAGACCGGCAAGATAACTCTTAGCGGCACAGGCGCAGAGCTGGCCGCCAGCGACCAGGTGAAGAAAGCCTACCTTGGCGGCTGAGAAAGTATATAGAAATAGTAAAAGCACAGGGCGAAATCCCTGTGCTTTGGCGTTATACTTAGATGTCTCTTCAATTCTTAAGGCTGTGGAGGGGCGCGGGGATGCGTCCGCCTCTGGCAACGAACTCCGCCGGAGAACCGGAGCGGAGAGGCATCACCGGGGCGGAGCCCAGCAGCCCGCCGAAGTCTATCCTGTCCCCAACGGTCTTGCCCTTGGCGGGAATGAGGCGCACGGCGGTGGTCTTGTTGTTCACCATGCCTATGGCCGCCTCGTCGGCGATAATGGCGGATATCACCTCCGCAGGGGTATCCCCCGGCACGGCTATCATGTCCAGGCCCACAGAGCAGACGCAGGTCATGGCCTCCAGCTTGTCTATGCTGAGGGCTCCGCACTCCACGGCGGAGATCATCCCCGCATCCTCGGATACCGGGATGAAGGCGCCGGACAGGCCGCCCACATGGCTGGAAGCCATGACGCCGCCCTTTTTCACCGCATCGTTCAGGAGAGCCAGAGCCGCGGTGGTGCCGTGGCCGCCGCACTTCTCCAGACCCATTATCTCCAGTATCTCCGCCACGCTATCCCCCACCGCAGGAGTGGGAGCCAGGGACAGGTCCACCACGCCGAAGGGCACGTTCAGGCGGCGGGAGGCCTCCTGGGCCACCAGCTGGCCCATGCGTGTTATCTTGAAGGCGGTCTTTTTCACCGTCTCCGCCACCACGTCAAAGGGCTCTCCCTTGCAGGCTTTCAGGGCGTGGGCCACCACGCCGGGTCCGGAGACGCCCACGTTGATGACGCACTCCGGCTCGCCCACACCGTGGAAGGCGCCGGCCATGAAGGGATTGTCCTCCACGGCGTTGGCAAAGACCACCAGCTTTGCGCAGCCCATGGGGTCGATATCCGCAGTTTGCCGCACTATCCGGCCCATGAGGGCCACGGCGTCCATGTTTATGCCCGCCCGGGTGGAGGCCACGTTGACGCTGGAGCACACCAGCTCCGTCTCCGTCAGGGCCCGGGGGATGGAGTTTATAAGGCGCAGGTCGCTTTTGGTAAAGCCCTTGTGGGCCAGGGCGGAAAAGCCGCCGATGAAGTTCACGCCCACGGCCTTGGCGGCCCTGTCCAGGGTCTTGGCCAGGGGCACGTAGTCCTCAGTATTGCAGGCGGCGGCCACCAGGGAGATGGGGCTGACGGAAATGCGCTTGTTGACTATAGGTATGCCAAACTCCCGCTCAATGGCGCAGCCGGTGTCCACCAGCCTGTCCGCCAGGGTGCAGATCTTGTCGTATACCCGCCGGCAGCACACTTCCCTGTCCCGGTCGGCGCAGTCCAAAAGGTTTATGCCCATGGTGACGGTGCGCACGTCCAGGTGCTGCTGGTCTATCATTTCAATGGTTTGCAGTATCTCGCTGCTGTTTATAAGATAGCTCATGTCATACCTCAGATCCTGTGCATAGCTTCAAAGATATCCTGGCGCTGGACGTGGATATCCAGGCCCCGCTCCACGCCCTTGTCCTTTAGCTGCTGTGACAGCTCGTCAAAGGGCAGCTTGCAGTCCGCCAGGTCCACCAGCATTATCATGGCAAAATATTCCTGCATCAGAGTCTGGCTGATATCCAGTATGTTTATCTCGTTTTCCGCCAGCAGGGTGGTCACATAGGCGGTGATGCCCTTGGAGTCCTTGGCAAAAACGCTGACTATTGCTTTCATTGCTTCACCTCATTGTATTTTTAACACTGTCATTATACAGATAAATGGGGAAATTTCAATAGCAGGGACGCAAAATCTGCCGGAGCAGAGTTCAGTTTGCCCCGGCAGATCTTCAAATAAACGACTCTCATTGCCCTTGATTGCCGCCGTGTTTCCCCCAAGCTTGACTCAGTTTCTGTAAGGCCATGATAGCCGCCTGGCGTATCTGCAGATCTTCACTGTTCTTGAAACGCAGAAAATAGGGGCGGAAGTCCTCCCGCCTGTATGCTGACAGAGCCACCAGCGCATGAAGCCGGAAGTCTCCTTCATCCAGCAGTTTTATAAGGACGGGGACGGCATTTTCCAGCTTCAGTTCCCCTGCCAGCAGAACAAATGCCTGTCTGCTTTGGCCATAGCGCTTGCCCGCCATTATCTTTACATATTCGTCTGCATACTCCTCTGCCCGATTTTCAAACACGCATTGGGCAATGACCGCTCTTCTGTCCTCCGGCGTCTCAGGGGCGGTATAGTCCTGCAGCAGCTGCGGAATGTATCTGCCGCCGCCATTAAAGCAAAACAGGCTTAGCATGAGTATCCTTTCATACTCGTGTTTTGCCTGCCTGTAGTACTTCCATGCAAGGGGTAGAATATCATCTCCATGGAGCCGGGCAATCCGAACCACATCCATAAAGATTTCCGTCCTGTAGCCAAGCTCGCTGAGTTCTTGGAGGAAGTCCGGCATCACCGAATCCGGACGGCGCTCACAATATCTTTCAAACTCCGCCTTCTCTTTATTTGCTCTGGCCTTACACTTTTCTGCCGAATCTTTTCTCTCTGCCTGTTCCTGTTTTTTCTGCGCCGTAAAATGCTCCTTTACCTTCTCTTTAAGCTCCTGGCCACAGGCCGGGACTTCATTTTTCCCATAGTTGATTTCCCTGTGGTCACTGCCGAAATCCAGACTAAAAAGAGGGAAAACTTCAAAGCTCCCCGTCATTCCGTGTTCTTTAAATAAGGTGTATGCCCTTTTTGACAATATAAAGTATGCCTCTTCAGGGGCATCCCTTTCAACGGCGTGGTTCGCTTCAGTGATGTAAAAGTCCATATCTCTCAGGGCATTCAGGTCTACAACAGGTCTTGAAAGGGAATCCACTATGTATTTTTCTCTCCTGCACACAGGACAGCGACATTTTTCCTTTACTCCCTGTATCCTCACCCTGTCCCCGGGAATAACTGTCTCAATAATAAACTGGCTGATATCGGGCATTGGCGATGCGTCTTTATAATACAGCACCGGTGCAAAAGCGCAGCCTCTCAGCCCGGAATTTTCAATGATGCTCCGGGCGAGATCGCTGCAAAATATGGCTCTGAGTCTGTATGTACTGCAGGCCAAAAATTGGCTCTTTCCCCATTTGGTCTGCCTGCTCATAATGTATGGCGCTCTCTGACTGTAGTGATTGTAGCTTGCTCTGCCTGTTTCCAATGCCGCCTGCCACTGCAGGCAGCTGCCTGCAAAAGTCAGGTCTGCAAAGCGGCTTTCCAGCTTTGAATTGGTAGGGCGCAAGGTAAACCACTGGGCGCTCTCCATTTCCTTTTTTGAAAATTTATATTTGGCCTGCACCATGCTAAGATCAGGAAACTTTTCTTTTATGATCTTCAGACGCGTATCGTCATCATAAATATTGAATTTTACATACTCGTACCATACAAAGTTCTCCGGCAAAAAGCCCAGGGACTCCAGGCAGCGGGCAAGTTCCGGGGTGTACTCCGTAAAATAACTGTAGCGTACTCTCATACTTTCACCGGATGTTCCCAAAGCTTTCAATCCAGAGCTCTTTACATACTCCGCCACAGCAGGCGGCAGTCGTCGAAGATGGCTTCCATCCTCCCGCTCTCCTTGAGCCAGGTGAGGAAAGAGCGCACGGTGCTGCCCACCAGGGCGTACTGCTCGAAGTTCAGCGTCAGCTCATAGGCTTTAAACAGCTTTTGCAAAAGCTCCTCGAACATCAGCCCTTCCCGGCACATTTCCAGCATCCGCTCCCCTATCTCGTTGACCTTGTCAATATTGTACTGAGCCAGAGGGGCGATGTTCTCCGTAGCCTCGGCGTGGGAGGGGATAAAGAGCTTTGCCTCCATGGCCTTCACCTTTTCCAGGGTGTCCAGGTAGGCAGCCACGTCGTAGATGAAGGCCACCTGATATTTCTCCAGGGTCTCCCGGCTGGACAGGCAGTCGGCCAGGTAGACCACATCGTCCGCCGTGCGGTAACCCACCATATTGAAGAAATGGCCGGGCAGCTCTATGGCCTCCATGCCCTCCGGCAGCTTGTCCTTTGTGAGGTACTCAGTGTCGCTGTCCTGAGCCAGGAGGAACTTGTGCCTCAGCTCTTTGGGAGGGAAGGCCCCGTAAAGGAAGGCGGGCTCCAGGATGGGGTGGCGGTTCACCGCGCAGTCTATGCCCGGGGCGTATATCTTGCAGCCGGTCTGCTGCTGGAGATAGCGGTTGCCCCCGTTGTGGTCGGCGTTGGCATGGGTGTTGTATATGGCCGTAAGCTTCCAGCCCTTTTCGTCCAGGAGCTTGCGCACCCGGCGGCCCGCGTCCTTGTCGTTGCCGCTGTCTATGAGGCATACCTTGTTCTCGTCCAGGCGCACCAGGCCTATCTTGGCCGGACTCTGGATGTAATAGCTGTTTCCCAGGGCCTGATATAGCTCGTACATTTTGTCTCTGCCTCCTTTTATGCTGCGCCAGAGGGTGAGGGGCTAGGCAGGGGAGCAAGCTCCGTGCCCGGCAGCTCTATGGCCAGATAGTCCTCCACTATATCCAGCACCGTATCGTCCTTCAGGATCATGGATATCTCTATGCGCCGGTTGGCGGCCTTGCCCTCCTCGGTGTCGTTGGAGGCCACGGGCCTGGTGGCCCCATAGCCCGCAGCGCAGAAGTACTGGGCATAGTCGTTCAGTATGCCGTTTTTCCCGGTGAGCAGATAGCTTATGACGGAATTTGCCCTGTCGGTGGAAAGGTCCCGGTTGGTCTGGGCGGTGCCGGTTATATCCGTGTGGCCGGAGATGACTATACTGTCCACATACTTGGCGTTCTCCTCGTCGCTGAGGAACTTATAGAACACCTCCACCAGCTCGTCCAGCACGCCCACGCTGTCCTGCTTTATCTCCGACGAGCCCAGGTCAAAGAGCACACTGTCGGAGAGGATGATGTTGCCGTTGTCCCCGATGCTCACCTTGGAGGCGTCCCCCATCACTTCAACTATGCTCTCCCTTATCTGTTCCAGTATGGACAGGCGCAGCACCGCTATGGTCTGCATCTGGTTTCGCATGTCGGTGAGCTCGTCGTTTGCCGCCAGGAGATAGGCCTCCTGCTGGCCTATGAGCTGCTGCTGGGCCTCCAGCTTTTCCGTCTGCTGGACTATCTGGAGGGAGTAGTCCTCTATCTGGTCCTGTTTAAGATTCAGCTCGTCGGTGAGGCTCTCCAGCTGTTCCTGGGTCAGCTGCACCTGGAGCCTTGTGTTCTCCAGCACCTCCTGGGTATTCTGGAGATCGTTGCCCGTCACCAGATTTTGTATGTAGGACAGAAGCATGAGGAAAAACAGGATCAGGGCGACGGCGCTCATCATATCCGCATAGGAGGGCCAGAAGCCCTGCTCACCTCCGGATTCCGGGTGCCTGTAGCTGCCTGTTCTTCTCATTGACGGCCGCTCCTTTCAATGCCCCGGGAGGCGGAGCGGAGCACGCCCACCAGATCCCGGATGCACACGTCCAGCCTCTCCACGGTTCCCCGCAGGTTGTAGTCGAATTCCGAGAAGTCCCGCACGCCCTCGTTGAAGCCGTCCACGGTGCGGCTGAATTCCGCCAGGGGCTCCTTTGCCGCGGAGAGGGTCAGCTTCATCTCGTCGGTGGACTGCTTGAGGGTCCTGTCCATACTGGCGGCGGCGGAGTCCAGGGCCCGGATCATCTGGTGCACCAGCTGCACGTCGTCCTTGGCCCGCTCTGTGGGCAAAGTGGGGGCCAGCTCATGGTCCAGCCACAGCTCCACCTGGGTCTCCAGCTTTTCCCGCTGGGCCTGGGGGCTGAACACCGAGCGCAGCAAAGTCAGTATTATGGAGCAGGCCACGCCGGCCAGGGAGGTGTAGAAGGCCACACCCATGCCCGACAGGGCGGACATGAGGCCGGTACCCACGCTGTCCAGAACGCTGAGCCACTGGTCGGTGTTGCTGTAGCCAATAAGCTCCGTCAGGGAGGATACGGACAAGCTCAAGCCCAAAAAGGTGCCGAAGAGGCCCAGGGTCACAAAGAGGGACACGGCGTTGTTTATAAAGCGCTCTATCAGCAGCAGGCCCGGCAGCTTCACGCTGACGGCATTGGCCACCAGAGCCGGGGTGTTCACCTCCTGGCCGTACTTTTTGTAGGCCTGGGCAAAATCATCCTTCACAAAGCGGAGAAAGCCTCCGCTTTTGTCCCCGGAGCCGGAGACGGCGGAGCTGAGTAACCGGTAGCGAGCGCTGAGATAGAACAGCAGCACCACTGCCAGAATGAACAGGGCCACGATGGCCGTTATCACCACCACGCCCACAGGGAGCAGACCGCTTATTTTAGGCATATCCTTATCCTCCTGTATCTATTTTTCTTCTGTTTTATTTAATACCTGCCTTTATTCTGACGTTATATCAGCCCTTCCAGTTCCCCGATCAGCTCATTAAATAGTCTTAAGGATTCATTTACCGGCTCCGGGCTTGCCATATCCACTCCCGCTATCTTCAGCAGGCTTATGGGGTCGGCGCTGCCGCCGGAGGAGAGGAACTTCTTGTAGTCCTTCACTGCCGGCTCGCCCTCGCTGAGTATACGCTGGGCAATGGCTGCGGCTGCGGCAAAGCCGGTGGCGTACTGGAACACATAGTAATTATAGAAGAAATGGGGTATCCTAGCCCACTCCAGACTTATCTCCTCGTCGGAGACCATGTCCGGCCCGAAGTAGAGCTTGTTCAGCTCCAGGTATTTTTTGCACAGCTCCTCCGCCGTGAGGGTCTCCCCGGCCCAGGACATGCGTCCCATCTCCAGCTCAAACTCTGCGAACATGGTCTGGCGGTAAATGGTGCCTTTGAACTGGTCCAGGAAATGGTTTATCAGATAGGCCCGGCGTTTGGGCTCGGCAGTCTGCTCCAGGAGCTGCCGCATCAGCAGTATCTCGTTGCAGGTGGAAGCCACCTCCGCCACGAAGATCACATAGTCGCTGGTGCTCACCGGCTGGTTCTTGCAGCTGTAGTAGCTGTGTAGGGCGTGGCCCATCTCATGGGCAATGGTGAACATGGACTCCAGATTATCCTTGTGGTTCAAGAGCACATAGGGGTGAGGGCGGGAGACGCCGGAGGAATAAGCTCCGCTGCGCTTACCCCGGTTTTCATAGACGTCTATCCAGCGCTCATTGAAGCCCTTTTTCAAAAGCTCCACATAGTCCTCCCCCAGGACGCTGAGAGCGGAGAGCACCGTCTCCTTTGCCTGCTTATAGCTTATCTCCTCTGCCGCATCGGAGACGATGGGGGTATACACATCGTACATGTGCAGCTCCTCCACGCCCAGGGCCCGCTTCCTCAGCCGCACATAGCGGTACATGGCCTCCATATTGTCATGGACGGCGGAGATGAGATTCATATAAACCTCCTCCGGCACCTCGGTGGCGTCCAGGGCGGCGGAGAGGGTGGAGGGATATTTCCTGGCTCGGGCAAAGAAGTTCAGCTGCTTGAACTGGGCGTCCAGGATGGAGGCCACGGTGTTTTTGAATTCTCCGTAGCGATTGAAGCAGTTTTCAAAGGCGCTCTTTCTCAGGGTCCTGTCACTGCTCTCCATCAGGGGCACCAGGGTCCCGGAGCTGAGGGGGTGCTTCTCCCCCTTGGAGTCCACCGCATCCTCAAAGCGCAGGTCGGCGTTTCTCAACGCCCCGCCTATGCTGTCCGGGCTGTCGGCCATCTCCCCTGCGGCGGAGAGCAGCTTCTCCTCCGCCGGCGAGAGGATGTGCTCCGCCCGGCGGCGTATCCTGTATAGGCTGCGCCGGTACTCCTCCAGCTCCGGGCAGGCGGCGTAAAAGCCCTTCAGGCGCTCCTCCGGGATGGCCATTATCTCCGGCCTTGCAAAGGCCGTAGCCTCGGAGGCCTCCACGCAGCGGCGCATGGCCTTGCCCCGCATATCCTGATAAAAGCCGTTGCCCAGGTCCTGGTCGGCCTTGCAGCTGGCATATCCTGTGAGCTTTTCCAGTCTCACGGACAGCTCATCGTCCAGGCGCATAAAGCTCAGCAGGGTCCCGGCGCTCTCTCCCAGTCTGCCCCTATATTGCTCCAGCTCCGCCGGCGCAGCTTCCAGAGCGGCAAATTCCTCCGCCCATTTTTCGTCGCTTTCGTATATCTCATTCAGATTCCAGGTGTACTCCTGGGGTATCTCTTCTCTTGCAGGTATTTTTCCCTTTGTCATGCTGTTCCTCCATCAATGTATGCAGGCGTATTCCAGCCTTTTTCAGCTATTATAACATAAGCCCGTCCCCTCTGCAAATACCGGAGCCGGAGTGAATATAGATATATAAAACCGAATAAGGAGCAGTCTATGGAAATCTATATCGTCCGACCGGGAGACAGTCTCCCCTCCATCGCCCGCAGTCACGGTCTGAAGGCGGAAAACATACGGCGGCTGAACCAGCTCTCCGACCCCCGGAGACTCACCCCCGGCCTGAGCCTGGTGCTGGACACCGGGGAAAGTCCTTTGCCTGAGAGCGGGGAGCTCTGCGCCTGTCTCAGCCCCAGAGCAGAAGAGTCCCTGCTGCGGGAGCTGCTGCCGGGCCTCAGCTGGCTCTGTGTCCAAAGCAGTTCCCTCAGCTCCCAGGGGCAGACCATACTGCCTGAGGGGGAGAAACTGCTGCGCCTTGCGGCGGAGAATTCCGTCGTCTCCCTGCTGAGCCTCACCAACATGGCCCAGGGCGGCTTTTCCGCCCTGCTGGCCCACCGGCTGCTTGGGGACGCCCAGGCCTGCCGGGCACTGGCCGAAGCGCTGCCGGAGCAGTTGGAAGCAGCCGGCTATAGAGGTGCGGAGCTTAACTTCCAGTATATCTATGCCTTCGACCGGGATAATTACAGCCGCTTTGCCCAGCTGCTTTCCCGGTGCCTCCACGCTGCGGGACTGTATCTGTTCCTATCCCTGGCACCCAAGACCTACTCCACGGAGGAGTCCCCCCTCTGCGCCGGGCAGGACTACCGGGCTCTGGGCCGCTGCGCCGACCGGGTCATCCTCCTCTGCCATGACTGGGGCGGCCGCTTCACCCCTCCCCAGGCCGTCTCTCCTGCGCATCGGACGGCAGAAGTGATAAGCTATGCTTCCGCCCTCATTCCCCCGGGAAAGACTTTGCTGAGCCTGTCCCTCTGCGGCTGCAGCTGGAACCTGCCCTGGAGGCAGGGGGACGAGGGCCGGCCGCTGAGCTCGTCCCTGGCTGCGGACATGGCCATAGCCGCCGGTGCGGAGATAAAGTTTGACCGCAACGCCCAGGCCCCCTTCTTCACCTGCGGTATCGAATCCCAGCGGCGTGTGGTCTGGTACGAGGACGCCCGCTCTCTTTCCGCCAGAATGGACCTGGCCGGGGAGGCAGGTCTGGCAGGGCTCAGCCTGTTTCCCCGGGACCGGCTGTACAGCCCAGGACTGAGCCTGCTGCTGAGCCGCCGCACAGGGGAAAAATTAATCTGATACACCCGCCAGCTCCAGGCAGCAGTCTATCACCGTCTCCAGCTTTTGAAGCTGCTCCGGAGCAAGTCTGGCCAGCTTTGCGGCTATCCTGGCGCACTCCCGCTCTCCGGTGCTGCCGGTGAGTATATAGTCCGCGCTGATATCCAGAGCGGCGCAGAGCTTTATAAGGTTTTCCGGCCTTATGGCCTTTCGCCCCTGCTCGGCGTAGGATATCATTTGGGTGGAAACGTCCATCCTGTCTGCCAGCTCCTCCTGAGTCATACGCAGCTGGCGCCGCCTCAGCATTATCCTCTCCCCTATTTTTCTAAGTATCTCCTCATTGCCCATGGTGCTTGCCTCCGCTCTTACTTTTTTAATCTATAGATAAAATCATAACAACCATGGGCGGGTTTTATAATAAACCATGGTTCACTTTATATATTTCATGGTTTATAATTTTTAAAAAATAAGCTTAGCAATACTTAAGAAGAGGCGAGACGATGTCAGGGGAGAGAGAGCGGAGACTGAGGGTATTCTCCCTCTATGCCCAGGCAAAGGTCGCCTGGCAGCTGGGCGGAGATATGCTGCCTTTGGCCCGGCGGCGGGCACGGGAGGCTCTGGAGCTGATGGGGGAGCTGGAGCGTCCCGACCGGGAAGAACAGCTGATGGCAGAGGAACTCAGGGAACAGATAAAATGATTTTGGGCGGCCGCTTTTGCGGCCGCCCTTACTGCGGTGGATAAAGCCGGGAGGAAACCGTTTTTCAGAAGCCCTCTCCGGCGGAGGACCCGGCCCCCTCCTCCTGTCTGCCGTGGCGCAGCAGTATCCGCTGGAAGTTTATCATGTAGGCGCAGAGGCAGAAGGCCACCAGCACCCCGCAGACCATAACCCCTGCATCTATCATGTGGACCGGTATATCCGGCAAAGCTAGGGCGCAGATCATCACTGCGTATATGCACAGGGTGCAGAGCTTGCCGTACCACTTGGAGCTGTACACATGGCCGGTAATGCGCAGCACATATATGCCCATGGCTCCCAGACTCAGCTCTCTCAGCAGATGCAGCCCCAGCAGCAGCCACACGCTGGGGGTACGCTCCAGAGCGCAGAGCATCATGGCCGCCTGTATGAGCTTGTCGGCAATAGGGTCCAGGGCCCGGCCCAGCTCCGTCTCCATGTGGCAATGCCGGGCGATGGCGCCGTCCAGCACGTCGGAAGCCGCCGACAGCAGCAGCACACCCATGGCCCCAGTCAGGTTTCCGCTGCTGTACATCAGGGCAAAGACGGGGACCAGAAATATCCGTCCGATACTGATAATGTTAGGGATGCTCATGTCTGTCTCCAATCCGCCCCAAAGTTTCCGAACCTTTGGCCCGGAAGGGCTCTTGAGTCATTCTATGCAGATGTTGCCCAGTTTGTTCTGTCCTTATGCAGCTTGCTCTTGAATTTAAGGATAAAAATGGTATAATGTTTTAGATACGACAAAAACACAAAGGGATTTGGAGACGCTTATGGACCTTCGCCCCATACTCAGCGGCGGCATTGCCCTGCTGATGTTCCTTGCGGTCATCGCCCTTGTGCTGTACCGCAAGCACAACAAAATAAATCTGTTCTGGGCTCTCATGGCCATACTGCTCAGCGGCGGCACCATGCTCATGGCCGTGGTGGGCAGCAGTGTTGGCACCATTTATGCCAAGCCCTCGGGCGATCCCCGGGGCAGCGTCACGGAATTTTTCGACGCGTTGGTCACCGGGGATTATGAGACTGCCTATTCCCTCATGGATGACTATTCCGATCTGGGTCTGGCGACCCAGCCGGAGAGTGAGGCGGGCAAGCTGATATACGACGCCCTGAAGCAGAGCTACCACTATGAGCTTATAGGCGACTGTCAGGTGGACATGATCCGGGCCACCCAGCGCGTCTCCATGCGCTATCTGGACCTGGCGGCCCTTACGGCGGGCCTGGACGAGCTCACTGCAAAGGAGCTGAAGGTCCTGGTCCAGACCAGGGAACACGATCAGGTCTACGACGCTCAGGAGAACTATCTCCCTGAGATCACTCAGGAGGCCTATATGCTGGCCCTGGAGCGGACGTTGAAGGATGCCTCCAGCTGCTACACAACGATCGAGTTTGACATCTCCCTGAAATACGTGGGCGGTGAATGGCATGTTCTCACCGCTCCTGAGCTGCTGACCGCTTTAAGCGGCGGCACCGGCGTCTGAAAGGAGGTGCCCTGTACATGGCAGACAGCTATGATCTGGAAGAACTGTTGAGAGAATTCTCCTCTTATACGAATGAGACGGAAGCCTTGGACAAAGCCTACCCTATCCCAGAGCCCCAGCCTGAGCCTGGACCCAAAGCCTCCGCTCCCGCCGTTCAGCCCCAGGCCCCGGAGGACTTTGACCGGCTGAACGAATACCCGGAATACGAGCAGGATCACGGCTATGAAGAGTTCCGGGAGGACTTTTCCGGTGACTATGAGGACGAGGAAGAGACCGTCAGCAAGTCCAAGTCCAAAGAAGCCAAGGCAGCGCCTCCCAAAAAGAAGAATATCCTCCATGAGCTGCTTATGAGCTTGGCCGGGCTCATCTTTCTGGGCGCCTCCCTGCTGGCCCTCACTTGGGTGGGACTGAATGTCCACCCGGATGCGGGCACCGCCACCGCCGTCTCCGGCGGCGGCAGGATAAACGTTTTCAGCAATCTGGACGCCTACATGAACAATGCCGCCAGCGACGCTCTCAGCGACCTGACCTACATACGCAAGATATACACCATTGACGAAAACGCCACCGTGGCCCCGGTGCCGGACCCCAACGGCTTCGGCACTACCGACGACCCGGCGGTGATCCAGAAGCTCATTGACGACGCCTGGGAGCTTATAGCCGGCCAGGACATGATCTGGAGCCCGGATGCGGACTTTGTCCCCGGCGAGCCCATGCGCTACTACTATGACGAGACCATCCTGGTCATCCAGTGGAAGGAGTACATCGACAACCGCTGCTGCACCATGGCCGAGGTGAAGCTGGCCCACGGTTCCCAGCTGCGCCGGAAGATATCCGACGATACCTACGGCTCCTCCATCCAGCTCTATGCTTCGGAGATGGCCAAGGCCGCCAACTCCGTCATCGCCATCAACGGCGACTTCTACACCTTCCGCAGCCTGGGCATAACCGTATATCAGCGCCAGCTCTACCGCAGCGACCTGGATTCGGTGGACACCTGCTTCTTTGATTCCAATGGCAATCTGATATTCAGCAAGGCCGGGCAGTTCGGGGATGAAGCCTCCGTAAAGCAGTTCATCCAGGATAACGACATCCTCTTCTCCGTGGCCTTCGGTCCGGTGCTGGTGGATAACGGCGAGCTCATCCACTGTGACAGCTATCCCATAGGCGAGATAAACACCCAGTATTCCCGCTCCTGCATTGCCCAGAAGGGCGAGCTCCATTATCTGCTCATGACCATCAACCACACGCCCGACGCCCGCCCCAGAGCCACTATCAACCAACTGGGCGAATATATCCACAGCAAAGGCGTGGACAAGGCCTACACTCTGGACGGGGGCCAGACCTCTGAGATAGTCATGATGGGCGGCCCGGTGAACTATGTGGACTTCGGCAACGAGCGCCTGGTCAGCGATATTATCTACTTCGCCACCGCCCTTCCCAGCGGCAGTCAGGAGGTGAGCCAATGACTTCTTCCATAGCCATCTACAGCGGACCCATAGTCATCTACTGGAGCTCCTTCATAATTGCCGGGGGCCTGGCGGCAGCCCTGTGCCTTAGTCTGGCCCTGTACCGGGGCAACGGCGGACGGGCTGCGGCGGTGCTCTTGCTGCTGCCCCTGGCCCTGCTCTTCTCCGTGCCCCTGTGCCGCTTCATTCACTGGTATTGCCACGCCGAGCAATATAACGGCCTCTTCAACGCCCTGACGGACTATTCCGTAGGCAGCTACTGTCTGCCCGGCGCCTTGCTGGGCACCTGGTTTGCCGCCTATCTGGTGCGCAAGCTGAACTTTGCTTCCAGCACCGGCGCTCTGTTGGATGCGGCGGCCCCGGGCATGGCCCTGGCCGTGGCCTTCATCCGTCTCAGCGCTCTGTTCAACAGCTCCTGCCGCAGCAAGATAACCTTCACTTCCCCCCTGCTCCAGCATCTGCCTCTGGCCTCGGCAGTGACCAACTCCTCCGGCGGCGTGGATTACCGCTTTGCCACCTTCTTCGTCCAGTTCATCATCATGCTGCTAATGACCCTGGCCCTTGTCCGCTTCTACGGCAGACGGCGCACCGTGCCCATGGGCTCCGGCAGCAGCGACGGCAACGTGGCCAGGATGTTTCTGCTGTGGTACAGTGCAGTGGAGCTGGTGATGGACAGCACCCGCTATGACTCCAGCTACATGCGCTTCAATAACTTTGTGAGCATAGTGCAGGTCCTTGGCGCTCTCTGTATTCTGGGCGTGCTCATATACTACAGCGTCCATGCTGTGCGGGCCCGGGGACGGCACATAGTGAACTTTGCCATCTGGTTCGGTTTCCTTCTTGCCGTGGGCGCGGCAGGCATGTCCGAATATCTGGTCCAGCGCTACGGCAACTGGTATCTCGCCTGCTATGGAGCCATGAGCCTTTTCGTCTATCTGATGACTCTGCTGGTAAAGCAGATGTATCTGCGCTGCTGTGACAATAGGGCGGCAGCCATAAAATAAAAAACTCAAGGAGAAAAGAAATGCATTCCAAGAAAACAAAAATAATCGCCGGCATCGTGCTGGCCCTGCTGGTAATAGCGGCTGTGCTGCTCTATGTGTTTATGAGCCCCGCCGGTACCGCCGGGGATAAGAACATAGTCTTTCAGGTGACCCATACCGACGGCAGCGTCAAAGAGTTTGCCATCAGCACCGACTCGGAGAACCTCCGTGGCGCTCTGGAACAGGAGGGGCTCATCTCCGGCGAGGAGGGGGCCTACGGTCTCTTCGTCACCTCCATTGACGGCGAGGCAGCCGACGATTCTCTGAACCAGTGGTGGTGCTTCACCCAGGACGGGGTCATGCTCAACACCGGCGTGGACGACACCATGATCTCCGACGGGGACCACTATGAGGCGGCCATCGACACCTACTGAGCTGCGCCTGGGTGAGCTGTGCCTGCTGTCCCTGATGGGGGCGCTGATGTTTGCCCTCCAGGTGGCTCTGGCCTCCATCCCCAACGTGCATATGACCGCCGTACTTATTATTTTGACGGCCATATTCTTCGGCTGGAAATGTCTCTTCAGCGTGGCGGTATTTATCCTTCTGGAGGCCTTTGTGTGGGGCTTCGGCCTGTGGTGGCTGTGCTACTGGTATCTCTGGCCTGCCCTGGCCATTCCGGCGGTGTTGCTGCGCCGCTGCCGCTCCGCTTTTCTCTGGGCGGTGCTGGCAGCCCTCCACGGGCTTTTCTTCGGTGCCCTCTGTTCCCTGCCCTATCTGCTTATAGGCGGCTGGGCAATGGCCCTCAGCTATTGGATAAGCGGCCTGCCCTTCGACCTTGTCCACTGCGCCGGGAACTTTGTGCTCACCCTGCTGCTTTTCAAACCCCTTTACACGGTGATGGAGAAGCTCACAGCCAAGAGCAATAGTTGAAAAACAAATTTGACACTGACAAAAACTGCCGGTCCAAAAGGACCGGCAATTTTTGTTGCTTTCGTTATTTCTTTTTTTACCCCTGCTGTATCATTCCTCCGGATTTGGCAGCTTTATAGCCGAGCCGTCCCTCAGGTCTATCACCAGCAGATCCAGGGGATCTTTCCGGGTGCCGTAAATGGCTTGTATCTCCTTTGTGGTCTCATAGTTCACCGTAAATGTGCCCTTCACCGTTAGGGTGGGTATCAACAGGAAGTCCGTATCGTCCAGCTTTGTGCGGCTCAGCCCCAGCTCCATGGAAAACACTTCCGCCTCTCCAAAGCTGTAATCCTCATTTTCCTTCATAGCCCCTTCCCTCAGGATGTCCTCCGGCCTCAGCTCCTTCAACAGCGCCTCAACATCCTCCAAATCCAGCGCAAGCACCGGAGTTTCATAACTGTCCAGCACCTCATGGGGCGATCTGTAAATCAGCTGCTGCAAACGTCCGTCGGCGGTGTAGCGCAGCTCCATCTCCTCATAATAGTAGTTGGAGGCTTCCTCATCGCTGCTTCTTAAATTGGATAGCATTGGGTGCCTGGTCACCGCCACTCCGCCATAAACCGGGCTGCAGTCCACTACGATATCGTAGCTGGTGTAATTTTCCTCCGGCAGCACCACCTCTCCCTTAAAATAAGCATATTTTTCCACATCAGTCCTGGCCTCCAGCTCCCAGTCGCCTAAACCCATGGCAGCTATCATCTCCCGGGCCTTTTCCTCTATGGCCTGTACTTCCTCCGGGCCTGGTTCGCTGTCGCTGTACACCCCGTTTTCCACCATCCATGGTGTATACTCCGGGGTGCCCGGCCACATGGGCGGCATCATCAGGGCATACATACTGTGGTTTCTGAAGTCCTCCGCCTCCCGGTTGTTGACGTTAAAGCGATAGGGCAGGCCGTCCATCTCGGCAGTGGCTATCAGCTCTACCGTTTTGCCATAGGGGAAATCTCCGGTATAAGCCGTTGCATCTCCATTTTCTTCGTAGTAGTATTCCTCATTGTAGAAAAGCCACTGACATTCCACCGGCTCTCCTTCCTGAGAGCCATACTCATACAGCTTGGTTTCCCCGAATATGGCTTTGGCCATGGTCCTGGCCCAATCCGAGTCTATGGCCTTGGGCCTCAGCTGCAGCACAGGCATGAGCTCCGGCACACTCTCCAGCTCCACATCCCCAAGGTAAAAGCTGATATCTCCCTCCCGGTTTTTAAAATCCGGGACATCTTCCTCAACGGTGGGTTCCGGGGAAGCTTCTGTCCCCCTGGCCTCATAGTTTGAAGGCGTCTGCTGTGGGCTGGGCGCATCCCCGGTACCATCCACGCTATCGCCGGTGCAGGCTGCTGCCGCAAGGGAAAGCAGCAGCATTCCCAGTATCAGAACGGCTTTCTTCATTTTTAACCTTCCTTCCTTTTTCTTCGGTCCCACACTGTCCGTAGTTTTTTCATCTTATTTTCATTGACGCCTTTCCGGGGAAAAAGGTTTCGTTCTCACCGTATTCCGCCGTATTATCGAAAAAAACTGCCGGCCCAAAAGGACCGGCAGTTTTAAACATTATAGATTTTTATTTTCCGTCTTTGTTCCTGCGGCGGAGGAGCTCCAGCCCTTCCTTGCCGCTGAGCTCTTCTATGCTCATCTCCAGGACACACACGCTGTCTTTATATTTCTCCGTCTCTGCCGCCGCATCCAGGCCGGGGGAGTATTTTTCTCCAAGCGCCTCCAGGGCTCTGAGCTTCTCCCCCCAGTCCTCCAGCAGCCGGATGCGCCCGAAGGCAATGGCGCTTCTGTAGGCTGTGGTGAACTGCTCCGGGATCACCTCGTCGGCATCCACCACGCAGAAGGACGCCCTGGGCTCCCGGGCTATGGCCTCCAGCTTGTGCCCCCGGGCGGCACAATG
This sequence comes from uncultured Eubacteriales bacterium, assembly GCA_949294945.1. Classification (GTDB taxonomy): domain Bacteria; phylum Bacillota; class Clostridia; order Oscillospirales; family Oscillospiraceae; genus Limivicinus. The sequence continues at coordinate 23,810 of CASFJB010000001.1, forward strand.
GAAATACAGCTTTCCGTTGCTGTAAACATAGCTTATGGGCACAGCGTAGGGCCAGCCCTCATTTCCCAGCAGAGCCAGGACTCCGTGGCTGCCCCGGCGGAGTATCTCCTCCGTCTCTTCCCGGGAGAGCTGCTGTTTTTTTCTGCGCATTTCAGGTAACATGGCTCCGGCCCTCTCAGTCCTGCTCCCAGGTACGCTCACTGATAATGTACCTGGGCCGCTGCTTGGTCTCCATGTAGATCTTGCCGATATACTCCCCTATGATACCCAGGCAGATGAGCTGCACCCCGCTGACAAAGCAGACTATGCAGGTGGTGCTGGCCCAGCCTGCAACGGTCCTGCCCAGGATGGCGGTGATTATTGCCCACAGCACCCCGATGAAGCTGACGAAGGCCACGAACACGCCGAAGCCGGTGATGAGCCGCAGAGGCTTTACCGACAGGCTGGTTATCCCGTCCACCGCCAGGGCAATCATCTTCTTCAGGGGATAGTGGCTCTCCCCTGCCAGACGCTCGGCTCTTGAGTAGCTGACGCTGGTGCTCTTAAAGCCCACCAGGGGTATCATGCCCCGGAGGAAGAGGTTCACCTCTTTGAAGTTGGCAAACTCCTGAAGCACCCGGGAGCTGATGAGCCGGTAGTCGGCGTGGTTATATACCACCTCCGCCCCCATCATGGCCAGGAATTTATAGAAGCCCTGGGCGGTGGCCCGCTTGAAGAAGGTGTCCGTCTCCCGGCTGGAGCGCACCCCGTAGACCACCTGGCAGCCGTCCAGATAGGCGTCCACCATTTCGTCCATGGCGTTGATGTCGTCCTGGCCGTCGCAGTCTATGGAGATGGTAATGTCACACTTGTCCTTGGCCTCCATGAGCCCGGCCAGAACTGCGTTCTGATGGCCCCGGTTCCGGCTCTGGCTGATGCCGATGTAGTGCTCGTCCTGTTTGGCCAAGTCCGAGATTATCTCCCAGGTTTTGTCCTTGCTGCCGTCGTTGACGAAAAGCACCCGGCTGTCCTCGCTTATTTTCCCGTCCCGGGCCAGGCTGTTCAGCTTCTCCAGGAACATGGGGGCGGTTATGGGCAGCACCTCCTGCTCGTTGTAGCAGGGAATGACAATAAACAGTCTGGGCGTAGTCATATCGTATCTCCTTTGTTTTTATTTCCCTCTCCAAAACAGAGGGCGGCAAATATGATGAACATGGGTATCAGGGAATAGTGGTAACGGCTGGACACCTCTATGAGCATGTGGGCCAGAGTGAGGCCCAGGGTATAAAGAGGCAGCAGCAGGAAAGCGGAGTCTCCCCGGCTGCGCCAGAGCTTCCCCAGGCCCGCCAGAGCAAGGGCCAGCAGCATATAGTAAAAGCAGTTGCATATCACCATGCATATCTTTACAAAGCCTTCGGATCTGGTGAAGCGGTAGGTGTATCCCCCCAGCTCGTCATTTCCCAGGAAAGTGAAGAGCTTGGCAGAAAAGAGCCTGCCCAAATCCAACTCGTCGGACCGGAGCCGTTCCAGCACGTGGGGCAGCATACTCTTTTGGGCCTGGGGGGCGCTGCCACCCTCCTGGCGGCGATATTCAAAGAGCAGGTCCATATCCTCCCCGCTCCATTGGCCCAGGGTATCCATGTTGAAGCCCACATAGAGATTGTATATGGGCAGTCCCGCAGGCTCCTCCCCCAGTATATCCTCCAGTCTGCCGTCCCAGAGCTTCCCCGACAGCTGGAAGCTGAGCAGCAGAGCCGCGGTGAACAGCAGCCAGAACCGCCAGATGCCGCCCTCCTTCATCTCTCTGCCCCTGAGCAGGAGCAGCCAGAGCAGCAGAGCAATTACCAGGATGGCCCCTATGGGCCGCACTGCGTTTATCCCCTCCAGCAGCAGCCCCAGACCCAGGCCCCACAGCAGGGCCGGAAGGATGCGACCTCTGATTTTATCCTGCCTTTTGTGCAGCCTCAGCAGCAGAAATATGAACAGCAGCAGCAGGCAGGTGTACAGAGGCTCGGAAAAGATCAGGGAGCCCAGCATTATCCGCCCCGGGTACAGCGCCCAGAGCCCGGAGGCCAGCACTGCGGCAGGCAGAGTCGCAGCCTCCCTGACAATGGCGAAAATGAGCAGGCCGGACAGGCAGCTGAGTATAAGTCCCAGCAGCACCCCCACCAGCACCTGCTCTCCGAATATTCCGATAAACAGTGCCAGGAAGCTGGCATAGCCCAGGATGTGGGGATACATGGCCACGTATTCGGTGCTGTAGACCGGCTCTCCCCGGGCTACGCTCACGGCGCAGTCCCAGTAGGTCTTGTAGTCGCTGAATGGCTCTATGGGCACCAGGACTATCCATATGAGGCCCAGAGCAAAGCACAGTCCTGTGGTAATGGCGGCGCAGCGGGCCGCTCCCAGCCGGCTGCAAAGCCGGCTGAAACCGCCGAAAGCCCAGTCTTTATTCTTAAGCCACAGCAGTATCCCGGCGGCAAGGACTCCTGCCCCAAGGGCCGCCAGATAGGATGGGCTCTCCATCCCCTCACCGGCAGCCAGAAGCAGAGCCATGGCGCATATAAATATAAGTATGGACAGCATTATCCGTCCCAAACAAGCGGAAACTCTCTCCATCTTTTCAAAAATTCCCCTCGGTGATTTTTCTCTCCCCATTATATTCTCTCCCTGTCCCCCAGTCAAGGAAATAAAACAGTGGAATAATACAGGCGGATTTGCTATAATGAAGTTTAGCTGTAAAAAAGTTTGGAATCGAGGCAGATATCTTGATAAAATATGACGCTGGAAAATGCGATATAGCGGTGATAGGGGCCGGCCACGCAGGCATAGAGGCGGCCTTGTCCGCCGCCCGGTTGGGTCTGGATACCCTGTGCTTTACCGTAAATCTGGACAGTGTGGGCAACATGCCCTGCAACCCGGCCATAGGTGGTACCGGCAAGGGCCACCTGGTGCGGGAGCTGGATGCCCTGGGTGGCGAGATGGCCAAGGCGGCGGACAAGGCCTGCATCCAGTACCGTATGCTGAATCTGGGCAAGGGCCCAGCCGTCCACTCTCTCCGGGCTCAGGCTGACCGCCGCCGCTACCAGGAGGTCATGAAACATACCCTGGAGCTCCAGGAGAACCTGCGGGTAAAGCAGGCGGAGGTCGTTGAAGTGGGCGTGGAAAATGGCGCCGTCCGCTCCGTCACCACCCACACCGGGGCCGTATATTCCTGCAGGGCGGTGGTGATAGCCTCCGGCACATATCTGGACGGCAGCATCATCGTGGGGGAGATGCAGCGCTCCTCCGGCCCTGACGGGCTCTCCGCCGCCGTGCCCCTGGCAGAGCAGCTGCGCTCCCTGGGCCTGAGCCTGCGCCGTTTCAAGACCGGCACTCCGCCCCGGGTGAACCGGCGCAGCGTGGATTTTTCCAAAATGGAGCTGCAAAAGGGGGACGAGGAGCCGGAGTGCTTTTCCTTTTCCAATCTCTACATGCCGGAAAACCGGGCAGTGTGCTACCTCACCTACACCAACGAGCGCACCCATGAGATAATCCGCTCCCATCTGGACCGCAGCCCCATATATTCCGGAGTCATCCAGGGCGTGGGCCCCCGCTACTGCCCCAGCATCGAGACCAAGGTGATGACCTTCCCGGACAAGCTGCGCCACCAGCTTTTCGTTGAGCCCATGGGTCTGAATACCGAGGAGCTCTATATCCAGGGCTTTTCCTCCTCCATGCCTGAGGAGATACAGCTTCAGATGCTCCACACCATCCCCGGCCTGGAGCAGGCGGAGATGACCCGCTGTGCCTATGCCATAGAGTACGACTGCATAGACCCCACGGAGCTCTACGCCACTCTGGAGAGCAAGAAGATCTCCGGCCTTTACGGGGCCGGACAGTTCAACGGCTCCTCCGGCTATGAGGAGGCGGCGGTGCAGGGCTTTGTGGCGGGAGTGAACGCCGCATTGAAGATACAGGGCAAGGCCCCCTTTATCCTCCGGCGCAGTGAGGGCTACATTGGCACCCTTATAGACGACCTGGTGACCAAGGGCACCAACGAGCCCTACCGCATGATGACCTCCCGCAGCGAGTACCGGCTGCTCCACCGCCAGGACAATGCGGACATACGCCTCAGCGCCAGGGGCTTGGAGCTGGGCCTGGTGAGTCCGGAGCGGCACCGGCAGGTGCTGGAAAAATACGCCGCCGTGGACAGGGAGCTTAAGCGCCTGGCCTCGGTTAACCTTTCCCCTACGCCGGAGCTGAACCGGCTGCTGGAGGAAAAGGGCACCGCCTCCGTGAGCACCGGCGTGACTCTCGCCGAGCTTATACGCCGCCCCCAGCTGAGCTACAGGGATCTGAAGCCCTTTGACCCCGGCCGCCCGGAGCTGGACAGATTCATCGCCGCCCAGGTGGAGATATCCCTGAAGTACGAGGGCTATATCAAGCGTCAGCTGAAACAGGTGGAGGAATTCACCCGCATGGAGGAGCGCCCCCTGCCCCCGGATCTGGACTATAGTGAGATAAAGGGCCTGCGCCTGGAGGCCAGGGAAAAGCTCAGCCGTATCCGCCCCTCCAACTTCGGCCAGGCCGGCCGGATATCCGGGGTATCCCCGGCAGACATATCCGTGCTGATGATATATATGGAGAGCAAAAAATGACAAAAGTGGTTCTTGGCTTCTCCGGCGGTGTGGACTCCGCCGTGTCGGCGGAGCTTTTAAAGCAGCAGGGCTTTCAGGTCCTGGGCCTGTACCTGGACAATGCAGGAGAGGAAGAGCGGCGTGCCGCCCAGGAGGCGGCGGAGCTGAGGGGTATAGAGCTGGAGGTGCTGGATGTGCACCGGCAGCTGGAGGAGCTGGTGTGCCGCCCCTTTGCCGAGAGCTATCTCCGGGGTGAGACTCCCAACCCCTGCATAATCTGCAACCCCAGTGTGAAGTTCAAATGTCTGCTGGACTATGCCCGCAGGGCCGGAGCCGAGTTTATCGCCACCGGCCACTACGCCCGCAGTAAGGGCGGCAGGATATATAAGGGCCTGCCCTCCAATGACCAGAGCTATATGCTCTGCCGGCTCACCCGGGAGCAGGCGGAACGCCTTATCTTGCCCCTGGGAGCTTATGAAAAGTCCCAGGTACGGGCCATGGCGGAGGAGCTTGGGCTGCCCTCGGCCCATAAACCGGACAGCATGGAGATCTGTTTTATTCCCGATAAGGACTATATCTCCTGGCTGAAGAGCCGCTGCACCGTGCCTCCGGAGGGGGATTTCATCTTCCACAGCGAGCCGGTGGGCCGCCATGACGGCATATACCGTTATACCGTAGGCCAGCGGCGCCCCGGGCTCATCGATGGCCGCAAGGTCTATATCTCCCGCATCGACCCTCTTTCCAACAGCATAGAGCTGGCGCTGTGGGAGGAGCTGTTCAAGACCGAAGTCAGGGCCCGGGACTTCAGCTGGCTCATAGATCCCCCCGCCGCTCCCATAAGGGCCAGCGTCCGGGTGCGCCACACCAAGTGGGAGAATCCCCCCTGTACCGTGTACCCCCAGGGGAACATGGTCTCCATAGTCTGCGACCAGCCGGTCCGGGCTCCCGCGGCAGGCCAGTCCGCCGTGCTCTATGATGGGGAGCAGCTGCTGGGCGGCGGTTTCATATCTGAAAAATAAATTAATAAATATTCACTTGATTTATTCGTAATTTTATTCTATTATTAGAAAGATATTTTAGCTTATTTTTCCGGAGCAGATTATGGAACAGTACACTTTGAGACAGTATATGGAAAAGAACCCCGACGGCAAGCTGAGGGACATCGTCACCAAAATGATATATGACGATATTATCAGCCTGCGCCTAGCCCCCGGCACCAAGCTGAACGTGAATCAGCTGGCCTCCTCTCTGGGCATTTCCCGCACTCCCGTGGCCGAGGCCATAGCCCGGCTGACGGAGATCGGCTTTGTGGTCACTCACCCAGGCCAGAGCGGCAGCTATGTTTTGGACCTGAATTTGCTGGATATGATCAATCTCTATCAGGTCCGCTCCTGTATTGAGGGCCAGGCGGCAGCCCTCTGCGCCCATGCCGCCGACGAGGCAACGGTCCGGCAGCTGACCATGCTGGCCGACGCCTTCAAGGAAAGCGTCATCCGCCGGGATATCCGGGGTATGAAGGATACGGACATGCCCTTCCATCAGCTGATAATCCACTCCTGCGGAAACCCCTATATCGTTCAGAGCTATGAGCTCATCCTGCCAAAGCTCACCATGTATCAGTCCTCCATGCTGGAGTTTATCGGTCAGGACGCCAGCAATGACAATCCCTGGATGCCCAGCGTCACCTTTAACCACACCTCCGTGGTTTCCGCCATACGCATGCGCATGCCGGAGCTGGCCCAGCAGTCCATGGAGTACCACGTCACCACCAGCCTCAGCTTCACCACCATGGCCAGCCACCTGGGCGACCCTCTGATCCGTCTAAAGGACAGATAAGTCCCGCATCCCAACACAATGAACATAAAAGCTCCCGGCGAAGGATTTTCTTCGCCGGGAGCTTTGTGTTTTTGCAGTTTCAGTCCACTCTCTCGCTGCCCCAGAAGAACAGGGCCACGGTGCCCGGTCCGGTGTGGGCGCCGATGGTGGTGCCGATATTGTTGATGAGCACCTTGCCGTTGAGCTTGGGGAAGCGCTGCTCCACCAGGTCCGCCACCTGCCTTGCGTCCTCATAGCAGGCGGACATGGAGATGTAGCACTTGCCGTCGTAGTCCAGACCGTCTCTGGCGCATTTCTCCATCATGTTGACGATCTCCTTGATGACCCGCTTTTTGGTGCGGATCTTGTAGCGGGGTATGAGCCGTCCCAGATTGTCCATATTCATCAGGGGGCAGATCTCCAGCAGTCCCCCAAAGACACCGGCGGTCTTGGATATCCTGCCGCCCCGGACAAAGGAAGTCAGGTCGGTGGAGAAGAACCAGTGGTGCATTTTCAGCTTGTTTTCCTCCAGCCAGTCCGCCAGCTCCTTGGCGCTGAGACCCTGGTCCCTCATGTCTGCGGCGCCGTCCATAAGCAGGCCGTAGCCGGAAGAGGCTGCCAGAGAGTCCACAATGTAGATATTGCACTGGGGATAGCGCTCCTTGATGATAAGGGCTGCATTGCGGGCGGAGTTGATGGTGCCGGAAATGCCGGAGGACAGGCAAACATGGACGATGTCCAGCCCCTGCTGGGCAAAGGAGCTGAAGTAATCCACATACTCGGAGATATTCACCTGGGAGGTGCGGGTGTCGGCGCCCTTGCTCATCCGGTCATAAAAGACATCAAAGGGCATGCTCTCCCCCAGGTCGTCGGCATACTCCTCATCGTCGATAAAATAGTGGAAGCAGATATATTTGATATCCCTCTGCCGGAAGTGCTCTTTGGACAGGTCTGCGGTAGAGCAGCAGCTCAGAACATAGTTACTCATAGTCGGTCTCCTTTCCCTTGCCGCCTGTTTTTGAAGGCCTCTGACGGCAGCTTTAAGTTTATCCTACTGCGGTCATTTAATCAAGGCTTAGCCCCCTTCTTGCCTGTCTACTATATAAAGAAAGGCCTGTAGAGAGAATATACAGCTCTCTACAGGCGGATATGAAGACTCTACCAATTGTGGAATACTTTCATTGGGTTTTGGCTTTTTGATTTTTTCTGGGCCTCTGGCGGATATTGCAGCTTAAAAATACCAGCACGATAGACGGCGCCGCAACGAGGAACAGCTGCCATGGCTTTTGCAGCGGCAGCATAAAATACAGCAGCACAAAGATAGACAGCACAAAGGCTGCTATCACATATTGCAGGTACTTGCGCCTGTTGAACACGCAGATGAGCACCATATAGGTGAGTATGGACACAGGCAAAGCCACGATGAAGCTCTGCCACACTATAAAGCCCAGCAGCCACAGCAGCACAAAGACGCTGAGGGCCATGGTCCATACTCCCAGTACCGCAATGGCGATTATCATGTTCACGGAATGTCTGGATATCCCCTGCTCCTGCTCCTCCTGGGCGTTGGGATTTTCCCAGGCGTCATGGGTGGACAGGAGATAGTCCACAGTAACGTTGAAGATCTCCGCCATTTGGGTGAGCACATAGGCATCGGGAATGGCCTCGCCCCGCTCCCATTTGGATATGGTCTTGTCTGAATAGTTCAGTTTTTCACCCAGTTCCGCCTGGGTGAGCCCCGCCTGAGTACGCAGTCTGATAATATTGCTGGCGGATATAAGCTTCAATTCAGATAACAGCAAAGCCATTCTCCTTTGGTTCTATTGATTTGCAGCGGCAATGATGCGTTCTATAACGGCAGTGCAGCGCTCCGGCGTGTAGACCACCGGCACAGGATAGGTGGGGTTGGCCTCCTTCAGGGCCCACTTCACCATCTGGGGGATATCCTCCCGGCGTATATTGTCCAGGCCTCTGGGTATACCCATGCGCTCGTTCATAGCATAGACTTCTGCGATAAACGCCTTTGCCTTTTCCTCGTCGCTGCCCCGGGTCATGAGCCCGGTGAGCTCTGCGAGTCTTGCCAGTCTATTATACACCTTCTCTCCGTAATCTTCCAGTACAATCGGAAGAATTACGGCATTTGCCAGGCCGTGGGGAGTTCCATACAGGCCGCCCAGGGTGTGAGCTATGGCGTGCACATTGCCTACGCCTGCCCGGGTGAAGGCGTAGCCCGCCTTGTAAGCGGCAATGAGCATCTCGCCTCTGGCCTCCATATCGCTGCCGTCCCGGTATGCCCGCTCCAGGTACTTGAAGATTGCCACGGTGGCCTCCTCCGCCAGACGGTCGCTCTCCTTTGTACGGTTGGTCCAGCAAATGTAGGCCTCCACCGCGTGGGTGAGGGCGTCCATACCTGTGGTGGCGGTGGTGGAGGGAGGCAGGTTCCGGGTCAGCTCCGGGTCCAGAACTGCGTAGCGGGGTACCAGAACTATGTCCATGATGGCGTATTTGTGGTGGGTCTCCGCCTCGGTTATGACGGCGGCAATGGTAGTCTCCGAGCCGGTGCCTGCGGTGGTGGGCACGGCGATGAAGGGAGGCAGGCGGCGCAGCACCTTGAAAAGTCCGCCCATCTTGGTTATGGGCTTGTTGGGCCTGACCGTAAGCGCAGCCGCCGCCTTGGCCGCATCCATGGGTGAGCCGCCCCCTATGGCCAGAAAGCCGTTGCAGCCCTCCTCCTTATACATGTCCCTTATCTTGAATACCGTGGTGGTGGAGGGATTGGACTCCACCTGGGAGAAGTGGACGCAGTCTATCCCCGCTTCCCGGATATGGGCGATTATCCCGGGAGCAAGTTCCCTGCCAACATGGCGGCCGGTGACCACCATGACCTTGCTAACGCCGTTTTCCTTCAGTATCTCAGGTATCTTTGCCGTGCTGCCCGCTCCGCTTATGGGTATGGGCTTTCTCCAGTGGAGAAATCTGCCGCCCACATTCACGCCGAATTGGAAGGTCCTGTACCAGGCTTTTTGTAAAGTTTCCATGTTCATACCTCGATTCTCACGAAATTTTGTGCTTTTTTACTATTTTATACAGTGTACAAAATAATGTCAAGGTATGAGGCTTGACAGATAAAAGACAAACAATGTGCCGCAGACCACTTGGCTGCGGCACACCGTATGAGCTGTTTACTTGTTCTTTTTCCTGCCGAAGATGCTCTTTCCCGCATCTCCGTCCAGGTCGCCCATGGAGGCGGCGAACTGGCGCAGCAGCTCCTTCTGGTGGGAGCTCAGGTCCTTGGGCACCTTCACCTGCACGGAGACGAACTGGTCGCCCCGGCCGCTGCCCCGCAGATAGGGTATACCCTTGCCTCTCATGCGGAATACGGAGCCGGGCTGGGTCCCCTCGGGTATGGTGAGCTTAACCTTGCCGTCCAGAGTGGGGACCTCTATCTCCGCCCCCAGCACGGCCTGGGCATAGCTTATCTCCTGCTCCAGCAGCACGGAGGTGCCTTCCCTTTCAAAGCGGGCGTGGGGCCGGACAATGATATTCACCAGCAGGTCTCCCGCAGGGCCGCCGTTGCTGCCTGCATTGCCGTAGCCGGGCCTGGATATGGTCTGTCCGTCGTCAATCCCTGCGGGGACGTTTACATCCACCTTGTGCTGACGGCGTATCTTCCCCATGCCCCGGCAGGTCTTGCAGGGCTGGTGGATGATCTTGCCGGTGCCCCGGCACTTGGAGCAGGGGGAGGAGGTCTGCATCATTCCCAGGGGAGTTCGCTGGTTGACCTTGATGCTGCCGGTGCCCTTGCAGTCGGGGCAGATCTCCGGAGTGGTACCGGGAGCGCAGCCGGTGCCCTTACAGTCGGGGCACTGCTCCACTCTGGCCACGGTGACTTCCTTCTTGCAGCCGAAAGCAGCCTCTTCAAAGCTTATGTTCAGGGTGGCCCTCAGGTTCTCGCCCTTTCTGGGGGCGTTGGGGTTGCGGGCTGCTCCCCCTCCAAAGCCGCCGAAAATGTCGCTGAATATATCTCCAAAACCGCCGAAACCGCCGAAGTCTCCGAAGCCGCCGAAACCGCCGCCGTTAAAACCTGCGTTGGGATCAAAGGCCGCGTGGCCGAACTGGTCGTACTTCTTCCGCTTCTCCTCGTCGGAGAGCACCTCGTAGGCCTCGTTGGCCTCTTTGAAGCGCTCTTCGCAGGCCTTGTCTCCCGGGTGCAGGTCCGGATGGTTCTCCTTGGTGATCTTCCTGTATGCTTTTTTTATTTCATCTGCCGTGGCGTCCTTCTTGACGCCCAGTACCTCATAATAATCTCTCTTATCAGCCATATGCTTCTCCTGAAATACGGTCTGTGAAAACCGCCCGTATACACACCATTAAGGCGGGGCTGAGCGCTCCGCCTTAATGCTTGCGTTTATTGCGGCAATTACTTGTTGTCGTCGTCCACTACGGTGTAGTCGGCGTCGTAGTAGTCCTGACCGCCCTGGCTGCTCTGGCCGCCCTGAGCGCCGCCGGTGTAGCCGCCGGCCTGGCCGGGATCGAAGCCTGCGCCCTGGGCGCCGCCGGCCTGCTGGTAGAGCTTCTCGGAGATCTTGTAGAAGGCCTGGGTCAGAGCCTCGGTGGCGGACTTGATGGCTGCGGTGTCGGTGCCGGTGAGAGCGGTCTTGAGAGCTGCGAGCTTGGACTCCACCTCGCTCTTGTCCGCAGGATCAAGCTTGTCGCCGGACTCGCTGAGGGTCTTTTCGGTCTGGTAGACCATCTGGTCGCCCTGGTTGCGCACGTCCACTTCTTCCTTCCGCTTTGCATCCTCGGCGGCGTACATCTCGGCCTCCTTGACGGCCTTGTCGATGTCCTCCTTGGACATGTTGGAGGAGGCTGTGATGGTGATGTGCTGCTCCTTGCCGGTGCCCAGGTCCTTGGCGGAGACATTGACTATGCCGTTGGCGTCGATGTCGAAGGTGACCTCGATCTGAGGAACGCCCCGGCGGGCCGGAGCTATGCCGTCCAGGTGGAAGCGGCCCAGGCTCTTGTTGTAGGCTGCCATCTCACGCTCGCCCTGGAGGACGTTGACTTCAACGGAAGTCTGGTTGTCGGCAGCGGTGGAGAACACCTGGCTCTTGCGGGTGGGGATGGAGGTGTTGCGCTCGATGAGCTTGGTGCACACGCCGCCCAGAGTCTCTATGCCCAGGGACAGAGGAGTCACGTCCACCAGGACTATGCCCTCAACGTCGCCGGAGAGAACGCCGCCCTGAATGGCTGCGCCCAGAGCCACGCACTCGTCGGGGTTGATGCCCTTGAAGCCTTCCTTGCCGATGAGGGTCTTGACCATCTCCTGCACTGCGGGGATACGGCTGGAGCCGCCCACCAGCAGCACCTTGGTGATGTCGCTGGGCTGGAGTCCGGAGTCGGACAGAGCCTGCTTCACGGGGCCCATGGTCTTTTCCACCAGGTGGTGGGTCAGCTCGTTGAACTTGGCCCTGGTGAGGGTGATGTCCAGGTGCTTGGGGCCGGTGGCGTCGGCGGTGATATAGGGCAGGTTGATGTTGGAAGTGGTGACGCCGGACAGCTCCACCTTTGCCTTTTCTGCGGCCTCGCGGAGACGCTGCATTGCCACCTTGTCGCTACTCAGGTCTATGCCCTCGGCCTTCTTGAACTCCTGCACCAGATAGTCGGTAATGCACTTGTCGAAGTCGTCGCCGCCCAGGCGGTTGTTGCCGGCGGTGGCCAGAACGTCGATAACGCCGTCGCCTATCTCCAGGATGGACACGTCGAAGGTGCCGCCGCCCAGGTCGTAGACCATGATCTTCTGGTCATTTTCCTTGTCCAGGCCGTAAGCCAGAGCTGCGGCGGTGGGCTCGTTGATAATGCGCTTCACGTCCAGACCGGCGATGCGGCCGGCGTCCTTGGTGGCCTGGCGCTGAGCGTCGGTGAAGTAGGCGGGAACGGTGATGACTGCCTCGGTGACGGTGCTGCCCAGATAGGCCTCGGCGTCAGCCTTCAGCTTCTGAAGGATCATGGCGGAGATCTCCTGGGGAGTGTAGGCCTTGTTGTCTATATTTACCTTGTAGTTGGAGCCCATCTCACGCTTGATGGAGGAGATGGTGCGGTCGGGGTTGGTGATTGCCTGGCGCTTTGCCACCTGGCCCACCATGCGCTCGCCGCTCTTGGCAAAAGCCACTACGGAGGGAGTGGTGCGGGCGCCTTCGGCGTTGGCGATGACGACGGCTTCGCCGCCCTCCATAACTGCCACGCAGCTGTTGGTAGTACCAAGATCTATACCTATAATCTTACTCATTGTGATTTCCTCCTGTATATGTGATTAATTTTTTTACAAACTTATATAACAAAGAGCCTCGGCTCTCAGTTAGCAACTTTTACCATGGCGAAGCGGATGACCTTGTCGCCCATTTTGAAGCCCTTCTGAAAGACCTCCACTATCTCGTTTTCGCCTTTTTCCTCATCGTCCACATGCATCACCGCATTGTGGAGGCTGGGGTCGAACTTCTGGCCCAGGCTCTCTATCTCGCTGACGCCCAGCTTTTCCATGGTGGAGTTGAACTGGCTCATTATCATCTCCACGCCCCGGCGATAGGCCTCGTCGGCGGTGGGCTGCTCCAGAGCCCGCACCAGGTTGTCGTACACCGGCAGGAACTTTTTCAGGGTGTCCGCCTTGATGTCGGCATAGAGGGAATCTCTCTCCCTCTGGCTGCGCTTGCGGAAGTTGTCATACTCGGCGCAGAGCCGGAGATACTTGTCGTTGAGGGCCGCCATTTCCTCCGCCGGTGAGGGCTTTTTGGCTTTCTTTTCCGGCTCAGCCTTCTTTTCCGGCTGCTTTTCAGACTTCAGGTCCTGGCTGTTTATCTCTTCGCTGTTTATTTCTTTTTCGCTCTCCTGAGGGGCAGCTTCTTCCTTTTTTTCATCCTGCTGCTCAGGGGCGGTGGGCTTTTTATCTTTACTCATTGGATATGTCTCCCTTGATTATCAGTTTGTTGTGTATGCCCTCCGGTGGGCCTTCCCCGCCGCCCAGGCGCTGGGACAGGCCTGCCGCCAGCAGGCTCAGCTTTTCGGCCACGGCGGAGTAGTCCATTCTGGTGGGTCCCACCACGCCGATGATGCCCCGGGTGTTGTCTCCGGCGTCGTAGCTTGCGATTATCACGCTGGAGTCCTTCAGCTCCTCGGCCACGTTTTCCGGGCCTATGAGCACCTTCACCTCGTTGGGCCCGCTCATGCTCACCCCCGGGGGCAGGATGTATCCGCCGCCGGAGAGGTAGCCCATCAGCTTGTGGGCCTTGTCCGGGTCTCTGAACTCCGGCTGGCTCAGCAGCCGGTTCTCACCGCTGATAAAGGAGGCGGGTATCTTGGCCTCGCTGAGCACCGAGATGGCAAAGGCGGCTATCACCGAGGTCAGGCCCATGGTGTCGTCGGCGGCCCGCTCGGTGGAGTTTATCAGCAGCGGCGTTATCTGGTCCTCGGTGATCCCGGTAAAGCCGGAATTGAAGAGGGAGGACAGGCGCTGCATCATAGGCTGATCCACGGACACCGGCAGGTGCACCAGCTTGTTCTTCACGGAGTTGTTGCTGAGCATCACCACTATGATGAAGGTGTTGGCGTCCACATATATTATATCGAAGCGCTTGATGGTCACCGCAGCCTGGGTGGTGAGGGCCAGAGCCGGGTAGTTCGTCAGCTGGGAGGCCAGGCGGCTCACGTTGCTTATGGTGTCGTCCAGCTCCTGGAGTCTCTGGTTCAGGCGGCGGTTTATCTCCTCCGTCTCCTCCAGGCTCAGCTTCTGCTTCTCCATGAGCTCGTTGACATACATGCGGTAGCCCATGGGGGTGGGCACCCGTCCGGCGGAAGTGTGGGGCTGTTCCAGGTATCCCATGTTAACCAGCTCCGCCAGCTCGTTGCGGATGGTGGCGGAAGAGCAGCCCAGACCGGCCTTGGCGGCAATGGCCTTGCTGCCCACGGGCTCTGCGGTGCGGATATATTCGTCCACCACTGCGGCCAGTATTTTCTTTTTTCTCTCGCTGATGGACACTTTAGCACTCTCCGCTCCAGACTGTTGGCACTCTTCCTTTACGAGTGCTAATATAGCATCAGCCGTTGGCTTTGTCAATAGTTTCGCCGCCCCGGCTTTTAAAATTCACAGTTTTGTCAAGAACGAAGAAGTTTACAAATCTTTCCGTATGAGTTAAAATATCTGGGTACTACAGAGCCCGGAGGACAGCAGCAATGGTGGAAAAAAGTTTTGTTGAGATATATGACAAATTCAAGCTCAGGTTTTACCGCAGCGTCTTTGAGCTGGTGCGGGAGAGGGAGGGCTCCCTTTCCGCCATGGAGGCCTTTTCTCTGGAGGTCATCAACATGCTCTCCGAGCCCACGGTGGGCCAGTTTGCGGATTTTCTCAACATCTCCCAGTCCAATGCCACTTACAAGGTTAACAGCCTGATAAAGAAGGGCTATCTGGAGCGGCAGAATTCCCAGACTGACCGGCGGGAATACCACCTGGTCCTCTCGGATAAATATTACCGTTATGCAAAGCTCATGAGCAGCTATGAGATGCAGGTCATCCAGCGGATAAACCAGCGCTTTGATAAGGAGGACCTGGAGAATCTGGACCGCATGCTGCAGATAATCTCCACCGAGCTCATGCCCGAGTGCGAGTGAGGCAACAGGTGTTATAAGGGCAGCCCCGGGATAAATCCCCAGGCTGCCCTTTCTCTATACATTTTTCCACAATTTTATAAATTTCCTCGGCCTGATTTTCC
>CASFJB010000002.1 GCA_949294945.1 uncultured Eubacteriales bacterium
ATGTCGCTGCCCATGAGTCCTGCCTGGGTGGTGGTGGCCACGGGGAGGGTGAACTCGAGGGGGTCGGTGTAGAAGCCGTCGCCCTGGCCGTAGTACACGCTTTCGATTTCCACGTCGATGGTTGTGGCGGTGCGTGTGAGGGTGGCCTCGGTGGCCTTTCCTTGGCAGGCGGTCTTGAGGGAGTCGAAGTCGCCCTTGTCGGCTGCGGACATGAGTCCGGCGGCTGAGGTTGTGGCTGGGTTGTAGGTGGTGTCGGTGAACTTGGCGTCGGCGGGTACGCTCTTGGCGATGGTGAAGCCGCTGTCCTTTATCACCTTGCCAGTGGTGCCGTTGAACACGGCCACGCGGCCCGACACTGCCGAGGTCGGCCCGGTCACAGCCCCGTCGACGTTGGCCTGCACCACCGTCCAGTGGGCGTTGTTGGCCGTGGAGCCTGCCGTGACGCATATCACCATGTCGCCCACCTCGCACTTCTGCCCCGCATACGTGCCTGCCGTTATCACCTTGTAGCTGTCGCCCACCTTGATGACGTCGACCTTTTGGGCAAGTTCTCCCAGACATATCTTAAGCGCGTCCGCCTCGGTCTCCTTTCCGTCGAAAGTCACTTTGAGCTTTACGCTCTCCACCAGCGCTATGTGAAAGACTTCGCCCGTGGCAAAGCGCCGTATCAGGTTGCCCTTTTTAATGGTGTCGTTGTCGTCAAGGGTTATTATATAGTCCTCGTCCAGGTGCTCTTCCGCGGTGATGTCGGGGGTGAGGTCTATTATCGCCGTCCCGCCGTACACCCCGTAGGAAGGGTGGTTCTTGTCGAAGTCGGCTTTCAGTCTGTAGTCATATGTCGCTTCGTCAAATTTCTGACCGACCTTTTTGAAAAACCCCTTTATCCTGCCCTCCCTGGGCTGGTTTTCGGTGTTGCTTTTCTTTTCTTCGTCCACAATTACATCTCCTTTATCTGTTCTGTCTTTTCAACGTCGTCAACGGCGGTCTGCGCCTTTTCGGGCAGAGATTTCAAGTTGACGTCCAACTGGTTGAAGGGTATCTCAATTCCGTTTTCGTTAAGCGTGTTCAATATCGATGAGAGCAGCGCAAAATATACCGTCCAATAGTCGCCTCTGTTGCACCATACCCTGACGGTGAAGTCGAGCGAGCTCTCGCTCATCGCGCTCATCTCAGTAAAGGGTGCGGGGTCGGTAAATATCAGTTCGTTTGCCGCGCATACTTCCTTAATAAGGCGCTTTACAAGCTCAACGTCGCTGCCGTAAGCTACCGATACGACAAGGTCAACCCTGCGCGTATCCTTTGCGGATGCATTGACTATTACGTTGTTTGCAAGCTGGCCGTTGGGTATGACTACGCCCTTGTTATCCGGCGTCACTATGTGCGTGTAGAACAGTTTGATGTCCTCTACCGTGCCCGACTGGTCGTTGGAGGTGATGTAGTCGCCTATCTTGAAGGGTCGCATCACTATAATTATCACGCCGCCCGCAAAGTTGGACAGCGTGCCCTGCACGGCAAGCGATATGCCCACGCCTATGGAGGCAATCACGGCGGAGATGGAGGCGGTCTCTATGCCCACATATAGACTGAACTTTCTGGAGCCAAGGCTCCGGGGCAGAGGCAGCTGCCGCAGGAACACCGGCAAGAAAAGCAGGCCAAGGCCGAAGAGGAGGGCACAGGCGGTAATAAGAAACCAGCTGCCGCCGGTATAAAAGCTGCACACCAGCAGCAAAAGCAGCAGCATCAAAGTCTCGGCGGCCAGATACAGCGACAGTTTACAGCGCCGGAACTTTTCCGGAAGCAGGGGGCTTCTCAGAATAAAGGGTAGACAGACCAGACTCAGGCCGAAGAGCACCGCCATGCCCGCCCAGCCGAACCAGTTGCCGCCCACATACAGGCAGCAGGCCAAAAGAAGCAGCTCCAGAGAAAGGCTGAACCTGCCCAGGCTGATAAGACGGCGATAGGGTTCCAGTCTGCCGTTCAGGGCGCAGAGGCTGGGGGTGAGGGTGAGAGAGGCGCACATCAGCACCGAGGGCAGGATAATGAAAAACCAGTCCAGCCGGCCGGAGCTGAGGAGATTGCCCATGGCGCAGGCGAGAAGTATGCCGCCGTAAATTATATACTGGCTCAAGCGTGTATTCCGGCAGAGTTTTATATAGCGCTCTGCCAGCCGGTAGGAATCCCGCTGACGGGTGTCCTCGCTGCCGGAGAGCAGCTCATGCTCAGACACCTCCAGCACGGCGCAGATGTTTTGCAGCAGGGTGATGTCCGGGTAGCTCATGCCCCGCTCCCACTTGGATACGGCGGACTCGGTGACGAACAGCTTGGCGGCAAATTCCTTTTGGGTCAGGCCCAGCTCCCGGCGGCGCTGGAGGATGAACATGCCGAAGGTCTTTTTGTTGTCCATGCTTAGGGCTCCTTTGAGAGGAAGTATCAACTTGCAAGTTCATTTTGAGGATATGTCCCGAAAGGGAAAAAGTCAATACTTCCCCGGCCAATGGCAGCTCGACCGTTGGGAAAGTCCTGTGTTTTCAAGGCCTTGCGGCTTCTGCCTCCAATGGCTTTTCTATGTTTGCCTGGATATGGGCATGGGTAAAACTGTCCAGCGCTTTGAAATCCATATAGGGCTTATACACCGCCTCCAACTGGTCGTGGAGGGACTTGGCCTGGGACAGAAGCAGGACGGCCTTGGACATGGCGGGGGCGTACTGCTCCGGCAGCGGCGCCGGGGCGGGCAGCTCCAGGCCTTCCAGGTCCAGAGGCTGCTGGCCGGGAAGGTTCCAGCTCTCCGGCACAAAGGCCAGGGAACAGCCGGGAAGCAGCAGGGCTTCCAGACGGGAGGGCCGGAGAGGCTGGGGACAGAGCAGGGAGTCCAGGCCCCGGCTCTCCGCCTCGGCGGCGGCCATAGACATGAAGCAGGGGACCAGGGCATCCGGCAGGGCATAGACCCGGCTGCAAAGCCCGGCTGCACTGTCCTTCAGGCAGAGCCTGCCCTTGCAGCTTATGGCGCTGAAAAAGCGCCGCAGGACCATGCCGGAGCCGGGAACCGTACTGGGGGTGGCGTCCAGTATCCTGCCCAGGCGGCGGGAGAGCAGGGAGAGCTGCCGTGGCTCAAGCTTCGCCTCTCCCTCGCTGTCCAGTATATCCGCTGCGGCGGAGAGATACTTATAGGCCTTATCATAGAGAGCCTTGTATTCCCGGTTCAGAAGCCTTATGCGCCGGGAATCCTCAGCGCTGATGGGCAGACGGCAGAAGCTGCCTAAGTTTACATAATCTGCTGTTACGGCAAAAATAAGGGGCTCCGTGACATGGGGGGCGGTGCCGTCGCACCAGGCTGCCCGAAGAGCGGGGATATACACTCCGTCCAGGGAATCCGGGTCTCCGGAGCAGAGAACGTACTCCACGTCCAGGCCCCGGCTCTCTGCCGCTGCGCCGATACGGCGCATGAAACGGGATTTGCCGTTGCCCGGGCCGCCTTTGATGATGTGAAGAAAAGTGTCTTCCCCGGGGGGAAAACTGTCATACAGAGAGTAGAAGCCGCTGCGGCTGTTTGCGCCCAGAAAGTAACTTATGTTCATATGCTCCTCCATCCTTTTTCCTGCCGCCCTATCCGACACATCAGGGCGGAACATCATTTCCAACAGATACAGTATATGCACCGGCGGAGGAAAAGTTTCCCGCATATTTGCAGAAAAATGCCGGAGATGTGGTAGGGAGGCGCCGGGTCTGGGCAAAGGTATCTTGTGCCGGGGAAGTTTTGCTGTTATAATCGGGGACGAGGTGAAAGCTGTGTATAAAAATATTCTTTTCGATTTTGACGGCACCGTGTTCGACACGGTGGAGGGCATAACGAAATCCGCCCAATACGCATTGAAAAAGCAGGGGATAGAGGCGAGCCTGGAGGAGCTGCGCTGCTTTGCCGGACCTCCCCTTGTGGATAAGTTCATGGAGGTCTACGGCTTTGACAGAGAGACTGCGGAGCAGGCCACCAGAGATTTCAAGGAGCGCTATGTGCCTATAGGAGTCCATGAGTGCCGTGTCTTTCCGGGGATAAAACAGCTTTTGCAGGCTCTGAGGGACCGGGGTTTCAAAATAGGCATAGCCACATCCAAGCCCCAGGTGCTGGCAGAGCAGCTGCTGGCCCAGGAGGATATGACGGAGCTGTTCATGGTCATATGCGGAAGCAGCAGCAACGGCAACAACAGCGCCAAATGGCAGGTGCTGAAGCGGGCCATGGATGAGCTGGGGGTCAGCCCCGAGGACAGCGTGCTGGTGGGGGACACCAAGTACGACGTGGAGGGGGCCAAGCTCTGCGGCGTGCCCTGCATTGGCGTGGCCTACGGCTATGCAGCTCCCGGAGAACTGGAGCAGGCAGGGGCCCTGGCCATTGCCAAGGACATGGACGAACTGCTGGAAATGCTGAGCAAGTGAAAAAGGAAAAAGCCTGAGACTGTCTATGTCTCAGGCTTTTGCTCTGTACAATGGCTCATATGCTGATTATCAGCGTCTCCACTCCGCTGCGCCGGGCGTAAAGGATGGTGTTCATGGTACCGCCGGGCAGCCCCGCAAAGCAGGCCAGCAGCAGGGAGGAGTGGTCCACCATATATTTGTTCCGCCGCTGCATGCAGCCGGGGCTGTATTTCTCCTGGACAAGATGGCAGGAGTCACAGCGGGAGAGGAGCTCCCGGTAGCGCCGGCGCTGCTCTTCATTCCAATCATCCGCCTGGGTGGAACAGGGGACGGCGGCCTCCAGGCTCACGTCCGGATGTATCTCCCGCAGCTCCAGCACCGCTTCGGCAAAATACATGTCGCAGCCGATGGCCATGCCGCAGATGAAATGCCGGTAGCCCCGGGCATACAGCCGCTCCAGATTCTGAGCCAGCTCATATTTCAGCTCCAGGCAGCGGGGGTCGCCCTCCCAGTCCCCCCAGGGCAGGCGGTTGGGCCGGTGACCGGTGAAACAGCAGCTCTCTTCCAGGTTATACATCTCTCTACCCCCGCAGATGAATTTTTTTACAAAATCGATTGTAACTTAAAAATTCCCTCTTGTCAAAACAATAGCGCAGTGCTATACTGAGGCCGTCTTCAGGGCAGGGTGTGATTCCCGACCGGCGGTAAAGTCCGCAAGCCGTAAGGCATGATCCGGTGCAACTCCGGAACCGACAGTATAGTCTGGATGAGAGAAGATGCAGATATGCTTTGTTGCCGCCTGAAGATATTTGTATCTTCAGGCTTTTTCTATTTTTCGGTTTTGGAGGAAAGAAAAAATGAGCAAACAAAGAATATCCACCCGCAACATGGCAGTTATCGCCATGTTCTCCGCAGTCAGCTTCGTAGCCGTGCTGATAAGCCGCATTATCCCCGATGTGGCCGGCTTCCTCAGCTACGATCCCAAAGACGCCGTTATCGTCATTGCCGGTTTTATAATGGGGCCCATGGCCAGCGTGGCCATCTCCGTTATCGTCTCCTTCATTGAGATGATATCCATCAGCTCCACCGGCCCCTACGGCTTCCTTATGAACGTGGTCTCCACCTGCGCTTTCGCCGTGCCTGCCGCCTGGTTCTACAAGAAGAACCACTCCCAGAAGGGCGCAGTCATCGGCCTGCTTTTCAGCGTGGTGGTGCTGGTCATCTGCATGGCCATTTGGAACTACGTGGTCACCCCCTACTACATGGGTGTTGAGAGACAGATGGTGGCGGACATGATGTTCACCGTGTTCGTGCCCTTCAACCTGGCAAAGGGCGGCATCAATGCCGGTCTGGCCCTGCTCCTCTACCGTCCCATCGTGGGCTCCCTGCGGAAGGCGGGACTGGTGGAGCAGAGCTCCAGCAGCCACAAAAAGACCTTCAGCGCCGGCTTCACCCTCTTTGCCGCCGCAGTGATAGTCACCTTCGTGCTGCTGCTCCTGGTGCTGCTGGGAGTTCTCTGACAGTCTTCCACAGACGCTGTGTGCTGAGCAGGAAATTCAGAGTCTCGGTTATATATATCATGGATATATAGGCCACCAGAGCGTATTTGGGCAGAAAGGCCCACACCAAAAGCAGTCCCAGCAGGGAGTCTAAAATGTTGATGCCCATGCACCACACCTGCTGCCCCAATCCCTTGAGACAACCGTCCACCGTCATGTCGGTATACATGACGGGAACCAAGGGGGCTAAAAGGCGGATGTAGCGTCCGGCGTCATAACTCTTATAGACGGCAACTCCCAGTTGGTCGGCAAAAACAAACATGAACAGACCTACGCCGGAGGAAAACAGCAGACTCATTGTAAAGAGCTTTCCCGTGGCCCGGCGTATCACCCGGCCCTCCTGCTGCACCTGGGCCTCCGTCAGTTCCGGGACGATTAGCTCCGCCACGGCGGACATGATGCAGGAGGGGAAAAGAATTATGGGCAGCACCATTCCCTGAATGGTGCCGTAGCCCGACAGGGCCCCGTCCGCCGAGTAGCCTGCCGCCTTCAGCCCCCTGGGCACCAGCAGGTGCTGTATGGTGTTCAGGGCGCTGCGGGCATAGGCGGACACCGCCAGGGGCAGGGCTATGCCCAGCATCCTGGCTGTGAGGGCGCTGTCCTCGCTGCGCTCCCCATAGTAATGGCGCCAGTCCAGGAGATAGACCACAAACATCAGAACAAGGCTTAGAAAGTCCGCCGCCAGTCGCCCCAGGGTGACGGCGGCGCAGCTTCTTTCTATGTCCGCAGAAGGGGTCAGATACAGACAGAGAGCCACCAGCACAATGCCTGTAAGCTGCTCCACCAGGTGGATAAGAGTGGGCTTCCAGACCCGGCCGCTGGCGGTAAAGTAGCCGGAGATGGAGGAGCAGAGAGAAATGCAGGGCATGCTCCAGGCCGACAGCCGCAGGCTCATCACCGTGCGGGCATCGCCTATCCACAGAAAGCCTATGGGCTCCGCCAGCAGCCACAGCACCGCCGAGGCTGCAAAGCCGAAAAGCGCCCCATAACTGAGACAGCGGTTCATGGCCGAGCGCACCGCCGATATATTTTCCTTCCCCAGTTCCTCCGCCACCAGGCGGGTGGTGGCAAAACGTATGCCGGAGATGGCAAAGGTGGCGCAGAGATTGGTCACCGAGCACACCAGCTGATACAGACCTATGCCGGCAGAGCCTATGCGCCCCACCAGCCACACCTGAAAGGCTATGCCGATGCAGCTCATCAGCAGCGACGAGCTGGTCAGCAGCGCCGTATTGTATACCAGTTTCCTTCGGGATATCACATCCAGACCTCCCCTCAGCCCAAGTCTATGCTGAGGCAGCGCCCCACTTGTCCCGGCGACACAAAATACTTGAAAAAAGCCTGACAAAGTGGTATCTTTAATTCAACAAAATAAAGCACTAAATAACCAACTGCCTAAAAGGAGGTCGAAATAATGATAATTACTATAGGAAGAGAACACGGCAGCAACGGCCATGACATTGCGAGAGAGCTGGCAAAGCAGCTGGACTACAAGTGCTACGACAAGGAAATAATCGAACACGCCGCGGAACTGTCCGGCTTCAGCAAGGAGATTTTCGACTCCTACGACGAGAAAAAAGTCTCCGCCTACGTGGTGCCCAACCCCCATTACATAGGTATGGCCGACGGCTTCAGACTGAACATGCAGGTGGCTTCCGCCAAGTTCGAGACCATACGCACCCTTGCCAAGGAGGGCAACTCCATCTTCGTTGGCCGCTGCGCCGACTACGTGCTGAGAAACCGCAAGGACCTGGTGCGCATATTCATCATGGCCAACACCGATTTCAGGGTCAAGACCCTGATGAAGCGCAAGGGTATCGACGCCTCCGAAGCCAAAAAGCTTATGCGCCAGGTGGACAAGGACCGCTCCAGCTACTATAAGTATTACACCGACCAGATCTGGGGAGAGGCGGAAAACTATGACCTGTGCGTAGACAGCAGCCGCATCGGGGTTGCCGGAGCCGTGGAGGTCATTAAAGCCTACATGGAGGCCATCAACAAAACTAAAGCTTGACAAGCTCCGGCCACTGTGATATTATCCCTTACCAATGGTAAGGGAGTAGTTACCGCTTTAGCGGAACTCTAGTCAACATTCGGCAGTTTTACTGCCTGGCTATTGTTATAATTAACGAGACTTATCTGCAATGTGCTTGCGGATAGGTCTCGTTTTTCGTAAGCCGCAACCCTTTGTTTTGGAGGAGAAAAAATGGATATGTTCATCTGCCTTTTACTTTTTGCCGTGGGTATAGCTCTGGTGGTCAAGGGCGGCGACGCCTTTGTGGATGCCGCCAGCTGGATAGCCAAGGCTATGGATATCCCTACCTTTGTAATAGGGGCCACCATTGTCAGCCTGGCTACCACCATGCCGGAAATGATCGTCTCGGTAATGGCCGCCGCCGACGGGAAGGTGGACATGGCCATAGGCAACGCCGTGGGCTCGGTGATAGCCAACACCGGACTTATAATGGCCGTGGCCATGGTGGCCATGAGCATCCCATGCAGCAGGAAAAAATATCTGCCCCAATGCCTGCTGCTGATAGCCGCCTCCGCCGTCCTGCTGGTTGGCTGTCAGGGCGGCAGGCTCAGCATAGGCTGGAGCCTGGCGCTTATTGTGATCTTCCTCCTGTTTATGGGGGAAAACCTGCGCCGGGCCAAAAGCGAGATGAAAAGCGCCCAGGACCACCAGAGTGTGGACAGAAAGGCCCTGGCCGGGAACATTGCCAAGTTCCTTATTGCAGCTGCCGCCATCGTTCTGGGCAGCCGCTTCATGGTGGACAACGGCAGCCGCATAGCCTATCTGCTGGGAGTGCCGGAGCGCATTGTGGCCCTGACGCTGGTGGCTATAGGAACTTCGCTGCCGGAGCTGGTGACAACTGTCACTGCCATAGTCAAGAAGGAATCCGCCCTGTCCATCGGCAATATCATCGGAGCAAACATCATAGACCTGTCTTTGATACTTCCAATCTCATCCCTGGCTGCCGGGGAGCCGCTGCCCGTATCCGCCCAGAGCCTGGCTATGGATCTGCCCGTCTGCTTGCTTATAAGCCTGCTGGCCATGCTGCCCCTTATATTCAGACAGAGGGCCTGCCGCTTACAGGGCATAGCCCTGCTGGCGGCCTATGGGGTATACCTGTTTATGGTGCTGTGAGAGGAAAAGTACATACCAAAAAATCGGAAGGCCTGAATGGCCTTCCGATTTTTTATACCTGATTTCAAATATCCGTTTAGAGGCAGCGGGCGCCCTGATGGTCTACGGCCAGTTCCCGTATATCCCAACGGTGCTCCAGAGAACGGGCTGCATCACTGAGCTTGCCGGCCAGGCTGCCGTCTCTGGTGAGACAAAGCAGGGTGGGGCCGGCCCCACTGATGCAGAAGGCGTCACAGCCCAGCTCATGGGCCAGCTGTTTCAGCTTATCGCTCTCGTATATGAGGGGGAAGCGGTAGGGCTGGTGGAGGGAATCCTGGAGACAAAGGGCTATCAGCTCCTCGTCCCCCAGCTCCAGGGCCTTGGGCAGCAGGGCCAGGTGGGCCAACTGGGCTACGGCGGTCTTAAAAGGCACCGACTCAGGCAGCACGGAGCGGGCGGCATGGGTACTCAGGGGAAAGTCCGGGGACATGAGCACGAAGCGCAGCTCCGGGTGGATATCATAGGAGAGGGTATAGACACGGCCGGCCTGGGTCATGGAGGCGGTGAGACCGCCGAAAAAGGCGGGAGCCAGATTGTCCGGATGGCCCTCGATGGGAGTGACGATGCTGAGAAGCTCCCCGGCAGTCAGACCGAAGCCGCCCAGGGCATTTGCTCCCAGGGCTCCGGCGGCTATCATTGCGGCGGAGGAGCCCAGGCCCCGGCACACAGGGATATTGGCGGAGATGGAGATATGCACCCCCGGGGTCTTACGGCCCAGGTGCTCATACACGGCTCTGAAGCCCTGATAGGCCAGATTGTCCGCCGTCTGATATTCCTTATCACAGCCGCTGAAGCTGAGCCCTTCAGCCGCACTGAAGCTGAGGGTATTATACAGCTCCAGGGCACAGCCCAAGGTATCAAAGCCCACGCCCAGATTGGCAGTGGTAGCGGGGACGCGGACGGTCACTTTTTCCATACTTTTTCAGCCGCCTTTTCCATAACATAGTCTTTCATGCCGGACTTGCTCACACAGTCAAAGTGGAGCCGGGGACGCTGGCGCAAGCCCCGGAGATTCTCCGGCATGGGCACGCCGGTGGCCTGCTCGATGCGGTCCATCAGGGCAAACTCGTCTCCTGTGTGCTCCAGCTTCAGAGCCTCCATAACGGCTCCGGGGAACTTATAGGGGGAGGCGGTGGACAGGATCACCACAGGATCATGGCCGGGATTTGCGGCCTTGTACTGCTGAGCCACGTTCCAGGCCACGGCGGTATGGGTATCCATAAGGTAGTGATGCTCCCGCCACACGGAGGCGATAGTCTCCACGGTGGAGGCATCGTCACACCAGGAGGCATAGAAGCGCTGCTGGGCCTTCTTCATCAGCTCCTGGGGCAGCTGATAGCCGGAGTTCTTATCCAGCTGGTTCATGAGGGAGGACACCAGGCGGCAGTCCCCGGAGAGATAGAAGAGCAGCCGCTCCAGATTGCTGGAGACCAGGATATCCATAGAGGGTGAGAGGCTGCGGTGAAAGGGACGGCGGCGGTCATAGCAGCCGGTGCGGAAGAAGTCCGTCAGCACATTGTTCACATTGGAGGCGCAGACCAGGCGGCCTACAGGCAGGCCAAGCTCCCCGGCGATATAGCCTGCCAGAATGTCCCCGAAGTTGCCGGTGGGCACTACAAAGTCCAGCTTATCCCCCAGGCCGATGCGGCCCAGGCGGAGCATGGAGGCATAGGCGGAGAAGTAATACACCACCTGGGGCACCAGGCGGCCGATATTGATGGAGTTGGCGGAGGACAGACGCAGACTGCCGGACAGCTGGGAGAAGATCTGCTTGACCCCGGTCTGGGCATCGTCAAAATTGCCCTCCACGGCGCAGACCTTTACATTGCCGCCCTGCTGGCTGAGCATCTGCACCTCCTGCACGGGACTGACGCCGGACTTGGGATAGAACACAATTATCCTGACGCCGGGCACGTCACGGAAGCCCTCCATGGCGGCTTTGCCGGTATCGCCGCTGGTGGCGGTGAGAATGAGCACGTCCTCCGTTTCACCGCACTTCTCCCCGGCGGCCTTCATCAGCCGGGGCAGCAGGCACAGGGCCATATCCTTGAAGGCGCTGGTGGGGCCGTGGAACAGCTCCAGGACCCCGTCGTCACCCACGGGTCTTAAGGGGGTGAGGTCGTGGGAGCTAAAGCGGTGCTCATAGGCGGAGCGCACCAGGCCCAGGGCCTCTTCCCGGCTCAGGTCGTAGAGCAGGGCGGAGACTATATTTGCCGCCATACCGTAATAGTCCAGCTTTAAGGTGCCCCGCCAGTCAAAATTCAGGGAGGCCAGGTCCGGCAGCACATACAGTCCGCCGTCCGGAGCCAGGCCCTGGAGCACGGCATGGGAAGGATCGGTCTTTATATTTGAAGATCGGGTACTTTGATAGTTCATAGGGACCTCCGTTCTTTGGGCTAATAAATCGTTGCAGCTTTACAGGATGATAAAATATTTGAGGAAAAAAGTCAAGGGACGCAGAGCATTTCTGCGTCCCTTCAGCTTGTGTAAGAAGGCTATGCCTTCTTACACAAAGGGGTTTTGCACTTCGCTTCATGCCTCGGTTGTACGCCTACGGCGTACAATTCGACACTTCGCTCCGTGAGAAGTGTTTTCTGCGACGCACATGTCGCCGCAGAAAACGATTTAATTTATTTTTTCGCTGGGTTGAAAAAACTCTGCGAGGCTTTTTCGACAGCCTCAAGGGACGCAGAGCATTTCTGCGTCCCTTAACTTTTCAAAAATACAGGCTCTCCAGATCCAGATGCTGCTGGGCGCAGAGATTCTTCAGCCAGCGCTCCAGAGCCGCCTCCGAACTAAAACAGGGTATATAGCCCTCCGGGGGATGGAGCACTACATTCACATGCTCTCCGTCAGCCTGGCGCTCCATCAGGCTGATGGGCATATCCAGATAAAAATGCTCCCGGCGTATATGGCTCAGCTCGTGCTCCAGCACCTCCTGCCGCCGTTGGGGAGACAGGAGAGAATTTATATATATATCGAAGCTTCCGTCGTCATTGAGGATGCTGACTCCCTCTACTCTCCGGGGCAGCTCCACAAGACGCATATAGTAATCAATCATTTCCCCTCAGCGCCTTTATTATCTTTACCGCCTGGCGCACATCCTCAGGGCTGGCGTCCTTGGCAAGAGAGAAAAGCATGCGCATATCCTCCCGCTCCCGCAGGGCCGTGAGCAGCTGGGTCATCTCATCCCCAGCGGAAGAGGAGGGCTCCTCCGTCTCCCCCATGAGATAGGCGGGGGTGGTATCCAGAATATCCGCCACCTGCCGCAGCTGGGCCTGGCTGGGCTGAGATTTGCGCTGCTTCCAGTCCTGGCAGAGGGTGGCGCTGCGGCCAAGGGACTGGGCTATGAACTTCTTGGTTATGCCCTTTGAGCGGCGCAGCTGCTCAAACCTGTCATAATCGAACAAAATTTTCACCTCATTTATGTGCATTGCAACAAATCTTAAAAAAGCAAGAGCAAGGACTAGATAATCTTGAAAAAATGAGATATACTTGGCCACGTCGAACAGGAAAAAACAGGCAAGGACCTCAAGAAATCGGATATATGCTGATTCAATACTAATTTACTCTACAGATTTTGTCAAGCTTTAATCTTAAAAAAGTACGAAAAATCTGTAAATTGTTAGAGCCGGGAGGAAGAGCTATGGTCCAGATAAGAGATGACCCCATTATCAGCGCCATGGAGCGCAGCGGATACCCGCCCTGGTTCCGGGACGGAGCAGAAGAGGATAATGAAGGAGGAGAGGAAAATGGCCAGTTATAAAAAACTCTGCTGGACCATGGCGGATGTAAAATGTCCTTTTTACAAAAAGGACAGCCGCCAGGAGAGGAGCATCAGCTGCGAGGGCTTCGATACCGGCAGCACGGTGGAGACACGCTTTAAAAATCTGGAGCAGAGAGAAAAGCACATGGGCCGCTATTGCGTGGCCAGATTTCAGCTCTGCCCTATTTACAAGGGCACTTACGATACCAAATACAGAGAGGACGGAGAGGAGGCATGAGCCGGGAAGCGGGCAGAGACTGGGAGAGGATACGGCAGGAGTATGCTGCTTCTTCCATGAGTCTCAGGGAACTGGCAGAAAAGGAGGGCATAAGCCTCAGTACACTGGGAAAGCGCTGCGGAAGAGAGGGCTGGCAGCAGCTGAGAAAGCAGAGGCAGCTGGAGCTGGGCTCGGCGAGGCTGGAACAGGTGGCGGACAAGCTGCTGGGCAGCATATCCCGGGCCCTGGACCAGGGTGAAAACCTGGAGGCCAGGGATTTCAAGGCTCTCAGCTCCGCGGTAAAGGAGCTGGGAGAGATAAAGGAGCAGCTCTGCTCCGCAGGACTGAAGGGCGGCCGGGAATCCCTGGAAGTGAGACTCTCCCCGGAGCTGGAGGAACTGAGCGGATGAGGAGGTGGCTTATATGCCTCAGCTGCTGATACCGCCGCCCAGTGAAAAGCAGAGGCTGTTCATGGCAGACAGGCACAAATACGTGGGCTACGGCGGGGCCAGAGGCGGAGGCAAGAGCTGGGCAGTGCGGATAAAGGCGGTGCTGCTGTGTCTCAGGTACCCGGGGATAAAGGTGATGATAATACGCAAGACCTACAGGGAGCTGAGGGAGAACCATATCGTACCCCTGTGCCAGCTGCTCCGCTGCCTTGGGGAAAAGGAGGAGAGAATAGCCCAATACTCCGACAGTCGCAAGGAGATAGAATTCCCCAACGGCAGCAGGATACTTTTCCGCTACTGTGACAGCGACCGGGACAGCCTGCGCTTTCAGGGCACGGAGGTGGACGTGCTTTTTGTGGACGAGGCCACCCAGCAGAGCGAGGAGAAGATGGACGCTTTGAAGGCCTGCGTCCGGGGAGTGAACGATTTTCCCAAGCGCATCTACTACACCTGCAACCCGGGGGGCGAGGGCCACGGCTGGGTGAAGAGGCTATTTATAGACAGAAGGTACAAGGACAACGAGAGGGCGGAGGAGCACAGCTTCATCCAGGCCCTGGTCACCGACAACAAGGCCCTGATGGAGGCGGACCCGGAATACGTCAGGCAGCTGGAGGCTCTGCCCCCCAAGCTGCGGGAGGCCTGGCTCCACGGGAACTGGGACATCTTCGAGGGCCAGTTCTTCGAGGATTTCCGCATCGAACCGGACGTGAAAGCGGCAAGACAGGCAGGCTGCGCTCTCACGGCGGAGGAGCTGCGGCAGCAGCAGCGCTGGGTGCACGTGATAGAACCCTTTGACATTGCCGCCGGCAGCCGGAGAGGCTGGAAGCTGATGCGCTCCTACGACTTTGGCTACGGCAAGCCCTTCTCCTGCGCCTGGTGGGCCATAGATTACGACGGGGTGCTCTACAGGATACTGGAGCTTTACGGCTGCACCGACAGCCCCAACGAGGGCCTGCGCTGGACTCCGGACCAGCAGTTTCGGGAGATAGCCAGGATAGAACGGGAGCATCCCTGGCTGAGGGGCCGCTACATAGAGGGAGTGGCCGACCCGGCTATCTGGGACGCCAGCCGGGGGGAGAGTATCGCAGACACGGCGGCAAAGTACGGCCTGGTGTTCATACCCGGGGACAATCAGCGTATACCCGGCTGGATGCAGTGCCACTACCGGCTCCAGTTCGACAGGGAGGGACGCAGCCGGATGTATGTTTTTTCGGGCTGCAAGGCCTTCATCCGCACTGTCCCACTGATGATGTACCACAAGCACAGGCCCGAGGACCTGGACACGGAGCTGGAGGACCATGTGGCCGACGAGTGGAGGTACCTGTGCATGTCCTGCCCGGTGGCGCCGCTGCGGCCGGTGGCAGAAAAGAGCTATATGAACGACCCCCTGAACCAGTTTAAAAAGGTCTGAGCTCAGGGAGAAAAGGAGCAAAAGCATGGACAATGAAATGAAGCTGCCGGTGGACGGCCAGAGGCTGAGGGAGTTCACCGGGATATTGCAGAAATACAAGGCGGGCAAGCACAGCGTGGAAAGGCGCACCATTGCGGCGGAAAACTGGTGGAAGCTGAGAAACCAGGCGGAGGAGAGAAAGACCAGCCAGGGGCTCAGCGGTTTTCAGGCCGTTTCCGGCTGGCTGCACAATGTTATCGTTTCCAAGCACGCCGACGCCATGGAGGCCTATCCCGAGCCCAGTATACTGCCCCGGGAGGCGGGGGACCGGCAGGAGGCCGCCGTGCTCAGCAAGATCATCCCGGTGATATTGGAGCAGAACGAGTTTGAAAAGACCTACTCCGACGCCATGTGGCAAAAGCTGAAGACCGGGACCGGAGTCTACAAGGTCTACTGGGACGCAGAGAAGCTCAACGGCTTGGGGGACATCGCCATAGAGCGGGTGGATCTGCTGAACCTGTTCTGGGAACCGGGGACTGCCGACATCCAGGACAGCCCCTATTTCTTCCACACCAGGCTGGAAAACAACCGGGAACTGGAGGAGGCCTATCCCCAACTGAAGGGACAGCTGAAGGGCACGGGCTTTCTGGCCTCCCGCTTCCTCTACGATGATGCGGTATCCACCGAGGGAAAGTCCACGGTGGTGGATGTGTACTACAAAAGAAAGGAACAGGGCAGGACCGTGCTCCACTACTGCAAATATGTGGGGGACAGGCTGCTCTATTCCACGGAAAATATGCGGCTGCTGAAGCTGCGCGCCCTCAGCGATGAGCTGCCGGAGGAAGCCGCCCAGGGAGGCGGAGGGCTTTACGAACACGGGCTTTACCCCTTTGTGTTCGACAGCCTCTTCCCCATAGAGGGCAGCCCCTGTGGCTACGGCTTCATTGACCTGTGTCAGAACAGCCAGACCCAGATAGACATGATGCAGACCGCTTTTATCAAAAACACCATGGTGGGCTCGGTGCCCCGGTACTTCCAGAGAGTGGACGGGGCCATCAACGAAGATGAGTTTTTGGACCTGAACAATCCCATCATCCATGTCAGCGGGAACCTGGGCCAGGACAGCCTGCGCACCGTGGACTACAGGCCGCTCAGCGGCAACTACATAGATATGCGCACCAGCGTTATAAACGAACTGAGGGAGACCTCCGGCAACACAGAGACCTCCGTGGGCCTGGTGAGCTCCGGCGTTACCGCCGCCTCCGCCATTGCCGCCCTCCAGGAGGCCAGCGGCAAGGGCAGCCGGGACGCTACCCGCTCCAGCTACCGGGCCTACGGGAAGATAATTTCCCTGTGCATAGAGCTGATACGCCAGTTCTACGAGCTGCCCCGGCAGTTTCGCATCACCGGAAATATGGGGATGGAGCGCTTCATCGACTACAACAACCGGGGTCTGCTGCCCCAGAGCCAGAGCTTCCAGGGCATTGAGCTGGGAATGCGCCTGCCGGTATTCGACATCAAGGTCATACCTCAGAAGAGCAGCTCCTACACCCGGCTCAGCCAGAACGAGCTGGCTTTGCAGTTTTATCAGATGGGCTTCTTTTCCCCCAGCCAGGCCGACCAGGCCCTCTCCTGCATGAGCATGATGGAATTTGAGGGCAAGGACGAGCTGATGCAGAGGATATGCGCCAACGGCACCATGCATCGAAAGCTCTCCATGTTCCAGCAATACGCCCTGGCCATGACGGAAAAGTACGAGCCGGAGCGGGCGGCGGAGCTTATGAGCAGCATAACCGGAGACCCGGAGATCCTTCAGCGCAGCAGGATAAAGCTCAAGGAAAAAGGTACAGGGGAAAACAGCCGGGTGGCTCAGGCCAGGCGCAGGGCCCAGAGCGTATCCCAGCCGGGAGGAAACTGAGATGACCAGAGTGAGCTATGACCGGGCGGGACTGAGAATGAAAATACAGGGCCACGCCAAGTCCGGGGAATACGGCAGGGACATCGTCTGCGCTGCGGAATCCATACTGATGCTGACTCTGGAGAGACAGCTCCAGGAGCTGGAGGGCCTGGAGCGGCTCAGCGTACTGAAGGCTTCCGGCAGAGCGGACATCAGCTGCTGTCCACGCCGTGAGAAGATCCTAAGGTGCAGGGATATATTTGAGACTATTTTTCTGGGCTACCAGATACTGGAGAGCATGTACCCGGAATATGTGGAAACAGAGATTCTAAGCCAATAGGAGGGGTGGAGACTATGGCACAGTTGGAAAGCGTGGAAAAAGAAAAAACCACGGAGAGCACAGAGCAGAAAACCGATAAGCCCCAGCTCAGCGTCAGCTCCGGCACGGCAGGCCAGAGCGTCAGCCAGGACTACAAAAACACAATGGCGACCCTGCGGGAGAGCGAATACAGCCTGCCGGAATACAACAGCAGCTATGACGAACAGATAAGCCAGATATACAACAAGATAGTCAGCAGGGAGCCTTTCAGATATGACCCCATGTCCGACAGCCTCTATGGCAACTACAGAGAGCAGTACACCCAGATGGGCAGAAAGGCCATGAGGGACACCATGGGCCAGGCGGCCGCCCTCACCGGAGGCTACGGCAGCAGCTACGCCCAGCAGCTGGGGCAGCAGGAATACGACAGCTATTTGCAGAAGCTGGGGGATGTGCTGCCGGAGCTCTACTCCGCAGCCTACCAGCGCTACAAGGACCAGGGGGAGAACCTGGAACAGGAGTACCAGAGACTGCTTAACCTGGAACAGACGGAGTACGGCAGATACAGAGATCAGGTGGAGGACGTGAAATACCAGCAGGGTATGGAGGCGGAGCAGGCTGCCGCAGAGCAGGAGCGCAAGGACAAAAACTATGAGCGGCTGGTGGAGCTCATCACCAAGACAGGCTATACCCCCAGCGCAGAAGAGCTGGAGGCCAGCGGTATGACCCAGGCCCAGGCCGACGCTTACAGAAACCGATACAGCAGCAAAAGCTACGTCTCCGGGCCCAGCAGCACCTATCTGGCCTACTACTACGGCAAAAAGACCGGCAGCTCAGACAGCAAGGCCCAGACAAAAATAAACGCCAACACCAGATAACAGGGCCCTTAATATGCCGCAGGCATTTTTTATAAGGAGAATGGAGGCATCCTATGCAGAATGAAAAAACACTGTCCCCTGAGGGGAGCGCAGAACTTCTACAGGGAGAGCAGACGGGCGGAAACACTGCCGACGCCGGGCAGGAGTCCCAAAAGCCGGAAGGCGCAAGCCGGGGCAAAAAAAGCTGGGAGGATATCCTTGCCGACCCGGAGTACCGCAGCGAGTATGACAGGCAGGTCCAGAGCATAGTGAAAAAAAGGCTCAGGGACCGGCAGGTAAACGAGGAGAAGCTGAAGAAACTGACGGAGGCCATGGAAGCCATCGGTCGCAGCCTGGGAATGGAGAAACAGCCGGACAGCGAACTGGATGCGGCGCAGCTGGCAGAGAAAGTGCGCCGGGCAAGCCAGGACAAGCTGAAAGGGGAATACGGCAGAGCCGCCCAGGCCAAGGCCCGGCTGGACAGCCTTAAGCAGCAGGCAGAGCTTATGAAAAAGAATTTCCCGGACTTCGATCTGGCCAGGGAGCTGGAAAACAGAGAGTTTCTCAAGCTCACCGCACCCCACACAGGGCTGAGCCTGGAGGAGGCCTACTACGCCCTCCACTATCGGGAGCTGGCTGAGAGCCTGACAAAAGCGGTGTCCCTGTCCGCGGCCAGGTCGGTGGGCTCCGGAGCCGCCAGACCCAGGGAGCTTAAAGGCGGACAGGCTGCCCTCAGCAGCTCCGGAGACCCGCGGCAGATGTCCAGGCAGGAAAGGGAAGAGCTGAAAAAGCGGATATACCAGGCCAGCGCCCAGGGGAAAAAGCTGCCCTACGGCTCATAAAAATTGAAAGGATTAGACAATGGAGACTATTACCAAAGATAATTTGCAGTTCTTTGCCGATGCGGGGACTGTAGTAAACGGCACGGCGGGCTATGTGAACAGCGGTACCGGAACCGTCACAGATTTTAGCGGCAGCAACACTCTGGCCCCGGAGCTGAAGGCTTTCTACGACACGGAGCTGCTGGAGAACGCCCGCACCGAACTGTTCTACGCCCAGTTCGCCAAACGCCAGCCCCTGCCTGCAAACCACCACGGCAGTGTGGAATGGCGCAAGTGGAACACCTTTGAGCGGGCTCCCAAGCTCAGCGAAGGGGTCATCCCCACGGGACAGAAGTTCGGCGTCACCACTGTCACCGGCAGCGTGGACCAGTACGGCACCTACACCTCCATCACCGACAAGCTGGAGCTGAGAGCCTACGACGACGTTATCCTTGGAGCCACCGAGGAGATGGGCGCCTCCGCTGCCGAGACCCAGGAGAAGCTGATCAGGGACGCCCTGCTGGTGGGCACCAATGTCCTCTACTGCGACAATATCAACAAAAGCACCGGAGCGGTGATGTCCACCCCCACCAGCTGCGCCGCTATGGGCGCCGGCGACACCAACGGTTGGGCCCTGCTCACCCCTGCCATGATAAACAAGGCTGTCACCATCATGAAAAAGAATAGGGCGCCCCGCATAAACGGCCGCTACTATGCAGTGGTCCACCCCTCTGTGGCCCACGACCTGAGAGAGTGCGAGGGCTGGATAGAGGCCCACAAGTACGCCTCCCCTGAGGAGCTTTTCAACGGCGAGATAGGCGAGCTCCACGGCGTGCGCTTTATCGAAAACGTATTTGCCCCCGTTCTTGGAAACGATGACGAATACGAAAACAAGGAGGGCGGCCGCAGCTATGCCACCTATTTCTTCGGCAAGGACAGCTTCGGTATTATCGACCCCGAGGGCGGCGCCCTGGAGATGATAATCCACGACAAGGGAGAGATAGGCGGACCCCTGAACCAGTTCAGCACCATAGGCTACAAGTTCGAGACCAACGGCGCCACCATCCTCTATCCCGAGCGCTTGCTGAGAGTGATGAGCACTTCCAGCTTCAGTGACGTGGATGAGGTCAACTGAGGAGGATAAAACATGGAAGAGAGAGTTGAAATCTACATACCCAGGGTATCCGACAGGGAGGACCCCAATTTCTTCGTGGCGGTGAACGGCGTGAACTACCTGCTGCCCAGAGGAAAGAAGTCCATGGTCCCGAAGTTTGTTGCGGATGAGATAGAGCGCAGCAACCGGGCGGCGGAAATCTTCTTTGAAAATGTGGACGGCATGAAAAACAACTGAGGCAAAGCCCCTCCCGGCCTTCGGCCGGGAGGGGCGGAAGGGGGAGAGCCAATGAAAGCCATTGAGGCTATACGCAGGGTGGATATCCTGGAACCCAACCAGTATGCCGTGGACCAGAAGCTCCGCTGGCTGTCCTTACTGGACGGGCAGATATACGAGGAGCTCATCAGCGCCTACCAGCCCGGTGAGGAAAAACCGGGAGAGTATATCCACGGGGATGAGGAACTGCTGGTGCCCATGCCCTACGCCGAGAGCATATACTGCCGCTACCTCCAGGCCATGATCGCCGCAGAAAACTTTGAGAGCGCCAAGTACAACCAGCAGATCGTTCTTTACAACGGGGCCTTTCAGCAGTACCGGGACTGGATTTGCCGCCGGGGCAGACACAGGAACCGGGGCAAAGGCTTTATATTTTGAGGGGGAGACAATATGCCGATTTTTCCCAGTCTTCCGCAAAATCAGCAAAAACGGGATCTAACCGACAGCTTTAAGGGCTACAACCACAGGCTGAAGATAAAAAAAGGCGAGTTCTACGACATGATGAACCTGTCCAGCACAGGCTATCCCATGCTCAGCTGCCGGAAAAAACGCGGCCTGATGAAGGAAATGAACAGTCCCCAGGGGCTGCTGGCAAAAGAGCACCTGGCCTGGATAGACAAGGGAAAGCTGTACTATGCAGGGGAGGAGACCCCCCTGAGCGTGTCCACAGGGGAAAAGCAGCTGGTGAGTATGGGGGCCTACATCTGCATCTTCCCGGACAAGCTTTTTTACAACACTGCCGATCCCGATGACTACGGCAGTATGGAGGCCTTTTACAGCTCCACCGGCTCGGTGAGCTGCACCCTCTGCAAAATGGACGGTACGGAGTACGAAATGCCCAGAGTCTCCGACAGCCCGGCGGCTGCTCCGGAAAACGGGGAGCTATGGATAGACAGCTCCGGGGAGTCGGATGTGCTGAAGCAGTGGAGCCAGGACGGTCAGTGCTGGACGGAGATAAGCACCGTATACACCAGGATGCGCTTTGTGTCCCAGGGTGAACTGCCCGGGCTGTTCAAGGCCCTGGACGGAGTGGAGATAAGCGGATGTGAGGCCGGGCAGCTAAACGGCTCAAAGGTGATCCAGGCCGTAGGCGGCAGCGAGGGGGAGCCGGACTTCATCGTGGTGCCTGGACTTATACGGGAGGCCTTGGTCCAGAATCAGGGCAGCATAAAGATAGAGCGTTCGGTGCCGGACATGGACTTCGTCTGCGAGAGTCAGAACCGGCTCTGGGGCTGCCGCTACGGCAACGATGGGGACAAAAACCTCAACGAGATCTATGGCTGCGCTCTGGGAGACTTTAAGAACTGGCGGCAGTATCAGGGGCTGAGCACCGACTCCTGGACGGCTTCCGTGGGCTCCGACGGTCCCTGGACCGGAGTAGTGAACTATCTGGGCAGCCCCATATTCTTCAAGGAAAACAACATACACAAGGTGACCGTCTCCGCCTACGGCGCCCACCGGATCACGGAGACGGTATGCCGGGGAGTTCAGCCCGGCAGCCACAAAAGCCTTGCAGTGGTGAACGAGACCTTGTTCTATAAGTCCGACGGGGACATCTGCGCCTATCAGGGGGGATTTCCCACCAGTGTGTCCCAGGCCCTGGGTGAAGAGCGCTATTTCAATGCCGCCGCCGGTTCCCTGGGAGACAGATACTACATCGCCATGGACGACGGCGAAGGCAGGAGACAGCTCTTTGTATATGACATAGACAAAAGCCTGTGGATGAAAGAGGACGGGCTGCCGGTGAACTTTTTCGCCAGGCTGGAGGGAGAGCTGTATGCCATGACCGGCTCCCAGCTGTGGAGCCTTGGCGGCCGCCAGGGCACTCTGGAAAACTATGTGCCCTGGATGGCGGAAAGCGGTATTCTCTACTACCAGTATCCGGACAAGAAATATGTCTCCCGCTTCAACCTTCGGGTAAAGATGGAAGAGGGCGCCTGGATGGATGTGTTCATACAATACGATTCCTCCGGACTGTGGGAGCGAAAAGGCCGGGTGAAGCTCTGCGGCACAGGCACGGTCACCGTGCCGGTATGTCCCCGGCGCTGCGACCACATGCAGATCAGGCTGGAGGGAAAGGGGGACTTCCAGCTCTTTTCCCTGGCAAAAGTTTTGGAGATAGGAAGTGATATGTGATGTATGAATACCCGCCTATGCTGCACGGCTCCACAGAAAGCCAGCTTAAGCAGCTGAGAGACTACCTGGTGAGACTGATACAGACGCTCAACGAGACGGAGGAGAAAGACAAATGATGGACTTTTATGTCACCGGTCAGAGCATACGCTTTGCAAGCCCGGTCATCGCCGCCAATTCTCTGGATTTTCTCCAGGCCCGCTTTCACTTCAGCGGAGATACCTGGGACGGCTACTCCAAATGGGCCCATTTCCGCCAGGGAGAGACGGTTTTTGACCTGAACCTGATAGACGACCAGATAACCCGGGAGATGCATCTGAACCTGAGTCTGGGCAGCTGGGAGGTATACCTCACCGGAGTTTTGGGGGAGAGCAGGCTCACTACCGTGCCGGTAATAGTTCAGGTGATGGAGAGCGGCCTGATAGACGAGCCCCTGCACCAGATACCCCTGACCGTAGCCGAACAGCTGGACAGCAAGGCCAGCCTTGCCCTGGAAAAAGCCAACGACATTCTGGAGACTATAGAGAGCGGAGAGCTGGACGGCAAGGGCTTTCAGATATTGGGCTATTTCTCAGACCTGGACGAGCTGGCTGAAGAAGTGACGGAGCCGGAGAGGGGAGACGCCTATGGCATAGGTACTCAGGTGCCCTACGATATATATGTTTACGACGGCGTCGGTGAGCAGTGGGTAAACAACGGCAGCATTCAGGGCCCGACTGGAAGCCGGGGCGATGACGGCGCTACATTTATTCCAAGTATTGACGACTACGGGAACCTGAGCTGGATAAACGATGCCGGACTTGAAAACCCCGATACTGTAAATATCCGGGGACCCAAGGGAGATACGGGGGAAAAGGGTGACGACGGAGCAAGCCCCTATGAGCTGGCGGTACAGGAGGGCTTCAGCGGCACCGAGGCCACCTTCAACTGGAGCCTGGCCCACATCGCCTCCCATGCCTCCCAGCATTCTTCCGGGGGCACCGACCCGCTGACTATAGACGGCGATGCCATCCAGGCTGCCGCTGTGAGCAGAAGCAAGCTGGCGGACGACGTGAAAGTACTGGCATTCACCGGCATTTCCGTTCCCACCTCAGCCTGGGCAGCCGACGATACCTATGAGGACTATCCCTTCCGGGCGGCGATCACCCTGGAGGGAGTAACGGAGGACTTTGCGCCCAGCGTGAGCTTTGCACCGGAGGACGCTCTGGAAAACATTTTCGCTCCCGTTGCCGAGACCTATGACGGGGGAATATATATCTATGCAAACGAGAGCCCGGAAGAGACGGTCACTGTTCCCGCAATAGTATGTATACCTGTGAGGTGAGAGCGAATGATAGGAAGGACAAACGCAGGCAGCGGGAAGTTCTCTCCGCTTATCATAGTGGACGCGCCTGCCGGCAGCAGTGTCAGCTGCACAAATGGAATTCAGACAAAAACGGCGGCCGGAGAGGCCAGCCAGAACCTGTTCTGTTATACAGAGCTTCAAAACCAGACCAAGGACGGAGTGAGCTTTGAAACAGGTGATGAGGGAATAGCTGTTTCCGGAACTCCCACATCTCAATGGGTAGATAATAGGATAGTAGTAGATTTAAGCCCGGGAACCTATATGTTAAGCGGCAAAATCACTCCTGCCGACGGAAAAGTTGGAGTTGAAGTCGTCAGGGTTTTTAGTGATGGAAGCTGGGAAACAACGGGTTTTGACGGTACAGAAGCTAAAACTTTAACAATAAGCGGCACAGAAAGCTACGTGGAACTTAATGTCACAACGACTGGCTTTACCTCACAACTTTTTTCAACGTTTGTTCAGCCGATGCTTTCCCCAGGCTCAACAGCAAAAAATTTTGAGCCATATTATGAAGGCGAGCGGTTCATCTTTAAAAACGTTTCATACGGAACTTGGGCTGTAGTTCAGGAGAAAGATGGCGAGGAGAGATTGGAAGTGCTGCATGTCAACGAAATAGGCGCGTACAAGCTCTCTCTGGGCTTTAAGCTGGTGCTCCTTTCCGGCGCTGAAGGACAGGGCAACTGGAGTCTGATAAAAGCAGGCAGTGCTTCAATATCTTTTAACGGCAGCGGAATTGTTGCCACAAACAACGGCTATGCGTCTGCGGCTGCAACAAAGCTCAAATTGAATGTCACTGATTACAGCACATTGAAAGTAGATTTTAATGTAAGCTCCGCTTCCAACAACAGTCTTTTAATAGGTATAAACAGCTCTAGGAATGATTTTACAGGAATCACTCCGGAGTATGTTTATGATAATTACGGCTCGTATGGTTTCAATGCCGTCAGCAGGGCAGAGCCCGGAACCGGAGACAGCAGCATAAGCCTTAACTTAAGTAATGTAACTGGAGAGTACTATATCTGGTTGTATTGCAGATACGGCTCAACGATAACTTTTAAAGATGTAAGGCTTTTGCCTTAGAGAGGTGATGGCATGAAAATATACATAGATGAAGATTTCCGCTGCCATATATCTGAGGCCGAAGGACTCAGCCCTGCGGAAACTGAGTTTTTTGACGGCAAATGTGCCCTCTTTATCCAGGGTTATCGCTTTGTTCCCGCAGGGGAGAGATGGACAAGGGAGGACGGCACGGTATTTGTCGGGGAAATGATGGCCCCGGCGGAGGACAGCCGCATTCTGGAAGCGGCTCAGGCTGCCTATGAGGAGGCGCTGGAAGCTTCGAAGACAGAGACACAGGATATGCAGTCGGCTCTTGAGGTACTGGGGGTGGAGCCATGAGCTATTATGAAAATGCTATGAGGATGCGGCCCTACATAGAAAAGGCGGCGGCCAGCCTCAGCGACGCCGAGGCCCTGGAGGTGCCCACGCTTTTCCCGGCCTGGACAGAGGGTACAAGCTACAGCACCGATGAGCGCATAGAGTACGGCGGCACACTGTACCGCTGCGTGCAGGGCCACACATCCCAGGAGGACTGGACGCCTCCGGCCACCCCGGCAATCTGGGTAGTGGTATCCCTGGAGGAGTGGCCAGAGTGGGTGCAGCCACTTGGGGCCCATGACGCATATAATGTAGGGGCCAAGGTCACACACGCCGGCAGGCACTGGGTATCCGATGTGGACGCCAATGTCTGGGAACCGGGAGTCTACGGCTGGACCGAGGTCACGGATTAAATGCATACAGGCCGCCAAGGCCTTGCTGGGAGGAATACTATGGATGCAACTGAACTGGCTGTGAAACAAATGGAGGCCTGGGCTGCCGATGGCAGCCACGGCTACGACCAGCAGTACCGCTGGGGAGAATATGGGGACTACGACTGCTCGTCGGCAGTGATATCCGCCTGGGAGCTGGCCGGTATTCCTGTCAAGAGCTCCGGAGCCAGCTACACGGGAAATATGAGGGGGGCGTTTCTTCGCTGCGGATTCAAGGACGTGACCTCTCAAGTGGACTTGGCCGGAGGCGGGGGGCTTTTGCGGGGAGATGTGCTGCTCAACTACGAAAATCACTGCGCCCTCTACTGCGGGGCCGGGCAGGAAGTCGAAGCCAGCATCAATGAAAACGGCGGCACCACCGGCGGGCAGCCGGGGGACCAGACTGGACGTGAGTTTCTGGTCCGGCCCTACCGGAACTACCCCTGGGATTGCGTGCTGCGCTATGGCGGCGAAGGCGGGACGGCCTCTGCAAGGCCCAGGCCGTCCTATGAATACAGCGTAAAGCTGGGTCTTTTGAAGGAGGGTATGGAGGACGCCCAGGTAAAGGCGGTGCAGATACTGCTTGCAGCCAAGGGCTACGAGCCCGGCCAGGCCGACGGTATTATGGGGCCTCTCACCGTGGAAGCGGTAAAGGGATTCCAGAGAGATGCCGGACTGCTGGACGACGGAGAGGTAGGCGGCGACACCTGGAGCAGACTTATTAAGGGATAATCATGGCAGAAGCGGTGATAACTGCTCTTATCACCGGAGGGCTGACCCTGCTGGGAGTGCTTATCAGCAACGGCAGGGCCCAGGCTGTACTGGAGACAAAGGTGGAGGAACTGGCCAGAGAGGTCAGAGAGCACAACAACTTTGCCCGGCGCATGCCGGTAGTGGAGGAGCAGATAAAGGTTATAAACCACAGAATAGCGGATCTGGAGAGAAAGGAATGAAAACGTGGAAATGATGGGCGTAACAGGAGTTGCGGCTATAAGCGTCATAGCCTATATGCTGGGAGAGCTGGCCAAGGCCAGCAAGCTGGACAACAAGTGGATACCTGTGATATGCGGCATTGCCGGAGGAGTGCTGGGAGTTGTCAGCCTGTATCTGGTGCCGGAGTTTCCGGCTGCTGACCTGATAAGCGCAATTGCAGTGGGCATAGTCTCGGGCCTTGCCGCCACAGGAGCCAACCAGATAATGAAGCAGATGAAAGAATAAAAATCAGGCCCCGCGGGGATTTCCCGCGGGGCCTGACTGCATCTGTACAGAATTGCATTGACTTATTGGGGGACTCCGCCGTAGCTGGCGTACCAGCCGGAGTAATCCGCCCCCTGGCTGCCGGCCTGATAGCTGCCGTCCAGCTTGCTGAGAGTGCGCTGATATTCCTCACTGCCCTCCTGATAGGGGGTGGGGCGATAGTCATTGTCCGCCCCGTCGTCTGCCCCCACAGGCAGGCTGCTGACGCAGCAGGGGATAATGTCATAGGAATCCCTGCTGATGCTGCCGTCCAGGTCCCGCTTTACCTTTACCTGGACTATGGCGGTGTCCCTGTCGCTGGGACTGGTGTTGCCGCCGAAGCTCCAGTTGCCCATGGAATAGAGGATAAGACCGCCATTATATTCTTCAATGGGCTGGAGACAGTGGGAATGACTGCCGTATATCAGGTCGGCTCCGGCATCCACACAGGCGTGGGCCAGGTCGATCTGGGCCTTGGTGGGCTGGTAGAAGAGCTCCTGGCCCCAGTGAAAAGCGCAGATAACATACTCGGCGCCCTGCTCTCTCAGCTGGGCAATGGCCTGGGCGGCGGCCTCCTGGCTGGGCATGTAGTCCCGATAGGCGCAGTATATGCCCAGGGTGAGTCCGCTCTCTGTGGTAAAGAGCTGGGCCTGACCGTCGGTGCCGTAGGGAATGCCCCAGTATTCCAGAGCCTTGAAGGTGTCCTGGGCCCCGGTCTCCCCAAAGTCGTACATGTGGTTGTTGGCAGTGGTGACAAAGTTTACGCCGCCGCAGCTGAGTATCTGAGCCCACTCGCTGGGGGCCCGGAAGTAGAAGGTCTGGGCTGAGTACATCACCTGGTCGGAGAAGGTACACTCCAGATTGGCCAGGGTAAAGTCGTCATTTTCAAAATACTCCACGGTGTTGGAGAAGGGGTATGAATAGTCGCCGTTCATACGGGAGGCGTAGTGATAGGGGCTCTCCTGGCTGAGCATCTGGTGGGAGGTGAGGGTGCAGTCCCCTATAAAGGAAAGGGTGAAGTACTCCGGCTGGGGTTCGGGGCTAGGCGTGGGTGTGGGCTCCGGAGTGGGTGTGGGACTGGCCGTAGGAGAGGGGGAGGGGCTGGCCTCGGCTGCAATGACCGGAACGGCCTGGTAGGCCTGGAGAGATTTTTCTTTGAGCTCGGCCCTGGCCACCACCAGGAAAACCAAAACCAAAGTCAGCAGGGTCAGAAGAAGAGAGTGAAGGATCTTTTTTATTTTCATTATCAAAACATACCTCAAATCATATAGAGCCCTTACATTATAGTTATCTTTCCCAGGGAAAGCAAGGGAATGCAGGAAAATTAATACATTGAATT
Source organism: uncultured Eubacteriales bacterium (assembly GCA_949294945.1). Taxonomy (GTDB): domain Bacteria; phylum Bacillota; class Clostridia; order Oscillospirales; family Oscillospiraceae; genus Limivicinus. Next base: position 28,121 of record CASFJB010000002.1, read on the forward strand.
ATATGCCTTTACTTACGGGAAAAGCCCTGCCCGGTTTCCCGGGCAGGGCTGGGGGGTGGAAGACGGGCTGTGCAGAGCGCTTTACAGCAGTCCGCCTATCTGTACGAAGATGGGGGCAAAGACCAGAGATACAACGGTCATAAGCTTGATGAGGATATTTATGGAGGGGCCGGAGGTGTCCTTGAAGGGGTCGCCTACGGTGTCGCCCACCACTGCGGCCTTGTGGGCGCTGGAGCCCTTGCCGCCGTGGTTGCCGCCTTCGATATACTTCTTGGCATTGTCCCAGGCGCCGCCGGAGTTGGACATGTATATGGCCAGCAGAACGCCGGTGACCAGAGCGCCGGCCAGAAGGCCGCCAAGAGCTGCGGGCCCCAGGAGTATGCCTACCAGCAGGGGCACGGCCACGGCCATGATGCCGGGGACTATCATCTCATGGAGAGCTGCCCGGGTGGAGATGAATACGCAGGCGCCGTAGTCGGGACGGCCGCTGCCCTCCAGAATGCCGGGGATCTCCCGGAACTGACGGCGGACCTCTTCTATCATCTTATAGGCCGCTTTGGAGACGGAATCCATGGTGAGAGCGGAGAAGGCAAAGGGCAGCATGCCGCCGATAAGCAGGCCTATCACCACATGGGGGGAGAGCAGGTCGATGTTTGCCAGTTTCACCTCGGTGGCGTAAGAGACGAAGAGGGCCAGAGCAGTGAGGGCGGCGGAGCCGATGGCAAAGCCCTTGCCGATGGCTGCGGTGGTGTTGCCTACCGCGTCCAGCTTGTCCGTTATCTCTCTCACGCTGTGATCCAGACCGCTCATTTCGGCAATGCCGCCGGAGTTGTCTGCGATAGGGCCGTAGGCGTCCACGGCGACGGTGATGCCGGTGGTGGACAGCATGCCCACGGCGGCCAGGGCTATGCCGTATAGGTCGCCGGTGACCCGGTAGGATACATAGATACCCACGCTGATAAGAACGATGGGCACCCAGGTGCTGCGCATGCCCACGGCAACTCCGCTGATGATGGTGGTGGCGGAGCCGGTCTCGGACTGGCTGGCGATCCGTTTCACGCTGCGGAAGTCCTCGGAGGTGTATATCTCGGTGACAAAGCCGATGACCAGGCCCACCACCAGACCGGCGGCAATGGCAAAGCCGTAGTACATGCGGCCGAAGAACAGCTTGCTGAGGATAAAGGCGGCCACGCCCACGATGACAGTGGACACATAGGTGCCCATTTTAAGGGCCTTGTGGGGATTGGTCCCATCCTTGCCCCGGACGAAAAAGGTGGCAATTATTGAGGCGAGTATGCCCACTCCGGCAACCACCAGGGGATATATTGCTCCGGCCCCCTGGAACAGACCCTTGGCGGCCAAGCCCAGAGTCAGGGCGGAAACTATTGCGCCCACGTAGCTTTCAAAAAGGTCGGCGCCCATTCCGGCCACGTCGCCCACGTTGTCGCCCACATTGTCGGCAATGACGGCGGGGTTGCGGGGGTCATCCTCAGGGATGCCGGCTTCCACCTTGCCCACCAGGTCGGCCCCCACGTCGGCAGCCTTGGTGTAGATGCCGCCGCCCACACGGGCGAAGAGGGCTATGGAGGAGGCCCCCAGGGAGAAGCCGAAGAGGATGTTATAATTCCCGGTGACTATGTATATCATGCTGCAGCCCAAAAGCCCAAGGCCAACAACACACATGCCCATCACCGAGCCGCCGGAGAAGGCTATGGACAAGGCCTTTGTCATGCCGCTCTCCATGGCGGCATTGGCAGTGCGCACATTGGCTTTGGTAGCCACACGCATGCCGAAGAAACCGGCAAGCATGGAAAATCCCGCGCCGATGACGAAGCACAGGCCGGTGCCCAGGTCAATGAACAGGCTTATAAGTATGAACAGTACTGCGATGAAAATGGCCAGTATCTTATACTCGGACCGGAGAAAGGCATTGGCCCCCTCGGCGATAGAGCCGGCGATTTCCTGCATGCGGCTGTTGCCTGGGGAGGCCTTGGAGACATAGCCCGCCTTATAGGCTGCAAAGATCAGCGCGCAGACAGCGAGGGCGGGAGAGAACCACAGAAAAAATTCCATAAACATGTGACCTCCTGAATATAATTGTAAACGACACTCTTTCTGTTTGTGTATTTTACACTATCGGCTGGAAATTTACAAGCCTTAAGTTTCGGAAATTAGTGCAGTTTGCATAATTTTATGGAAAGCCACAAAACGGGAAGGCAGAAAACAATGAATACTGTAAAATAGCACAAAAGGCAAAAATCGGTATTTTTTTAGCTCTAAAGAGAGATCTGCCCCTGTGTCTATACAAATAATGTGACAGAGTAATAAAATGTTTTCCGGCGAAAATGCAGGGGCGGAAATGCTTCGGCTATTGTGCATAAAAAGCATTGGAAGAATTTAACCAAATCGTGGAAAAAAATACCTCCCATACCGGAGGGAACAAAATGCGGATGAAAAACGTATATAGAGTGAAGGGACCGGGCAGGGAAACTAAAGATTTCTTTAGATACGGCCTGTGCTCTTGCAATATTTCTTTCGACATGATAAAATTATGTAAACTTTACTTAAGCTGACCTGAATCATAATCGGGGGACCGGAGCGGGGGAAGCTCCGGAAAAGGCGGCCGCCGGCCTTAAAACAGGCGGACGCAGTATCCAGGGACATCTCTCACAGCCGCTTTGAGAGATTGAATAAGGTACTGACTACTTAGGCGGCGGAATGGAGAACAAGATGAAAAAGACCTTCAGCTTTTTGCTGGCCCTGTGCCTGCTGCTCAGCCTGATGCCTGTAGGGGCATATGCGGCAGAGGCCGGAGCCCTGCCCGCCGGCGGGCAGGGAGAAATAAGCGCCTCAGGTACATTGGATATAGATGAGAGCGTACTGCCGGACAGCCAGGAGATACTGGACAGCTATGCCCTGAACATGCTGTATCCTCAGTACACCATGAGCCTTTTCAGCCTGGGACCGGACAAACTGGGAGATGCAAGACAGCAGTACATATACAGTCAGCTCAAGGACTGGATAACCAGGGTCGCACAGGGAGAAAGCCCTGCCTATCTGAAGATGGAGATACCCTCCACTCCGGAGCTGAGCTGGACATATGATGAGCTGGGGATAAGCGATCCCAATGCCCAGGACCTTAAGGAGATATTTTATGACAAAGCGGGCATCAATAAGGTGATCGAGACACTTATGGTGGATATGCCCTATGAGCTGTATTGGTTCGACAAGTCTGAGGGCAACGGAGCCAGCTGCTACTTCTCCCTCAACTATGACGGAAGCAGAGTCAAGCTCACCGGCATTGAGTTTATTTTCTCCGTTATTGAAAGTTACAAGTCCTCAGAGGCCAAAACTGTGACCTGGGGCGGCAGCGAAAAAACTTATTACTCTGTCAACAGCACCAGATTCAATTCTGTGGAAAAGGCCGTTGCCAAGGCCCAGAGCATAGTCAACTCTTATGCCGCTCAGGGGGACTATGAGAAGCTGACAGCTTATAAGAACGAGATATGCGCCCTCACCGACTATGACTACAACGCCGCCAATACGGCTCCCACCGAGTATGGCGACCCTTGGCAGATAATAAATGTGTTTGACGGCGACCCGAATACAAAGGTAGTGTGCGAGGGTTATTCCAAGGCCTTCCAGTACCTCTGCGACAAGAGTAGCTTCCAGGACATCAACACCGTCTGCTATACGGCCATGGGCTATCTCTCCGGCGGCGGACTCAGCAAGTCCGAGGGACACATGTGGAACATCGTCAGCCTGGGCGGAAGGAGCTACCTGGCGGATGTGACCAACAGCGACGAAGGTACCAAGGGAGCCTCAGGACAGCTTTTCCTGGCCGGGGCCAGCGGAAGCCCGGAGAACGGGTATTCCATAATTATTGGAAATGAGACTCTGCGCTATACCTACGACCTGATGTCCCAGGATATGAAGGATATGCTGGGCGATGCCCTGGTCCTCAGCGACAAGAGCTACGACCCCAACGGCGCCACCGAACCTGAGTGCAGCCACGAATGGGTGGAGAGCGGTGTCAACAAGGCAGCCAGCTGCACCGAGGCCGGGGAAATGGGCTATGAATGTTCCAAGTGCGGTGAGACCAAGACCGAGCCCATAGAGGCCCTGGGCCATGATTGGAGCGGCTGGACCAGTGCGGACGAGAACAACCACAGCCGCACATGCCTGAGGGAAGGCTGCGGTGCAACGGAGACCGGAGACCACAGCTTCGTAGAAGGCAAGTGCAGCGTATGCGGGTACGAGGAGCCCAAAGAGGAACATCAGCACAGCTACGGCCAGTGGCAGACGAACGAGACCCAGCACTGGCGAGTGTGCAGCGACGCGAGCTGCAACAATGAGGAGCGTGGGGACCACAGCTTCGTAGAAGGCAAGTGCAGCGTATGCGGGTATGAGGAGCCCAAAGAGGAACATCAGCACAGCTACGGCCAGTGGCAGACGAACGAGACCCAGCACTGGCGAGTGTGCAGCGACGGAGCGTGGGGACCACAGCTTCGTAGAAGGCAAGTGCAGCATATGCGGCTATGAGGAGCCCAAAGAGGAACACCAGCACAGCTGGAGCAGTGAGTGGAAATATGACGATAACTACCACTGGCATGAGTGCACCACCGATGGCTGCGATGTAAAGGATAACTCCGGGAAGAACGGCTATGCTGCCCATACCTGGGATGCAGGCAAGGTGACCACGGAGCCCAGCACCACCCAGAAGGGTATCAAGACCTACACCTGCACCGTGTGCCAGGCTACCAAGACCGAAGAGATACCCATGCTGGAGCATCAGCACAGCTGGAGCGAGAACTGGACCATGAACGACCAGTTCCACTGGCATGACTGCACCGCCCAGGACTGCACCGAGACGGACAACAGCAAGAAAAACGGTTTCGGGAGCCACAGCTGGGACAGCGGGAAAGTCCTCAAGGAGGCCACTACCACCAGTGCCGGCACCATGGAATACAAGTGCAGCGTCTGCGGCTATGTAAAGACCGAGCAGATACCCATACTGCCGACACCACAGCACGACCATGTATGGAGCAATGCATGGACCTATAACAACACCCACCACTGGCATGAATGCACGGCCTCCGGCTGCACCATCAGCAATGCGGCGGACAAATACGGTTATGCTCTTCACAGCTTCGGGGCCTGGAGAACGGTGAAGGAGGCCACCGCCACCACCGAGGGACTGATGGAACACCAGTGCCAGTGCGGCTACAAGGAGAGCAAGACCATCCCTGTCAACACCCAGACCCAGTGCAGCCATAACTGGAGCGGCTGGACCTTCAACTATCCCAACTACTGGGAGCGCACCTGCAGCATCTGCCACGCCAGGGACATACAGGTCACCCAGGTGGCCCAGCCCAAGATAACTTCCGGCGCCAACGCCGTATGGCGGCAGGGAAGCAGCAACGGCCTGAGCTTTACCTCCGACGCACCGGTGAACGAGTTCAAGTCCGTTACCCTCAACGGCTTTACCCTGAACAGCAGTTACTATACTGTAACCGAGGGCAGCACTATAGTCACTCTGAAGAAGTCCTGCCTGGATCAGCTGGGTGTAGGCACCCACAGGCTGGGCATAGTGTCTAACGGCGGAACCGCCGAGACCACCTTCACCGTGAAGTCCAAGACCGTCCTTAACAACCAGACCCCCACCTATAACAGCAGCAAACCCTGGACCACACCCAAGACCGGGGACAGCGCCAACATGGGACTGTGGATAGGCATGATAGTTGTCTGCGCGGTTGGCCTGGGCGGCGTGGCTCTGTACGTAGTGAAGTTCAAAAAGAACAAGCGTAAATAAGGGCCTCTGAAAACAGCATAAACATAAAGCTCTCAGTCGGAGCCCGCAATGCTGCGGCTCCGACTTTTTATAAGATCCGGGAGACATATGGGAAAAGAACCGTCTTGGGGGATAATTGGGATATATACATTATAATATATAGATGGTATAATAGCAGTGGAAAGGCTCGTGAGAAGCCCGGCAGCAGGCGCTCCGAGCCGCAAGGACCGGGATATCTGCTTCTTGCTGAAAATTTTTTTGGAAAGCCCGGGAACAAAGCCGGGTATTCCGGCGTCATATAAGTGACGATGGGAAAATGCAACAAAGAGTTACAAAAGGATGTTAAGAATTATTAAGATTACCTGAAAGGGATTGAGGAAAATGTGACAGAAATACCCCAAAAAAGCGGGAAATAATACATTTGCTTGACATAACGTCACTTAAAAGTCAATTTTCTCGTTCAGAGTAGTTACAAATTAGAAAAAAATTATAGCAAAACCGTGAAAAAAGTACTTGCATTTTACATAACATCGTGGTACATTATATTCACACCAGAGATGGGAAGGGGAAACCCATCAAAGGCAAACAATTTTGTGTTTAAAAATAGCAATATAAGGAGACGGACAACATGAAAACAGCAAGTAAAATCTTATCTATGCTTCTTCTGGTTGCCATGTGCCTGAGCCTCATGGGCGGCTCTGCCTACGCCCTGGCGCCTCTGGAGGGCGACGGTACAGCTTCTTCCGGAACTGTCAGTTCCGGCGATGTGAGCAACAACGGCATTTATGGCCTTCTTCCTGAAGAGATAGAGAGCACAAACGCTTCCAGTTCTCAGCAGGACAGCAATTCGGTCAGCAACGGCGCCTCCGATGAGGACCAGACTGTGTTCGGTCTAATGAGCACCGATGCTCCCGCTCTGCTCTCTTCCCCCAGCGATCCCTGGATCCTTGAGCGGACCGGCGGCACTTATGAGAAGCTCAGTGAGGCTCTTGCAGCAGCCGGCAGCGGAGATACCATTTACATCAACAAGGATGTTGTGCTGGATGCCAGCACCGAGATCTCCAAGAGCGTCACCATCAACCTCAAGGGCCACAAGCTGGATCTGGATGGCAAGCAGCTTACCGTTACAAACAATGCAAGCGTTGACCTGACCAGCGGCATCGTTGGCAACCAGGGCGTTGTCATTGCAAACGTGACCAAGGGCGCAAGCCTTTCTCTGCACTCCATCCGTGCTGTCAGCGCCAGCTTTAGCGGCGACGGTTCTATCACTGTCTACGGCGGATGCACTTTTGACGACGGCAAGGACCCCGATCCCGACTACATGGCTCCCGGCTACGGCTCTTCCGACGGCGACACCAGAGTGTATGAGGCATGGATCGGCTCCACCTATTACGCCACTGTTGCCGATGCAATCAATGCTGCCAAATCCGGCGACACCATCAACTGCGTAACCGATACCTCCGTCAGCGAGGAACTCAATGCAAAGAACGTCAGCATCAGCAAGAACCTGACCATCAACCTGGGCGGCAACAGCCTGAATATGGACGGCACTACCATCAACGGATGCACCATTACCATCAGCGGCACAAGGATTACCGGTAATCTCTCTCTGCAGAACAGTGCCACCCTCAACCTCAGCTCCGGGCTCAAGGCCGATGTTATCAAGCTCAACAGCAACAGCAATCTCTATGTGAACGGCGCTTCCATTGACTACGTGCAGGTATATGGCTGCACCGTCAATATGAGCAGCGGCACCATCGGCGATCTCCAGATCTACAGCTCCGATGCTCAGCTGAACATCAGCGGCGGCAACGTCAACAAGTTCACTCCCAACCAGACCTACGTTCTGCCCAGAGCCGTCACCGGCGGCCAGTGGGTTGTACAGGACGGTCAGCTCAGCGTGTTTGAGTCTGCAATAGCAAACGGCTATGAGAAGTACGGCACCAGCCCCAACTACAGCGTTCGCAAGATCGGTGACGACGGCCAGTCCGGCACTGACGGCAGCATAAAGTACGTGCTCTACGGCTCCCCCTATACTCACGGCAGCCTGGGCAGCGTGTACCTGGATCTGTCTGAGCTCCCCATCTCCAGTGTTGGCTTCTACATCAATACCATTAAGAGCACCACTGGCGCTCAGCAGATCAGCAGCAGCAACTACACCGTTACCAACAATGTTTACAACGGCTATAACTACCGTGTGAACTTCAGCAACAGCTATCTCAACAGCCTGGCAAACGGCACCTACTACATCATCACCCAGTTCAGCGGCAAGAACGTTTCCACCATTGTGGGCACTCTGGTAGTCCAGGGCTCCAACAATATACTTCCCGGCGATGCCGCCGTGTGGCCCGTGGAGGATGTCTGGTACTCCGGAGACGGTATGTGCTACTTCTACGTGACTCCCGGCCTGAAGCTGATAGAGGGAATCCAGTATAACTACTACGATGTGGCCATTGACGGCATGCGGATCGGCGGCGACAAGCTGTCCTACAACGGCTATCAGAAGTTCGGCGTGGCCTCCAGCGTCATGGATACCCTGGCTCCCGGCTACCACACCATAACCGTTACCACCACCGCAGGCTCTGCCAGCGGCAGCTTTAAGGTGGGCGCGACCCTGAGGGCCGTGGATACCGACAAGCACGTCATCGGCAGCAGCAAGAACCTGCAGTTCATTTGCTCCGACAGCATCTCCCGCGTTTGGGTAGGCAACAGTGAGCTCTCCAACTACTGGAGCAACTACTACACTCTCAGCAACTCCGGCAAGACCATCACCCTCACTGCCGACTTCCTGAACAACCTCACCGCAGGCAATACCTATACCCTCACCGTTATGACCACCAACGGCGACACTCCCAGCTGCACCTTCCAGATCCTGACCAAGGCTCAGGCCTCCGCCAGCCCCCAGACCGGCGATGAGAGCAATCTGGCCCTGTGGGCCGCAGTGCTCATCCTCTCCGGCGGCGCAGTAGTGGCTGTCCTGCCCCAGGTCAAGAAGATGAAGAGCAAGTAAGCTTCTGCCTGAAGAGGAAACGCTAAAAAAGCAATAAGCCCGATTTCCCCCGGCTCATGAGAGCCGGGGGAAATTTTTTGCTCAGCAGCGCCAATTCGCCGGAATTATACTTTGCGTATACAGCAAAATGCCTATTTTGTTTCGCCGAAAAAGTTTTCTCTTGGAATTGACAGGAAAAGTATGTATAATAGCTTTGATGGATAACAAAAAAATACATTCAGACAAGGGAGATATGCGCATGGATGCAAAATATCTGAACTATATTCCCAACGGGGATATATACCTTTTCAACACCGGTAAGGCTCAGAAGGCATGGCTCTGCTACGGCTGCCACTATGTGCCTGAACTGAACGCTCACCGCTTTATCCTTTGGGCCCCCAACGCCAAGGCAGTATCGCTGGTGGGTGATTTTAATGACTGGGACCGGGAGGCTACCCCCATGGAGCTGATGGAGGGGGGAGTCTGGGTCTGCTTTGTGGAAGGCCTGCAGAAGGACGCCCTGTATAAGTATTGCGTCACCCAGGCCAACGGCAGGCAGGTACTGAAGTCCGATCCCTTTGCCGCCTTCTCCCAGAACGGGAAGGACACCGCCTCAATAGTCTGGGACGGGGGCAACTATCAGTGGACCGACGGCGGATATATGGAAAAGCGCAGCCGGAGAGACGCCCTGAGCCGGCCCATGAGTATCTATGAGGTCCATCTGGGCTCCTGGAAGGACCTGGGCTATGAGAAGGCCCAGTACCGCCTGCTGGGAGAGGCCCTGGCCGCCTACTGCAAGGACATGGGCTTTACCCACGTGGAGCTGATGCCTGTGGCAGAGTACCCCTATGACGGTTCCTGGGGCTATCAGGTCACCGGCTACTATGCCCCCACCTCCCGCTACGGCAACCCCGACGACTTCAAATGCATGGTGGACACTCTCCATGCCGCCGGTATCGGCGTGATCATCGACTGGGTGCCCGCCCATTTCCCCAGAGACGAGCACGGCCTGGCCTGCTTTGACGGCACCAACCTCTATGAGTGCAAGGAGCAGCGCATGGCAGAGCACCCGGACTGGGGCACCCTCATCTTCGATTACGGCTCCACCCAGGTCCAGAGCTTCCTTATCTCCTCCGCCTGCCTCTTCTTTGAGGAATACCATGTGGACGGCATAAGGGTGGACGCAGTATCCTCCATGCTGTACCTGGACTACGGCCGGGGCAGCAACTTTACCCCCAACAAGGACGGAGGCAATACCAACCTGGAGGCCGTTGCCTTCCTTCAGAAGATGAATACCACTGTGCTTCAAAATTACCCCGGCGCAATCACCATCGCCGAGGAGTCCACCGCCTTCCCCCTGATAACCGGCAGAGTGGAGGGCGGCGGCCTGGGCTTCACCTTCAAGTGGGACATGGGCTTCATGCACGATACCATCGACTATATGAGCCTGGACCCCTACTTCCGCAGCTTCAACCACGACCGGCTCACCTTCTCCATGAT
>CASFJB010000003.1 GCA_949294945.1 uncultured Eubacteriales bacterium
CCAGGTTGGGCTCTATCTCGCTCTTCTTCAGCTTGTCCAGCTTGTTGGCTACCACCACCAGAGCGCAGCCGGAGGCCTTGAACCATTGGGCCATGGTGACGTCGTCCGCCGTAGGCTTGTGCCTGGCGTCCACGATCATCACCCCCAGGTCGATAAGCCCCGGTTGGGCGAAGAAATCCTCCATCAGCCTGCCCCAGCGCTCTCTCTCGCTCTGGGAGACCTTGGCATAGCCGTAGCCCGGCAGGTCCACAAAATACAGCTTTTCATCTATGCAGAAGTAGTTCACGTGGACCGTCTTGCCGGGGGATGCCCCCACCCTGGCAAAGTTCTTCCGGTTGAGCAGCCGGTTTATCACGGAGGACTTGCCCACATTGGACTTGCCGGCAAAAACCACGCTGGGCATGGAGCTGCGGATAAACTGGGCCGGGGATGCGGCGGATTTTATAAACTCCGCCTTGTTCACGTTCAGTCCCGCCATAGTCCACCTACTGTCTCACGGCGCAGCGTTCGCCGCCCAGGATGCCGGGAGCCGTACACAGGGGCAGCTCCTCTTCCCCGCCGCGCACCAGAGCCAGGTTCAGTATATTGTCCACATGCTCCGTAGGCAGGAAGTTAAGCTGCTTTCTCACCAGGGGGTCTATCTTCTCCAGGTCGGGTTCGTTCTCTGCGGGGATGATGACGGTCTTGACTCCGGCTCTCAGGGCCGCCATGGTCTTTTCCCTCAGCCCGCCTATGGCCATTACTCGGCCTCTCAGGGTTATCTCCCCGGTCATGGCAATGTCATGGCGCACCGGTATGCCCGTAAGGGCGGATATCATGGCGATGGTCATGGTGATGCCGGCAGAGGGACCGTCCTTGGGAATGGCCCCTTCCGGGAAGTGGATGTGTATATCCTTTTTCTTATGGAAGTCCGGGTCAATGCCCAGCATATCCGCCCGGCTGCGTATATAGCTTAGCGCGGCCTTGGCGGACTCCTTCATGACCTCTCCCAGGTTGCCGGTGAGCTCCAGGTGGCCGGAGCCGTCCATAACGGCCACCTCCACATCCAGGACTTCACCGCCCACTGAGGTGTAGGCCAAGCCTCTTACCAGGCCCACCTCATCCCGCAGCCGCAGCTCGTCGGCCTTGTATTTGGCGGGACCCAGTACGCTCTCCAGCTGACCGGCCTTCAGGCTAAGGCTCTTGAACTTCTCCTCGGCAATGCCGCTGGCGGCCTTGCGGCAGGCGGCGGCGATCTCCCGTTCCAGAAGTCTCACGCCGGACTCCCGGGTGTAGGAGCGTATGATCTCCCGCACTGCGGCGTCCTCTATGCGCAGCTGGTTTGCTCTCAGCCCGTGCTTTTTCCGCTGCTTGGGTATCAGGTGCTCTTTGGCTATCTGAAGCTTTTCCTCGTCGGTGTAGCTGTTGAGTTCTATTATCTCCATCCTGTCCAGCAAAGCTCTGGGTATGGTGTCCAGAGAGTTGGCGGTGGTGATGAAGAAAACTTCGGAGAGGTCAAAGGGAATTTCCAGGAAATTATCTCTGAAGGCGTAGTTCTGCTCCCCGTCGAAGGCCTCCAGAAGGGCGGCGGAGGGGTCGCCCCGGTAGTCGGAAGCCAGCTTGTCGATCTCGTCCAGGACCATCAGGGGGTTGCAGCTGCCCGCCTGGATGATGCCGCTGATGATGCGGCCGGGCATGGAGCCTATGTAAGTGCGCCGGTGGCCCCGTATCTCCGCCTCATCGTGGACGCCTCCCAGAGAAATGCGCACCAGCTTGCGGTTGGTGGCCCTGGCTATGCTCTGGGCTATGCTGGTCTTGCCGGTGCCCGGAGGCCCCACAAGGCAGATAAGGCCGCCCTTTATATCCGGGCTCAGCTGCTTTACCGCCAAATACTCGCAGATGCGCTCCTTAACCTTTTCCAGGCCGTAGTGCTCATCGTCCAGGATCTTTCTGGCCTTGGCGATGTTTATAGTCTCCTGGGTCTTTTTCCCCCAGGGGATCTCCAGACAGGTGTCCAGATAGCTGCGGATGACCGCCGCCTCGGAGGAACCGAAGGGCTGCTTGGAAAGTCTGCCCAGCTCCTTGTTCAGGCGGGCTCTTATCTCGTCACCGACAGGGAGGGCCTCTATCTTGCCGCGGTAGCTCTCAATGTCGTCATCCTCGCCCAGCTCGGCCTGGATGACCTTCATCTCTTCCCGGAGATAGTACTCTCTCTGGTTGTGGTTCATGGCCTCCTGAGTTGCCTCATTCAGCTCTTTTTCGATGTTCAGCACTTCCAGCTCGGCGCTGAGGAGGCGGCAGAGCAGGGCCAGCCTGCGGCTGGGGTACAGCTCCTCCAGGACCCGCTGCTTATCCTCCATGGCAAAGTGGACGTTCTGGGCCACATAGTTGGAGACATAGCCGGGCTGGGGATTTGCCAGCAGGTTCAGCAGCTGCTCGCTTATCATATCCTGATTGAAGTGGATGTATTCCTCAAAGAGGGAGATGCAGTTTCTCAGCAGCGCCTCTTTTCTGGCGGCTCCCACCCGTTCTTCCTTATCCGGCAGAGGGATTATCTCTGCGGTGTAGCCCTTGGGGTCGCAGTTGATGCCGATGAATTTGGCCCTGTACAGACCCTCCACCATCACCCGGCATACGCTGCCTCTGGGCTGGCGCAGTTGCTGGCGGATGCGGCAAACCGTGCCCACCTGGTAGACGTCCTCCTCCTGGGGCATATCTGCGGTGAGGTTCTTCTGAGTAGAGAGGAAGATGAGCTGTCCATATTTTGCCGCCATGGCAAGAGCGCCCACGGAGGCCTGCCGCTCCACGTCGAAGGTCAGCAGCATTTCCGGGAATACATGCAGGCCTCTCAGGGCCAGCATTGGCAGGGTCTTGGTTTGAATACTGTTGTCGATCATGTTATCCTCCTTTCCGGAGATGGGCCGCTCAGCTCCGGCGGTGCTCCACGATGGGCTCTGCGCCCTGGTTCACTGACTGAGCGGTAATGATTATTTTGCTGGCGCTGGCATCGGAGGGCACGGAATACATCACGTCGGTCATGACGCCTTCCATGACGCTTCTCAGGCCTCTTGCGCCTATCTTCATTGCAATGGCCTTGTCGGCAATGGCCTCCAGGGCCTCATCCTGGTATTCCAGCTCCACGTTGTCCATGGCCATGAGGGAGCGGTATTGCTTGGTCATGGCGTTCTTGGGCTCGGTGAGTATGCGCACCAGATCGTCCCGGTTGAGACTCTCCAGGCTGGCTACCACCGGCAGGCGGCCGATGAGCTCAGGAATGATGCCGAACTGGAGCAGGTCGTGCTGCTGGACCTGGGCGAATATCTCTCCCACGTCCCGGTCGGCCCGGCTGGTGATCTCGGCGCCGAAGCCCATGGTCTTTTTGTCGGTGCGCTTTTCTATTATCTTATCCAGGCCGTCAAAGGCTCCGCCGCAGATGAACAGGATGTTGGTGGTGTCCACCTGGATGAATTCCTGATGCGGGTGCTTGCGGCCGCCCTGGGGCGGTACGTTTGCCACGGTACCCTCCAGCAGCTTCAGCAGCGCCTGCTGCACGCCCTCGCCGGATACGTCCCTGGTGATGGAGGTATTCTCGCTCTTGCGGGCTATCTTGTCGATCTCGTCGATATAGATGATGCCCTTCTGGGCTCTCTCCACGTCGAAGTCCGCCGCCTGCAGCAGCTTCAGGATCACGTTCTCCACGTCCTCGCCCACGTAGCCCGCCTCGGTGAGAGTGGTGGCGTCGGCAATGGCAAAGGGCACATCCAGCATCTTGGCCATAGTCTGGGCGAAAAGGGTCTTGCCGCTGCCGGTGGGGCCGATGAGCAGTATGTTGCTCTTTTGCAGCTCCACCTCGTCCTCCACAGGATGGAGGATGCGCTTATAGTGGTTGTATACCGCCACGGACAGCACCTTTTTCGCTCTGTCCTGGCCGATGACATAGTCGTCCAGCCTGGCCTTTATCTGCATGGGCTTAGGGAGCTTGGCGAACTCCAGGGGCAGCCCGTCATAGCCGGTGAGCTGGGAAGTTTCCTCGGCCTCCCCCACAATACTGGCGCACATGCGCACGCACTCGTCGCAGATATAGCAGTTGTTGCCCGCTATCATCCGCTCCACCAGGGACTGGGGCTTGCCGCAAAAAGAGCATCTTATGCTTCTTCTGTCTTCATTTCTAGCCATATGTTATCCCCTCTTAAAAGTATGGGGGAACTGCCGTTCCCCCATAAGAAAGTATCAACGCTTGTAGATGACCTTATCTATGAGTCCGTAGTCCTTGGCTTCCTCTGCGGTCATAAAGTGGTCACGCTCGCAGTCCCGCTCGATCTCCTCCACGCTCTTTCCCGTGTTTTCGGACAGGATGGCGTTGAGTTTCTTCTTGATCTTCAGGATCTGCTCTGCCTGGATCTGGATATCGGTGCACTGGCCCTGGCTGCCGCCGGAGGGCTGGTGGATCATTATCTCCGCGTTGGGCAGAGCAATGCGCTTGCCCTTGGCCCCTGAGGACAGGAGGAAGGCGCCCATAGAAGCGGCCATACCTATGCAGATGGTGGACACATCCGGCTTTATATACTGCATAGTGTCGTATATAGCCAGACCGGAGGTGACGCTGCCGCCGGGGCTGTTGATGTAGAACTGTATGTCCTTATCCGGGTCCTGGGCTTCCAGATAGAGAAGCTGGGCCACCACAAGGCTTGCGGTGGTGTCGTTGACCTCTTCCGACAGCATGACGATGCGGTCGTTAAGCAGTCTTGAGAAAATGTCGTAAGAGCGCTCGCCTCTGCTGGTCTGCTCTACAACATAAGGAACTAAACTCATTGTATTAAACTCTCCTTCCAAATATCAGCATCCAAGAGAGCATATCCTTATCGGCGGAAAATTATTCAGCCTTGTCCTGGGCTTCTTCCACCACGGCGCTGTCTATGATAATGTTGGTGGCACGCTCTTTCTTCAGCTCGTCCTGGATGAACTCCTTGCTGAAGTAGTTCTTCATGTCCTCAGCCTTGGCGCCAATGCCCTCGGCCACCTTATTGATGTACTCCTCGGTGTCCTCCTGGGTGACTTCCATGTTCTCGGCCTTCACCACAGCCTCCAGGAGCAGCTCGGTCTTGACCTGCATCTCGGCGGAGGGACGGATGGCGGCGGCGTCAACGCCCATCATCTTCAGCAGGTCCTCCAGGGAGGTGTTCCTGTCGGTGAAGCCGAAGTTGGCGGCGTAGTTGCGAACGATCTCCTCCAGCTTGTCGTCGATCATGACGGCGGGGATATCCACGGTCATGTTCTCGCAGGCCTTGCGGATGATCTCGGAGCGGAACTTATTGTCGGCCATCTCCTGCTGCTGCTTTTCCTGCTTTGCACGGATGTCGGCCTTGTACTCGTCCAGGGTATCGAACTCGGAGACGTCCTTGGCAAACTCGTCGTCCAGCTCAGGCAGCTCCTTGGCGGAGAGGCTGTTGAGCTTTACCTTGAATACCACAGCCTTGCCGGCCAGGTCGGCAACGTAGTCCTGAGGGAAGGTGATGTTCACGTCCTTCTCCTCGCCTATCTTCATGCCCACGACCTGCTCCTCGAAGCCGGGAACGAAGGAGCCGGAGCCCAGCTCCAGGTCATAACCCTCGGCCTTGCCTCCATCGAAGCGCTCGCCGTCCAGATAGCCGTCGAAGTCGATGTTGGCGGTGTCGCCCATCTGGGCCTCCCGGTCATCCACGGTGAGGATACGGGCGCTGCGCTTGCGGGCAGCCTCCAGCTCCTTGTCCACGTCCTCGTCGCTGACCTTGACCTCATCTTTCTGGGCGCTGAGGCCCTTGTACTGGCCCAGAGTGACCTCAGGGTAGAGGGTGACTTCAAAGGTGTATTCCACGGTGCGCTCCTCGGTGACCTTCACGTCGGAGATGGAGGGAGCGCCAACTATACGCAGCTGGGACTCCTTCAGGCCCTGGTCGAAGGCCTTGGGGGCCAACTCGTCCATAGCGTCCTGATAGAATACCTCATGGCCGTACATGCCTTCAACAACTGCACGGGGGGCCTTGCCCTTGCGGAAACCGGGGATATATATAGAGCTCTTGCTCTTCAGGTAAGCGCCGTTGACTGCTGCTTCAAACTCGGCGGCGTCGGTCTCCACCTGAAAAGTAGCGGTATTATTCTCTTTTTTCTCAACATTCTTGACTGTCATGTTTCTTTCCTCCTATATATGTGTCTGCACGCACTGTAGAATAATAACAGATATCAGCTGTAAAATCAATGACAAATTAATGAATTTGCGCTTTTTCTAGTCCATAAGTTTCACCGGGTTAAAGTCCAGATAGTCCGCCGACACAAGCTTGAATTCCGTGCCGTCCCTCCAGCCCTTGAAAGCGGCGGAGCAGCCCCGGCCGTGGATATGTCCGTAGCAGCAGAGCCGCACCTGGTGCTCCTTCAAAAGCTCCAGTATTTCCGGGCAGCTGTAGTGGAGATACAGCGGCGGATAGTGTAGAAAGACCAGCTTCTCTTTGTCCCCGGCGGCCTTCAGGGAGGCCTCCAGGCGCATGATCTCCCGGCGCATTATCTTCTTGTCGTGTTCTCCGCCCTTTTCCTCCTCGTAGAACCAGCCCCTGGTGCCGCAGATGGCAAAGCCCTTGTAATCAAAACAGTTGTTGTAGAGTATATCTATGCTGTCTATGCCGTTTTCCCCAAAAAAGCGCCGGGCCTTTGCGGCCGTGCTCCACCAGTAGTCGTGGTTGCCTTTCAGGATTATCTTTTTCCCCGGCAGAGAATTTATAAAGAGGAAATCCTCCCGGCACTCCTCAATCCCCATGCCCCAGCTGATATCCCCGCAGATGACGCAGGTATCATCCGGCCCTAAGGAAGCAAAGCCCTTTTTCAGTTTTTCGGCGTGGTTCTCCCATTTGTCTCCGAAGATGTCCATGGGCTTGCTGCTGCCCAGAGACAGATGGGTATCGCCTATTGCGTAGAGCGCCATAGAATCCGTCCTTAGAATAAATAAAGTCGAAGCTCAAATACTAACAGAGCAATTCAATTATTGGAGGCATAAAAATGAGCGACAAGAGAACATCCGGCACCAATCCCGGCGTAGGCTGCGACGTGACAAACTGCAAGTACAACACTGTGGACTGCAAATGCAGCGCCGCCAGGATCAGCGTCCAGAACGAAAAGGCCAGCACCAAGGGTGAGACCTATTGCTCCACCTTCTGTCCCAGAGGCACTTGCTGAATCCGCCCCGGCCCGGCCGGGGATACATAGCCTGTCATTGGAAGGCGTCCTGTATATGGTTTATCTCTATCCTCCGGCTCTTCTCTCCCGCCGGAGCGTAGAGCTCTATCACATCGAAGCGGGGCTGAAGGCCCGTGTCATGGCAGCTGAGCCAGAGCTCTGCCGCAGTGATTATACGCCGCTGTTTTCCCCTGTCTACAAATTCTCTGGCCTGGGCAAAGTCCGCATCTTTTCTCAGCTTGACCTCCGCAAAAACCAGATATCCGCCCCGGCTGGCGATGATGTCTATCTCTCCGAAGCGGCAGGAGAAATTCCTCTCCAGTATCTTGTAGCCTCTGCGCCGGAGATAGTTTGCGGCCCTGTCCTCTCCCCAGCTTCCCAGACTCTTTCTGTCCATCAGTGCATCTTCCTCAGAAAGCTCATACGGTGGATGGGACTGGGTCCGTATTCCCGCAAAGCTTCATAATGGAGCTTTGTGCCGTAGCCCTTGTGCTGCCGAAAATGATACTGGGGGTACAGTTCATCCATTTCCAGCATATAGCGGTCACGGCTGACCTTTGCCAACACCGAGGCCGCCGCAATGTCGGCGCATAATGAATCCCCTTTCACCACACAGCGGCTGGCAAGCTCTATTCCCACGTTCCTGTTGCCGTCAATGAGGGCCAGCTCAGGCTGGGGTACGAGCTGGGCAATGGCCCGGTTCATGGCCAGGAAGGTGGCCCCCAGGATGTTCAGCTCCTCTATCTCCTCTACGCTGGCAAAGGCGACGGCAAAGCTCAAAGCGGCGGCTTTTATTGGCTCAAACAGTTCCTCCCGCTTTTTCTCCGTCAGCTTCTTGGAGTCATTGAGGCCGGGTATCTCCAGGCCCCGGGGCAATATTACTGCGGCGGCGCAGACCGGCCCGGCCAGGGGTCCCCGGCCCGCCTCGTCCACGCCGCAGATAAGCTCATAGCCCTGAGCATATATCCCGTTTTCCAGTTCCCACAGATCAGTCATTTGGAGCCTCCAGACTGAGCCTGCCCAGCTTGCCCTCGTGGTATTCCCCCAGGAGGGTGTTGGCCATGCGCTCTATGTCGTATTCCCCTTTGGAGACAAGAAATCCCCGTTTTTTTGCCGCCTGTTCCAAAAGCTCAAAGCCGTTCATATCCGGGTCCGGAGCAAACTTGTAGCGCTCCTCTATGGCCTTGGGATACATCTCCCTCAGGCGCAGCATGAAGTTTGCCCCCAGGGTCTCCTTGTCCAGCACATCGGCCTTGATGGCGTTGGTGATGGCCAGCATCTCCCCCACCTCCTGGCTGTCAAAACGTGGCCAGAGTATGCCGGGGGTGTCCAGCAGGTCAAGACCGGAGTCAATATTTATCCACTGCTTACCTCTTGTGACTCCGGGCCTGTCTCCGGCTATGGCAGCCTTGCGTCCGGCCACCTTGTTTATGAAAGTGGACTTGCCCACATTGGGTATGCCCAGTATCATCACCCGAAGGGTACGGCCAACCTGGCCCTTGCTCTCGTAGTCTCTCAGCTTTTCCGCCAGCAGACGACGCACGGCAGGGGCAAAGCCGCCGACGCCCTTACCGCTTTTGGCGTCGGTCTCCAAAACGGCGAAGCCCTTGGCCTCGTAATATCTCTTCCATCTTGCGGTTATTGCCGGGTCCGCCAGGTCGATGCGGTTGAGGATGATGAGCCGGGGCTTGTCTCCCGCCAGACGGTCAATGTCCGGGTTCCGGCTGGCCCTGGGTATGCGGGCGTCCAGAAGCTCGCACACGGCGTCCACCATTTTCAGGTTCTCCTCAATCATGCGCTGGGCTTTGGTCATGTGGCCCGGGAACCACTGGATGTTCATTTTCTCGTACATATCTTTTCCCTGCGTCACTCTATACTTCTCATCTGGGACAGGGGGTAGACCACGAAGTAGGCCTTGCCCAGAATAAGGCGGCTGTCCACCATGCCGATCTCCTTCTTGCGGCTGTCGGTGGAAGCGTTGCGGTTATCTCCCATCACAAAGACGCAGCCCTCCGGCACAGTCTGGGGTCCGATGAAATCTATCTTGTTGGTGGTAGGCTCCATGATGTAGTCCTCCTGGATAGCCTCGCCATCCACATAGACGATGCCGTTGTCAAAGTCTATGTTTATCACCTGGCCCTCAGTGGCGATTACCCGCTTCACCAGAGCCCGCTCCGGGTCGTATTCGTCCTTTTTGAACACCACCACGTCCCCGGCCTTGGGGGAATAGAACAGGCCGGACACCAGCATCTTATCGCCGTTATTGAGGGTGGGGTTCATGGAGGTGCCCCTCACGTCGATAAGTCTGACAAAGAAGGCAAAGATCACCACGCAGATTATCAGGGCGATACTCAGGCAGTGTATCCAGTCGTATATCTCCCTGCGGGACTTCTCTCCAAAGGAGAGTTCCGGCAGGCTTTCCTGTTTCTTTGTATGTTTGCTCATTTCGATCTCCATTCATCATAAAGATTCATAGTATTATACACCTGGAAGCTATAATTAAGCAACTGTTTTTCTCCCCTTGAAAGCCTGACCTCAACTATGGTATGATGTTAAGCAATGATTTGAGGTGAAAACATGCCAAAGCTCAGCATCGTTATACCGGTATATAACGTGGAAAAATACCTGGCCAAATGCCTGGATTCAGTGATATATCCCGGCCTGAAGGACTATGAGATAGTCGTAGTAAATGACGGCTCCACCGACTCCTCCCTCTCTGTTGCGGAGGACTATGCCCATCGCCATCCCGCCCTCGTCCGGGTCATAAGCACGGAGAACGGCGGTCTGGGCGCCGCCAGAAACGTGGGGATGGAGGCGGCCCGGGGCGAATTTCTGCTGTTTCTGGACAGTGACGACCATCTCCGGGAAGGGGCCCTACCAGAGATAATGGGAAAACTGAAAGAGGATTTCGACATCTGCCTTTTTGACATCCTCTCGGTAACCGAGGATGGCACCGTCCTGGACGATATACCTCGCTGCGGCAGGCAGGGTCCCTTGTCCCTGGCCGCCTATCCCCGGTTGCTGCTGTGTCCCCCCTCCGCCTGCAGCAAGCTCTGCCGCCGCAGTCTCTTTATGGACAGCGGCCTGCGCTTTACCAGCCGGGTCTGGTATGAGGACATGCGCACCATGCCGAAACTCTATCTGCATACAGACAAGATCACGGCCACGGACAGGCAGTGGTACATCTACGTCCAGCGCAGCGGCTCCATCACCCGCTCGGCAAATCTGGAGCGCAACCTGGAGATAATAGATGCTATGGATGACCTGAGCGGATATTATAAATCCAAAGGCAAATATAAAGAATACCGAAACGAGCTTGAGTATCTGGCCTTTTATAACCAGTTTCTCACCGCCGTGGTTCGCATCTGTCTTGCGGAGCCTGCAAACCCCGTGGCGGATAAGCTGCGGTCCGATTTTCTCGGCAAGTATCCGGACTTTCTCAAAAATCCTTATGTAAGGGAAATGCCCTTTAAATACCGGCTTCTGACCCGGCTCATTCTCCGCCGCCGCTACCGGACGGTAGGACTTATAATGGGCCTCAACGAGCGCGTCAAGGGCAAGTGAAAGGAGGGGCAGTATGCCTAAGCTCAGTGTGGTGATCCCTGTCTATAACGTAGAGGGCTATATCCGCAAATGCCTGGACTCTCTGACGGAGCCGGGCCGCATCCGCCTTGCCTCCGGTCAGGAGCCGGGATATGAGATAATCATTGTCAACGACGGCTCCACCGACACCTCTGGTGAGATTGCGGAGGAATACCGGCAGAGCTGTCCCCGGCTGATAAAACTCATCTCCATTGAAAACAGCGGCCAGGGCCAGGCACGGAATGTGGGCATGGAGGCCGCCTCCGGGGAATTTCTGTATTTTATAGACAGCGACGACTACCTGGCCCCAGGGGCCATGGCGGAACTGCTGGATATTGTGGAGCAGGATTTCGACATCTGCATCTTTGATTCCATTGCGGTAAACACTCTGGGACAGGAGCTGGAATACCGTCCCGGCTGCCGGTGCAGCCCTCCCCTGACCCTGGCCGCCCACCCGGAGTTGCTGCTGGAAAATCCCGACGTGTGGAACAAGCTCTTTCGCCGCAGCCTCTTCATGGACAATGATATCCGCTTCAGCCCCCGGGTCTGGTTCGAGGACCTGCGGACGGTGCCCAAGCTCTATGCCTATACGGATAAGACCGTCTATATCCCCAAAGCCTTTCACCGCTATGTCCAGCGGCCTGACTCCGTCACCAACACCAGTAAGGTCCGGCGGAATCTGGAGATAATTCCGGCGGTGGACGAGCTGATCGGCTTCTATAAATCTCTTGGGATGTACGGACAGCTGAAGGATGTACTGGAATGCCTGGCCTTCCACAGCCAGTTTCTCACCTCCTCGGTGCGGGCAAACCTGGCGGATTGGAAAAGCCCGGTACAGGCTGAGCTTGCCCGGGATTTCCTTGAAAAATTCCCGGACTATAAGGCAAACCCCTATGTGGGCAGTATGAGCCTTCAGCATAAGCTGCTGAGCTTTCTGCTGCTGCACCGGATGTATCTTGGCGTGCACATACTGATGAAGCTGAACAACAGGCTGAAAAACAAGAGAGTCTAAACACGCAAGGGGGACGTCAGATTTGATAAAGACTAGGGAAGATTTGAAATATTACCTGGAGTGCGACCGGCTGGCCCGGGGAGAGCAGAAGCTCCGCCCCTCCCTTCTGGGAGACAAGATGTGGAAATTCCAGATACTGTACCGGAAGGCAGAGTATCACTACAACAACCGCAGCAATCCCTGGCACCGGCTCATGTACTACGCCGACTATTTTACCTTCCGGCGCAAGCGGGACAGGCTGTGCTCCGAGCTGCCTCTCAACGTCTTTGCCGAGGGCCTGGTCATATGGCACGGCCAGAACATAATCGTCAACGAGAGTGCAAAGGTGGGCAGGAACTTCTCCATCTCCGCCGGCTGCTGCATAGGCCAGGCCCACGGTGAGGCTCCGGTCATCGGGGACAATGTGGAGATGACCATCGGCAGCATGGTGCTGGGCGGCATCCGCATCGCCTCCGATGTGACCATCGGCGCCGGGGCCGTGGTGGTCAAGAACATTGACAGCCCCGGTACCAGCTGGGGCGGTGTTCCCGCCCGGTGCATCTCCCACCGGGAAAACGCCTATGTGGCCGAGAAAAAGCAGCGCCTCCAGGCCATACTCCGCCAGGACATAAAATGAGCTTTTACATGAAAAATACACATCTCCCCGCCGGGAGATGTGTATTTTAATATCTATTTTGAGATCTTAGCCTTCATGTCCAGCAGGCCCATGGCCAGCCGGTCAAGACCCATGTAATTCAGGCGCATCACCAGCCGCCTGTTCCGGCTCTCTCTCCGGTAGCAGGCACAGCTGCCCAGGTCTGGGATCTTCTCCCGCACATAGGCCCGGAGCCGGGAAAGCACCTCTCCCCGGTCCGGCGTATCCTGGCGGGACACCCGGCTGACGGCATCCAAAAGCACATGGTTAATCAGGAAAAACTCAAACTCCTCCCGGTGTTCCGGCAGCATCTGCTCCGAGAGCATGTCCATTATCTTCAGCATGTCCAGGTTTTTTGCGGAGTTGTTGTTGCGCATGGTGGAGTCCTGGTGCCTGCGGTAGATATACAGCGGCTCCCTGACATACTCTACCTTCTTTGCCCTGATGAGCATCATGGCGGAGAAATAGAAATCCTCATACCAGAGCCCCACGGGAAAGCGCAGTTCCCCCACCAGTTCCCGGCGGAATATCTTGTTGCAGGCCGAGCCTGCGGAGGCCAGGGGGTGCTCCTGAACGCAGGCGGGGAGAGCTTCTTCCCTGCCGTCATCGTAGCGGGCCAGCCAGTCGCAGACCGCCACATCGGCCCCGGTCTCCTCCGCCCTGGCAATGAGCTTTTCGTACATGTCCGGGGCTATGGTATCGTCGCTGTCTATAAAGCCCAGGAATTCCCCCCGGGCCTCCGGGATGGCGAAGTTCCTGGCCCGGCCCTGGCCGCCGTTATCCACCCGGCGCAGTCTTATCAGCTCCGGGTATCTGTCTCTGTACTCCTCCAGCACGGCGGCGGTGCCGTCGGTGGAACCGTCGTCCACCAGGAGTATCTCAAAATCCCCGATGCTCTGTCCCACCAGGGAGTCCAGGCACTGGCGGATATAGGGCAGCACATTGTATACCGGTACGATAATACTAAGCTTCATCACGGTTTTCTCCACAAATTGTTTTCCTCAGTCACCGGCTTGACTCTGGTCTGGTAGTATATGAGTCCCAGCACCAAAGCCATGTAGAAGGAGACGTTGGGCCGCCGCAGCACCGAGCCGGAGAATTGGGCCAGCCCTATAAACAGAGCGAAGGTAATAAGCAGGATAAAGTTGTCCGTAGTAAATGCCGTCTTGAAGTTTTTCAGCAGCCGCCAGATTATCAGCAGGGCAAAGTAAGCCACAAAGGCCCCATAGGCCCCAAAGCCCAGATATCCATAGTAATAGAAAATGGCGGGCCAGTCGTTCTCCAGGTCGCAGCTGCCGGTGAGCCAGATGTCGGAGACGTCGATGCCGAAGAGATGGGTCAGGCCGTCGCTGTGCTTCCACATCATGGAGGCGTAGGCGCTTTTAAGCTGCCTAACGTTTATGAGGGTCTGGGCATCGGTGGTAAAGTCGTACTCGGCCATTATCTCATCGATGGTGAAGCGGTCGAACATGTTGGGCATGATGTTCCACAGCATTTTCCTGTAGTAATACTCATAGACCTGATGCACCTGCGGGTCATTGAGTATATCCTCCCGGGTGATGCTGCCCGGGTCATAGCCCATATCCTCCAGTTGCTTGTCTATCTCGCTCTGGTTAAGTTCGGCAAAGCTGGTCTGAGCAAAGCGCACCTTGTACATGGGAGTATAGGGGGTCAGCACCACTGCCAGCAGCGACAGGGCCAGCAGAGTTATCACCACCGGCTTTTTGAGCTTTGTCCCTTTTATGAATTTTTCCGCTATCATGAATCCGGCAAAGCCTGTGAATATCACGTAGACTGCAAAGTAGCAGGCCTTGGTGCCGTTGGACAGGAGCACCAGCAGCGTTAGGGCAGGCACCAGTATATTCACCAAGAGTTTTTCCGACTTCACTGCGCAGAAGACGGAGAAGGCCGCCAGGGTTACAACTATCACACTGTTGGCGCAGCGGTTATCATCGATGACCCAGCCGCTTATTCCCAGGCCGTCGCCGTAGGTGACGTTGGCTGTGCCTGTTATCCAGGCAAGGCCGACAGAGGCGGCGGTGATGGCGGCGGCAAAGAAGAGGCCCCAGTAGGCCTGGTTTCTGGTCTGCTCATTGCGTATGCAATGGATAAAGCACACCGCCAGGATGGGCATCTGGGCGGTCTTTGCTGCATAGGAGATGTCGAAGCTCATGCTCACATAGCCTATGCGCAGGCAGTTAAGTATGTGCAGCAGGCAGACCGCTGCAATTGCCGCCATGGAAAGGACGAAGGCCCTCTTCTCCTTCAGGGTAAAGAGAAGATAAAGGGGCAGCAGCAGCATTATCAGCAGCCTGATAAGTCCCGCCAGGGTGCCCTCCGGGCTTTTGGTCCAGTAGGCCAGGATGTCCAGCACCGGCTGAAGAATGATCAGCAGCATGAGCCAGTGGTTCTGGATGTAGTTTTTCATTGATTTTATCTTGTAATTTTCACTCATGTCTCTATCACCGAATACCATTTCTCCGCCACCTTCTCCTCCGAGAACTCTCCGGCATGGAGCAGGGCACGGCGGCCCATCTGTCTCAGAAGTTCAGGCTTGGACATCATTTCCAGCAGTCTCTCTTCATAGGCGGCCTCATCTCCCTCCGCCGCCAGGTAGCCGTCCTCTCCCGGGTGGACGATGAAGCCGGGGCCCACCCGAACGTCATAGGCCAGGATGGGCAGAGCGCAGCTCTGGGCCTCCAGCAGCACGAAGGGGAAGCCCTCGGAGCTGGAGGACATGGCAAAGATGGAAGCTTTGCACATTTCCTCTTCCACCTGTTCCCCGTTTTTCCTTCCCGCCAGGAGGATGTAGTCCTCCGCTCCCAGCTCATGTATCTCCTGAGCCAGGGCAGCGGCATCCTCCCCGTCTCCCAGTATCTTCAGCTTCCAGTCCGGAGCCTGGGGATGTATGCGGGCAAACTGCCTTATCAGCAGGTCGAAGCGCTTCACCTTGGTGAGCCGCCCGGCGGCCAGTGCGGTTTTCTCTCTTTCCCTCAGCTCCGGGTGCTCAGGATAGTGCACCAGGAAATTGGGGATATACACAAGTTTCGTATGGCTGTTTTTACCTGCCATCATCCTCTCCGCCTCTTCCACCAGTTGAGGTGTCAGCAGAGCCATGATGTCTACGCCCTCATAGCCTTTTTCAAAACCCCGCACATATTTTTTCTCAAAGCGGTGGTCGTGGTGCAGCTGTCCTATCTTCAGGACATTGGGGCTGCCGTAACGGGACAGGAGCAGATTGTGCTCGTGGCGGGTGGTGATTATGACCCCATCATGGATATTCTTTATGACCCGGGCCACGGTGCGCCGTTTTCCGGTGAGTATCTTCACGCTCCTTATGCTCTCTTTTATGAACCGAAGGGGCCTCAGCTCCCGGAGCGCCGCCTTCCACTGTTCCCTGTTGGGAGTGTCGCCCAGCAGGTATAGCACCCGCACCCCCTCAGCCACGGGAAAGGCCGGGGAATCCGGCATGTCGTAGACGCTGAACAGCTTCACCTCATAGCGCTTGGCGAAGATGTTTGCCATGCTGATGATGGCTTTCTCCACTCCGCCCACGCCCAGGTGCAGGGCAATGATGCTTACGGTCTTTTTCTTCTCCGGCCTTGCCCGGAAGTCCTCTTCCGCCAGGGCCTTGATACTCTCAATTATCTCTGCGTTGTACTGGCGCAGGTCGTCTCTCCGCTTAGGTTCCTTTTTGGCATGCACCACCGCATCCAGTATATCCTCTCTGCCCACCAGGCCCCGGCTGTATCTCTCCAGATTCTTGGTGCAGTAGAGGGGCAGGCCCAGGGCCTTGGCCTCCATGATGTTCAAAGGCTGGCCCTCATAGCGGGAGGTGGAAACGAAGGCGTCCATCCTGTCCATGTATTTGAAGGGGTTGGTCTGCTGGCCCAGGAATGTGACCTTGTCGGTGAGGCCCAGGCTGTCCCTCTGGTATTCCAGGGCAAAGCGCTTGTCCCCGTTCCCAATGATATACAGATGCAGGTCATCCCTGTGTCTGGCCGCCTTGGCGAAGAGCTCCAGCATGATGTCGTAGCCCTTCTGATGGCAGAGCCTGCCCAGGGCGACGAAATTCAGTTTCTCCGGGTCCGGGGCAAAGTCAAAGTCCTCTTCCGCCTTCTGGTATATCTCCCCTGTGTCTATAGTGTTTTGGATGACGGTGAACTTCTCCGGGTCGTAGATGCCGCTGCTGACCATGAAAGGTTCGATCACGCCCTGGGAGACGCCCACGAATCTGTCGTAATATTTGAACTTGTCCTTGAAGTTGAACCAGAGCACACGGTACTTCCACTCGTTTTCCAGCTTCACGCTCACATTGTTGTGTATCCACATCACCCGGCGCTTGGCGGGGACGGTGAGGGCCCCCAGGGCACAGGAAAACTGGTAGGAGTTAAAGTCGATGGCCAGGTCGTATTCCGGGCAATCTCCGAAATCCAGGCTCACCATATTCCTGGCAATGTCAAAAGGTATGAAGGAGCAGAGACGGGGCAGGTGCTTCAGGTATTTTATATTCAGCTGGGGCGGGAAATCCACTTTCCAGAAAGACTTCTTCTCCGAAAGGTAGAGGTCCACCTGATAGTTCTCATAGTCGAAGTTCCGCAGGAGGTTCACCAGGGACTTCTGTATTCCCCCCACGTCCAGATTATCCTGAAAGAAGGCTATCCTCTTCATTAAGACATCCTCACGAAAACATGTTTTGACAGTTTATTTTAACTCAAAATCTCCCGCATGTAAAGTTCAAGCTGTCTCTTTATGTCCCGCATGATGCAAAGGCTCCAGGGGCCGCCCGTCCCTAGAGCCTTTGCATCATATCTCTTTTCTTCTGTATACCCGCTCTTCCGTCACCACGGCATCCATGGGTACATCCCAGCTTTGGGCCTCCAGGACCTCCGCCCGCTGAAACTCGTAGGCCACGGCAACGAACTTGGCCCTGGTGCACCTGGGGAGAAAACGGTCGTAATATCCCCCGCCCATGCCAAGACGGCGGCAGCCGGCGTCAAAGGCGGTGCAGGGGCAGAGCACCAGGTCTATCTCCTCCGGGGCGATCTCCCGGGAGAGCTCCCGTACAGGCTCCGGTATGCCGAAGGCCCCTTTCTTCCAGGCCCCCTCCCCCTCCGGCAGCAGGGCGCACATCTCTCCCGCTCCGGTACAAAGAGGGTAGGCAAAGACCTTCCCCCGGAGCAGCTCCAGGCTCACCTCTCCCTGAACCGCCCTGTATATCATCACGGTCCGGGCCTGCCTGTATTCCGGCAGCTCCTCCACATTCTTTACGATACTCCGGGACAGCTTCTCCACAGTGTCCCGGTCCAGAGCCCTTCTGGCCCGGCGCATCTCCCGGCGAATGGTATCTGCATCCCTCATTTTAGGCTCCTCTCCGCCGCCGCTGCAACATGCTTCATCAGCACCCCAGAGGTGACCCGGCCCACTCCTCCCGGCACGGGGCTTATTGCCTCCACGGTCTTTTCCACTTCCCGGAATACCGTATCTCCCACGAAGCCTCCCAGGCTTCCGTCGGCGTTTTTCAGCTCCGGCAGGAAGTTCATGGATACATCCAGCACCGTCTGCCCCGGCCGCACCATATCTCCGGTGACAAGTCCCGGCCTGCCGGCGGCACAGATTATGATGTCCGCCTGGCGGCAGATGTCCCCCAGGCCTTCCGTGCGGCTGTGGCAGAGCGTTACGGTGGCATCTCTGGCCGTCAGAAGCATGGCCAGCGGCCTGCCCACCACCAGGCTTCTGCCTATCACTGCCGCTCTTTTGCCCCGGCATTCTATGCCGTAGTGATCCAACATCTCCAGACAGGCCTGGGCGGTACAGGGCGGGAAGCCCGCCCCCTCTCCGGTATATATTGTAGCAGCGGAGGCGGCGGTGCAGCCGTCCACGTCCTTTTCCGGGGCAAGGGCCTTGCATATTTCCCTCTGCTCCGCCGCAAGCTGCCCCGGCAAAGGCCGGAAAATAAGGCAGCCGTGTACGGTCCTGTCGGCGCTGAGCTCATTCAGCAGCTTTTTAAGCTCTTCCGGCGACGCCGTCTCAGGCAGCAAGCGCAGTCCTGCCTCTATCCCGCTGTGCCGGGCCTGGCGAAGGATGCTCTTTTCATAGGCAAGGTCCTCCTCCCGCTCTCCGCAGCGGACCAGGACAAGTTTCGGTACGATGCCCTGTTCCCTGAGCAGGGCGCTGCGCCCGGATATCTCTTTCTCCAGAGCTTCGGCCACCTCTTTGCCGGATAAAAGCTTTGCCATTTTACCTCCTCTGCTCCATGAGAGCGGCCATGACTTTGCCGTATATCTCCCCATGGAGCTCTTCGCAGCTCTTCTGTATCTCCAGACAGGCGGCATTCAGTCTCTCGGCCTCCGCTCTGTCCTTCAGACTTTTGGTGTTGATGTATACGTTAAGTGCCGCAGAATCTACGGCGGCCTTTAGCATGGCGGCGGCGCAGCCGGCGTCGGACACCGCCATCACCGAGCCCTTTTCCGCCATAAGCTTTGTCAGTTCCATGGCCCGGAGCGCAAGTTCCATTATCTTCTTCGGCGCGGTACAGGCGGTCAGAGTCGCCCATTCCAGCTTCTCCTCCCGGCCCGGCTCATCCTTGGGCAGTCTGTAGGTTTGACTGAGGGGTATGAAGCCCTCAGCATCCTCCATCACCGTATCCAGCAGCATTTCCCGGAGCTCTTCCAGTTCCGCCGCCGCTGCCCTTATCTCTTCCTCCACCCCGGCATAGCGCTTTTTGCCCACTGTCAGAGCGGCCACCATTTCCCCAAGGGCCGTCCCCAGGGCTCCGGCAAGAGCCGCCGCTCCGCCGCCGCCGGGAGTCGGGCTTTCGGAGGCCAGGAGGGCAGTAAAGTCCCGGCAGCTTTCCTTTGTGTAGTCCATTCCCGCTCCCTCTCAGATTATCAGTCCGTATCTGCTGCAGAGGGGCAGCAGCTCCTCTTCCCGAAGGCTTCCTTCGTACATTGCCCGGCCCTGATACAGTCTCAGGGCCTGCTCAAGGAGCTTGGCATCATCGCAGCAAAGGCAGAGGGGCTTTGAGATCATGAACTGGCAGTCGGCAAAGGCGGAGAGCTCCTCCTTTGACTTGATGGCTATGGCCACCATTTCCCCTTCCGTTTCCTCCATAAGCTCCTCTTCCAGCTCCTCGTTGCAGCTGAGTATCCTGCCGTGTTCCGCAGAGGGCTCCAGAAAAAAGACCTCCTTCTCCGTGGCGCAGGGCAGCTTGTCAGCGTGCAAAGGCGCCGGGGACAGCATCTCCAGCGAGGCGCTGCCCTTGGCAATAGCCTCCACGTGGCCTGCCTCCGTGCCGCAGCAGCCGCCGAAGATGCAGACCCCCGCCCGGGCCATTCCGGGAATGCAGGCGGAGAACTCCTCCGGCGGGCAGTTGTACACCGTCTCTCCCTCCACCGTCTCCGGCATGCCGGCGTTGGGCTTTGCCAGCAGCGGTATGCAGGCTATTTCCCTCAGGCGCTCCAGCTGGACCAGCATCTCCTCCGGCCCCACGGAACAGTTGAGTCCGAAGGCGTCGGCTCCCATGCCCTGCATTATCTGCAATGCCGCCCTCACATCGCTGCCGGTGAGGGTGCGGCCCTTCTCGTCGCAGGTGAAGGAGACAAACACCGGCTTTTCGCTGACGCTCTTCACCGCCAGCAGGGCGGCCCTGGCCTCCGCCACCGTCATCATGGTCTCTATGACATAGAGGTCCACCCCGGCGTTTTCCAAGGCGGCCGCCTGTTCGGTGTATATCTCCACCAGCTCGTCAAAGGATGCCGTGCCCAGGGGATAGAGCATCAGGCCCGTGGGGGCCAGGTCCCCGGCCACCCAGGCTCTGTCCCCCGCCGCCTTGCGGCTGAGGTTCACCAGGGCCTGGTTATATTCTTCCACCTTGCCGAAAATGCCGTGCTGCTCCAGCTTCACCCGGTTGGCCCCGAAGGTGGGGGCGTAGATGACCCGGCTGCCCGAGTCCACATAGCTGCGCTGTATCTCCAGTATGGCCTGGGGATGGTTCAGCGTCCAGCTCTCGGCGCATTCCTCTCCGGTATAACCCCGCTTCTGCAGCTGGGTCCCGGTAGCCCCGTCCAATATAAGTGGAAAGCTCAGTTCCATTCCAGTTCGTCCTCCTTGCTGAATGTCATATGTTCAGGGAAAGCCCGGTTGAAACGGGCATCCCCGGAAAGCTCTATATATCTGCACTTTTCCTGTATCCTGTACAGCTCCTCCCGGCTGTCCATATCCAGCAGAGCCATGGCCGCCCCGCCAAGAGCGCTGTTTCCCAGAGCCTCTGCCCTGTCCGCCAGCTCCTCCGGCAGCATGCCTATGTCCGCCGCAGCCTTCACATCCAGGTGGGAGCCAAAGCCCCCGGCTATATACACCCGGCCAATATCTCCGGAACCTATGCCCAGCTCCTCCATGAGCACTTCTATCCCGGCGGCCACGGCGGCCTTGGCCAGCTGCAGCTGTCTCACGTCCCCGGCAGTTAGATATACTCTGTCGCTTAGGTACAGGCAGCCGTTTCCCCTGTCATCTTCCCTCAGCCAGGGGCTGAGCTCTTCCGGGGCCTCTTCCGGAGGCAGCAGCCAGCCGCCCTCATCTACGGCTCCCAGCTCCAGCAGCAGGGCCAGCAGGCTGATGAGGCCGGAGCCGCACAGGCCCTTTGCCTCCCCGCCGCCAATGACATCCGTTTCAAAGCCCTTTCCCGTCCATCTCACCGCCGTTACGGCCCCGGTCATGCTGGCCATCCCGCAGCTGATCCCGGCCCCCTCAAAGGCCGGGCCTGAGGCTACGGAGCAGGTGACAAAGCCGGCCCTGCCCCCCAGAGCCATCTCTCCGTTGGTGCCAATGTCCAGGAAAAGGTTCAGCCCTTCTCTGTCCCACAGGCCGGAAGAGAGCAGTCCCGCCATGATATCCCCGCCCACATAGGCGGCTGCACAGGGAGCGGCCAAAGCTTTAACGTGTTTTATGTAAACCGGATCTCTCTTGGTGAACAGGCTTACAGGTCTGAATGGGGCCACGGCAATACCAGCCGGGGAAAGGCCCATAAAAATGTGCTCCATCACCGTGTTGCCCACCGCGATGAGCTCTTCCAGGCTGTCGTCCTGTCTCCCTGAGCTGAGCATAAGCTCCCGGACAAGTTCAAAGACCTGGCTCCGTACCCGCTGTTTCAGCAGCTCCAGCCCGTCCTCATGTTCCATGATATACTGGCAGCGGCTGATGACGTCGGCCCCAAAGGGGCTCTGGCTGTTCCAGGCGCCCAGGCTGCCCAGCTCCAGGCCCTGCTCCAGATCAAAGAGCTTCACCGCCAGGGTGGTAGTGCCTATATCCACGGCAGCCCCCAGACCGCGGCGCCCGGTCCCGCGCCCGGATTCATGTGTTATGTCAACCTCTCTGCCCTCCCGGCAGATCTCTCCTGTTCCCCGCTCCGGAAGAAGCACTTCCATGTCCCCATCTATGTTATATCGGCAGGCCAGGACGCTTTCCCTGCCTCTGCCCCGGTCCACAATTACCCGGCATTTGCCGCATTTCCCGTTTCCGCCGCAGGGCGCAGGCAGCTCCAGGCCGCCCCGGCGCAGGATTTCCAGAAGATTCTCCCCGTTTTTTGCTTTAAATTCAAAGTCTCTGTCCCCTTGACGGGCCAAAATCCTTGACATATATTTATCCTTTTCCTATAATTATTTAAAGTACTTTAAGTATGATATACAGTAGCCGGGGCTTTTGTCAAGGAGCATTGTGAAAGGAGCGAGGGATGCCGGATTTTTTTCAGCTGGCCAGGCAAAACGGCTTTGAGCATATCGCTCCCCTTTGCATGGAAGCACTGAAGCCTTTGCCTGAGGTGCGGGAAATGTGCGCCTCGGGGCGCTGTCTTAAATACGACCGCTGCTGGAGCTGTCCTCCCGCCTGCGGCAGCCTGGATGACACGGCCCGGCGCATGGGCCGTTACCGCCGGGGCATCCTGGTCCAGACCGTGGGAGAGCTGGAGGACGAGTTTGACAGCAGGGGCATAGCTCTGGCCCAGGCCAGGCACAAGTCGGCTTTTTCCAATCTGGCCAGGCAGGCCAGATGCCTGGAGCCGGACTGTCTGCCCCTCACCGCCGGGGCCTGCACCCTCTGCCATAAGTGCACCTGGCCGGACAGGCCCTGCCGCTTTCCCCAAAAGCGCCTGTCCTCCATGGAGGCCTACGGGCTGCTGGTGAGCGAAGTGTGCCTGCGCTCCGGGCTGGATTACAACTACGGTCCCGGCACCATTAGTTTCACTTCATGTATTCTGTTTGAAAAGGAGTAAAAGCGAGATGCAGAGCCCTAAGGAAATTTTTCTGGAATTACTCAAGCCTGACGGCAGGCCGGAGCGGCAGCTGAAGCAATATGAGGCGCTGCATGTGGTGCTGAACGATCCTGTGAACGGCTATCTCCGGGCCGGCCGGGGAAAGGGGCACACCAGTATCGACCGCTGGGGCACCACAATAATGTGGCCGGAGGATGCTCCCGGGCCCATGCCCCACATCACGCCGGAGACCAAGGTCTGCCCGGATATCACCCGCTGGCGGGAATATGTCCATGCCCCGGATCTGGAGTCCAACTGCACCCAGGGCTGGGAGGACTGTGCCGCCGCTGCCAGGGCAGCTGCTGGAGATGGCAAGATAATTGCCGGTTTCATGGGCACCGGCATTTTTGAGCAGTGCCATTTTCTCATGGGTTTCGAGGACACTCTCACCAATCTTTACGAGCATCCGGAGGAAATGCATCAGCTTATTGATTATATTACGGACTACAGGCTACAATTCGTCAAATTACTTATTGACGGACTGGCCCCGGATATGATATTCTCCCATGACGACTGGGGCGCAAAGGATTCGCTGTTTATGAAGCCGGAAATGTGGCGGGAATTTTTCAAGGAACCCTACCGGCGTTTTTACGGCTACATCCGCTCCCGGGGCGTCATAGCCCTGCACCATGCCGACTCCTACCTGGCTCCCATTGTGGAGGACATGGCGGAGATAGGCATACAGATCTGGCAGGGTGTACTGCCGGATAACGATATCCCCGCTCTTCAGCGCCGGCTGAAGGGGCGCATGGTGCTCATGGGCGGCATAGGCGCCGCCATCGACCGTCAGGACGCCTCCGAAGAGGAGATACGCAGCTATGTGGGCGCTGCTCTCAAAGCCTGCTGCCCCGGCGGCCATTTTATCCCCAGCATCACCTACGGTCTTGCCGGGACCGTATTCCCCCATGTAGACCCCATCATCGATGATGAGATAGACAAATACAACTCGGTGCTCCATATGCCTGCCCTTGACCTTCCCCCGGCGCCCCGGCGCGTCACGGCTCCTAAGGCCCATGTACAGGCCAAAGCCCAGGAGGATAAGCTTGACGGACTGCTCTCCCAGCTGTCCCAAGCCCTTTGCCGTGGGCAGAGGAAAAAGGTCCTGGAGCTCTGCCGTCAGGGTCTGGATCAGGGCTTTGAGGCCAGAGAGCTGCTGGAGCAAGGGCTTGTGGCCGGTATGACCAGGCTTGGCGACGACTTTACCGCAGGCCGGGCCTTTGTGCCGGAGATGCTTATGGCAGCCCGCTGCATGGCGGCGGCCACTGAGCTTTTAAAGCCTGGTCTTGTAAGCGGCGAAGAGAAAGCCGCAGGCCGGGTCGTTCTGGGCACGGTGAAGGGGGACATGCACGATATAGGCAAGAACCTGGTGAAGATAATGATGGAAGGCTGCGGCCTGGAGGTCATTGATCTGGGCCTGGACGTGAGTCCCGAGGCCTTTGTTGACACCGCTATCGAAAAAAACTGCGGTATTATAGCCTGCTCTTCCCTGCTTACCACCACCATGGCGGAAATGCGCCGGGTCGTAAACCTGGCGGTGGAAAAAGGTATCAGGGATAAAATAAAAATCATGGTTGGGGGCGCTCCCATCACTGAGAGCTTCTGCCAGGAGATCGGCGCTGACGCCTATACCGCCGACGCAGGTCAGGCGGCCAGGGTGGCCGTAAGTCTCCTGCAGGGCGCCTGAACCCCCGCACCGGCTGAGGCCTGCCATGTCACATCCAATGGAGGCCGTCCGCCGGGATATCTTCTCCGGCTTGCCGGGGAAACCGATGGGTAAAAATGCTTATCGATATTTGAAAGGAAGGTTTGTTATGGCACGGAAAAAAGTTGATTCAGATGTGAAGAAAACCGCCGTGAAAGAGGCGGCAGCACCGGCTGCGGAAAAAGAAACCAAGGCCCCTGTCAAGGCTGCACCCGCTGAAAAGGCCGCTCCTGTAGAAAAAAAGACCGAGCCTGTTGTGGAGAAGAAAGCCGCTCCCGCTGAGAAGAAGGCCGAGCCCGTGGTGGAGAAAAAAGCCGCTCCCGCTGAGAAGAAGGCCGAGCCTGCAAAGAAGAAAGCTGCTCCCGCGAAAAAGAAGGCTGAGCCTGCCGAAAAGAAGGCTGAGCCTGCCGAGAAGAAGGCCGCTCCCGCAAAGAAGAAAGCCGCTCCCGCGAAAAAGAAGGCTGAGCCTGCCGAAAAGAAGGCTGAGCCTGCCGAGAAGAAGGCCGCTCCCGCAAAGAAGAAAGCCGCTCCTGCAAAGAAAAAGGCTGAACCCGCAGCAGAAGCCGCTCCCGTTGTAGAAGCTGCTCCCGTCGTTGAGGCCGCTCCCGTCGTTGAGGCCGCTCCCGTCGTTGAGACCACCCCCGTGGTGGAGGCCGCCCCCGTGGTGGAGGCCGCTCCTGTTGTTGAAGAAACCCCCGTTGTTGAGGAGGCTGCACCTGTGTTGGATATCTCTACTCTGCCCCGCAGAAGCGTGGCTTTCATCGGTTCCGAGTGTCATCCCTTTGTCAAGACCGGCGGGCTGGGGGATGTTATGTATGCCCTGCCCCGGGAGCTGGTCAAGCTCAACTGCGACGTGCGCGTGATCCTGCCCCGCTACGCCTGCATACCCAGGAAGTATCAGGACAAGATGGTTTACCGCGGCGAGTTCTACATGGACCTGGGCGGCACCGGTCGCGACTACTATGTAGGCATAATGGAATACGTCTGTGACGGCGTTGTCTACGATTTCATCGACAACCAGGAGTTCTTCACCTCCGGCAATCCCTACACCAATCTTGTGGACGATATTCCCAAGTACTGCTTCTTCAGCAAGGCCGCCCTGGCTGCTCTCAACTACATGAACTGGATACCCGACATCATCCACTGCCACGACTGGCAGGCCGGTCTTGTCCCCGTGTATCTGCGTACCCTGTTCAAGGATACCCCTGTGGGCCGTGCCCGGTCTATACTTACCATACATAATCTCCGCTTCCAGGGCATCTTCAATATCCCCACCATAAAGTACTGGTCCGGTCTGCCCGACTCCGTATTCAACATGGGCGCTCTCCAGCAGGACTACGTCAACGCCAATATGCTCAAGGGCGGCCTGGCCTATGCCGACCGCATCACCACCGTCAGCGGCACCTACGCCTGGGAGATACAGACCGCCGAATACGGCGAGCGTCTGGAGGATCACCTGCGCTACCACAGCGGCAAGCTGAGAGGCATAGTCAACGGCATAGACTACGAAATGTGGAACCCTGAGACCGACCCGGCCCTGGCAGAGAATTACGGTCTGGCCAATGTGCTCAACCACAAGATGGAGAACAAGAAGGCCCTCCAGAGAGAGCTGGGCCTGGTGGAGGACGAAGGCAAGTTCGTCATTGGCCTCATCTCCCGTCTCACCAACCAGAAGGGTCTGGATCTGGTGAGCACCATCGTGCCCCAGGTGCTGGACGGCAACACCCAGATCGTTGTCCTGGGTACCGGCGACGCCCAGTATGAGGACAGCTTCCGCTATTATGAGGCCACCAACAAGGGCACCTTCAGCGCCTGCATCCAGTATGACGAGGCAAGAGCCCACCGCATTTATGCCGGCGCCGACGCTCTGCTGGTCCCCTCCCGCTTCGAGCCCTGCGGACTTACCCAGCTCAACGCCATGCACTACGGCACCCTGCCCATCGTCCGGGAGACCGGCGGCTTGAAGGACACCGTGCAGCCCTACAATGATTTTACCGGCGAGGGCAACGGCTTTACCTTCGACCGCTACGACGCCGGATTGCTGCTGGATGCCATCAACCGGGCCAAGACCGTTTACTTCACCAACCGCTATCACTGGGACGAGATAGTCCAGCGGGATATGGCCAAGGACGTGTCCTGGACCAACTCCGCAAGGCAGTACAAGGACCTGTATCTGGAACTGACTCAGTGGTGATTTACCTCCGCTAAAAACCAATTTAACGTATTTTTTAAGTCCGGCAACCAGTGGTTGCCGGACTTAAACTATTTCTTGCTTGCAATGCAACCGCCGCTTATGCTAATATCTGCACATCAGCAAAGGAAGAGAAAGGCGGTATATACATGAATCTATCCGAAAGAATACAGGAGCTGAGGAAGGCCAGGGGCCTGTCTCAGGAGGAGCTGGCGGAGGCCCTGGGCGTATCCCGGCAGGCAGTCTCCAAATGGGAGAGCGGCCAGAGCAGCCCCGACCTGGACAAGATAGTCCAGCTCAGCGAATATTTCGGCGTCAGCACCGACCATCTGCTGAAAGGGGCGGAGCTGCTTCCGGCAGACACCGAAGGGCTGAACACGGCCTTCATCTTTAACGCAGTGGCAACGGCCTTTGACCTGCTGTCCATCGTACTGTCCGCTCTTATCTGGTACGAGACTCAAGAGGCCGGAGCCCTGATAGCCGGATTGGTATTTCTGATCTTCGGTCTTATGCTCCATGTCATAGGCTCCCGCTGGTCCAAGGGCAGAGACGGGCGAGTCCTCAAGCTCCGGTTCTGGAAGATAAATATCTGGCCGGTCCTTTTTCTGCCAATGTCCCTGGGCTACAATATCCTGGCCCTGGGCTGGCCTGCCCCCTACCCGCTGATGGCAATGAACCGTCTGGTCTCCTATGCTCTCTTCTGGCTGCTGTACCTGGCTTCCGGCATGGCGGTGACTTTGAGCTGCGTCAAAGCGGAGCGGGCCATGAAATAAGGCCGCATATGAAAATCCCGCCGCACCTATTTTCGGTGCGGCGGGATTTTTATTCAAAGCGAATGGATATCAGGTTCTGGCCACTCCGCTGTCCTTGGCTGCTTTATATACGGCGGCGGCCACGGCCTCCCGTACTCTGGGGTCGAAGGCCAGGGGGAGGATGTAATCGGCGGAGAGCTCTTCGTCGCTGACCAGAGAGGCTATGGCCTGGGCGGCAGCCAGCTTCATCTCTTCGTTTATGTCCCATGCCCTGGCATCCAGAGCGCCCCGGAAGATTCCGGGGAAGGCCAGGACATTGTTCACCTGGTTGGGATAGTCGCTGCGGCCGGTAGATACCACGGCGGCCCCGGCGGCCTTGGCCTGATCCGGCAGTATCTCCGGCACGGGATTGGCGCAGGCAAAGATTATTGAATCTTTATTCATACTTCTCACCATGTCCTGGGTGAGAAGGCCGGGGGCGGAAACACCTATAAACACGTCGGCTCCCTTTATCACCTCCGCCAGGCTCCCCTGCTCCCGGCCGGGATTGGTCATTGCGGCGATCTCCGCCTTGGCCGGATTAAGTCCCGGGCGGCCGGAATATATGGCGCCGCTCCTGTCGCACATGACAATGTTTTTGACTCCCGCTCCAGCCAGCAGCTTCACCACGGCAGTACCTGCGGCTCCGGCTCCGGAGGTGACCACCTTGATCTCCTCCAGCTTCCTGCCCGTCAGGCGCAGGGCGTTTTTCAAAGCTGCCATGACTATGACCGCGGTACCGTGCTGATCATCGTGGAAAACGGGGATATCACAGCGCTGCTTCAGCTTCTCCTCTATCTCAAAGCAGCGGGGGGCGGAGATATCCTCCAGGTTCACTCCGCCGAAGGAGCCGGCAAGCAAAGCCACGGTATTTACTATATCGTCCACGTCCTTGCTGCGGATGCAGAGAGGTATGGCGTCCACTCCGCCGAACTCCTTAAAGAGGACGCACTTGCCCTCCATTACCGGCATGCCCGCCTCCGGGCCAATATCCCCAAGGCCCAGCACGGCGCTGCCGTCGGTTACAACAGCCACGGTATTCCAGCGGCGGGTGAGCTCATAGCTCTTGTCCGGGTCCTTCTGTATCTCCAGGCAGGGCTGGGCGACGCCGGGAGTATAGGCCAGGCTCAGGGCCTCACGGCTGTCCACCTTTGCCCGGGACACCACTTCTATCTTTCCTCTCAGCTGCCGGTGCAGCTCCAGAGACTTCTGGGCATAATCCATATCATTTACCGCCTTTCAAACTTTCAAGATAGGCCTCAGGGCCGCTCTCATATATATTTCCCCCAAGACTGTCTATAGCCACGGTGAGAGGCATGTCTTTTATCTCCAGCCGCCGCACCGCCTCACAGCCCAGGTCCTCCCAGCATATCACTTCCGCGGACCTGATGCACTGGCTCATCAGCGCCCCCGCTCCGCCCATGGCGGCCAGGTACACCGCGCCGTTTCGCACCATGGACTCTATTACTTCCTTATTGCGCATGCCCTTGCCTATCATAAGCTTCTGTCCCAGGTCAAGGAGCCTGGGTGAATAGGCGTCCATACGCCCGGAGGTGGTGGGACCGGCAGAGCCGATGGCCCGTCCGGGCGGTTCCGGCGTTGGCCCCACGTAGTAGACGGCGCTGTCTTTCAGTTCAAAAGGCAGCGGCTCCCCCCGGTCCAGACACTCCACCATCCGCTTGTGGGCAGCGTCCCTGGCGGTATATATCTCCCCGCTGAGATACACCATGTCCCCGGCCCGGAGCTTAGCCAGCTCCTCCCGGCTCAGGGGTGTTTTAAGGCTATATTCCATAGTGCTCATTCCTTTCTCTCCAGAACAAAAAATCCCCCATACTGTCTGGCATCAAACAGATCCATATCAAAGCAATCCAGCTCGTCCTCAGCTGCCACATATACCGCATCCTCTTCCGGGTCTATCTCAATATCCTCCATAGGCGCAAAAGTATAGCGTTCATCAAAAGGCAGCAGCCCCTCCGGGCAGGTCTTGCCCTGGTAGTACTCCGCATCCGTCTCGTGATAGAAAAGAGTCAGA
Organism: uncultured Eubacteriales bacterium; assembly: GCA_949294945.1. Classification (GTDB taxonomy): domain Bacteria; phylum Bacillota; class Clostridia; order Oscillospirales; family Oscillospiraceae; genus Limivicinus. The sequence goes on from CASFJB010000003.1 coordinate 29,433, forward strand.
ATCTCGCTGATGTTTCCCCGTGTATCGTCATGCAGGGAGGCGGTTATATACATCTTTTCCGCATCGTCGTCCTTTATGGACAGCATGGCATCTCCAAAGTCTTTATAGAAATAGTACTCAAGAGTCTTGGAATATTCCCCAAAATAGCTAAAGCACATCATCACAAAGGCAAGCATATAAACGGCAGCCAGGCCTGCTCTCAGCGGCACGGAGGCAAAGCTCCTCGCTGTCAGGTATATGCCCACGGCGGCAAAGATGATCTGGGGGTAAAAAATGATGTTTATCCGGTTTACATTCACCCCTATGGTACATACCCCGCACCACAGCCCGGTGATATAAAACAGGATCAGCAGCGCCGCAGCACTGTTTTTTCTGAATTGCAGCAAAGTCCAGCCCAGACCCAGCAGCACAAAGGGAATGGAAAATAAGTATATGGTTCCATAGGCGGGCATGCTGTTCCAGGGCTTGTCCGGCGCCTGGATGAACACCACCAGCAGCAGGCATTTGATATCGTACAGCAGCTGTATAATAAAGCTGTACTTCGGGTCATGGAAGAACAGAATGTCGCTGGAGCGGCGGCTGTCCGGGAAAAACGGCAGAGTGAAGGGCCCCAGCTCTATGGTCTCAAGCCCAAAGAAGTTTATGACCATTACCGTAATGAAGGGCCAGGACACCGCCAGCCACACCACCAATGCCAAAAATGCCTCCGGAATGCTGACCTCTTTCTTCACCAGCAAATATATACAGGCCATTACCAGAAACAAGGGCATGGTATATATCGCTATTCCGTAGCAGTACATGCACAGGCCGAACATCACCATGCTGACGCTCAGAGTCAGCTTGCGGTGCCTGGCTTTCATGGAGCGGTTCAAAAAGTATATTCCAAACAGGAAGAAATGGGGATACAAATTGCAGTCCAAAGCCCAGCGGCTCTGCATAAAATGCCAGGGCGCAATACAGCCGAAAGCAAAAATGAACAATGCCGCTTTCTTGCCGAAGGCATCTCTGGAAAAAAGATACAAAACCGCCAAGCCCAGCAGGCTGACTATCAGTATGGGCAGGCGCGCCGATACCGGGCTGAAGCCCATGAGCTTTATAAAGGGCACCATCAGGTAGCTGAGCAAAGCGCTCATCTGGCCGTAGCCCCAGGCTGTGAGATGCACCGGCAGGCTCATGCCGTAGCGATCGGTGCCATGGTCCGCCAGCGCCTTGCCGTCTACCGCAGCCATGGCCCCGTCCTGATAGAAGCCTCCCGGCACCTGGCCGAATTTATATACCCGGACAAATACGGCCACAAGGGCAAAAAACACAAATATTGTCCAATACAGCCTGTCGGACATCTCCAGCTCCAAGAGACTTCCGGAATTCTTGTACAGTCTCTTTGCCGTCATAAGGCAGAGCATGAGCACGGCAAAGGCCAGAACTATACTTATCGCTATCATAAGCAAACCTCGTTTCTCTTTTCTCTCTGCATAAGTCCGGTGGTCGCCGGACAGCCGTCTGCTTCAGTCCCTGGTCTCCAGCAGATAGTAAGTGCCAAACTGCTCCACATCGTAGAGCTCCAGCTCAAAACAGCCCAGCTCGTTTTCCGCCGCCACATAGGCGGCATCCTCCTGCGGGTCTATATCTATATCCTCCATATTGGCATAGGTATAGCGCTCCCCATAGGGCAGCAGCCCCTCCGGGCAGGTCTTGCCCTGATAGTACTCCGAATCTATCTGGTGATAGAACAGCGTCAGGACTTCGCTGACATAGGCGGTGTTCTCCCCCTGGCTCTTGCCGGTTATATAGAATCTCTCCGCATCGCTGTATTGCAGGGCCGAGACCGCCGTGCCGAAGTCCTTGAAAAAGCAATATTCCATCTGCCCGGCATAGTATCCAAAGTAAGTACTGCACAGCAGGGCAAAAGCCAGCAGATAGGCGGCAGCCACACCCAGGCGCAGGGGAAAGGCGTCCATGCGGCAGAACACCGTATATATGCCCAGGGCGGTAAAAAGGATTTGTGGGTAGAAGATGATGTTTATGCGGTTGATGTTCACTCCGTTGGTGCATAGGCCGCACCACAGCCCGGTGATGAAGAAGAACAGCAGCAGCACTGCCCCGTCGTTATTTTTAAGCCGCAGCAGTACATACACAAAGCCCAGCACCGCAAAGGGCATCGAGAACAGATATATGCTGCCGAAGGCAGGGATATTGTTCCAGAGCAGGTCGCTCCCCTGAGCAAACACCGCAGTTTGCAGGGATTTAAGATTCTCCCACAGCTGGGAGAGTATATCATCGGAAAAGAAAAGTATATCGTTGGAACGGACGCTGCCGGAAAAATAGGGCAGAGTGAAAGGGCCTATCTCCACCGTATCCCAGCCGAAGTAGTTGATGGCCATGGCAAGGATGAAGGGCCAAGACACCGCCAGCCAGACCGCCATGGCCATCAGCGCCTCCCCTATGCTTACTTTTTTCTTCAGCAGCAGATAAACGCAGGCAAGCACCAGAAACAGCGGCACACGCCATAGCAGTACATGCACAGGCCGAACATCACCATGCTCAGGCACAGCAGCAGCTTACGGCGCCCGGCTTTCAGGGAGCGGTTGAGAAAATATACTCCGAAGAGAAAGAAGTGGGGGTACAGATTGCAGTCCAGGGCCCAGCGGCTCTGAAGAATATGCCAGGGGGCTATGGCCCCAAAGGCAAAAACTATAAGCGCCGCCTTTTTCCCAAAAGCATCCCGGCTGAAGAAGTACAGGGCGGCCAGGCCCAGCAGGCTGACGATCAGCTGGGGCAGCCGGGCGGACACCGCATTCAGACCCATAAGCTTTATAAAGGGCACCATCAGGTAGCTGAGCAGAGCGCTCATCTGACCGTAGCCCCAGGCCGTGAGATGCACCGGCAGGCTCATGCCGTAGTGATCCGTGCCGTGTTCCGCCAGGGCCAAAGCATCTATGGCGGCCATAGCCCCGTCCTGGTTGAAGCCGCCGGGTACAGAGCCAAATTTATACACCCTAACCAGCACTGCCGCCAGGGCAAAAAACAGCAGCAGGGCTTTATACACCCGGTCATTCAGGGATAGCTCCAGATCGGAATGGGGCCGGGACAGCAGCCTGGCCATGGCCACAGTGGTCAGAAACAGGGACAAGGCATAAAAGATTAGATTTAATGAATCCATATTTTTATTTACTGATGGCTCTTACTTTCTGTCCAGCACATAATAATATGGTCCGAACTGCTGGATATCGTATAGCTCTGTGTTAAAATACTCCAGTTCATGTACAGCCACAAGATACACTGCATTTTCGTTTTCGTCTATTTCCATATCGCTCAGATATCCATAAACATACCTCTCCTTATATGGAAGTATGTTTTCGGGCTCCGTTTTACCTAGGCAGTACTCGGCATCTAACTCATGGTAGAACATTGTAAGGACCTCGCTTGTCTGTATTCCGTGAGCTTCCGCTGTTATATATATTTTATCTGCATCACTGTCTCTTATCTCTGCAAGTGCCTGGCCGTAATATTTGTAAAAATACCGCTCAATTGACTGAGCTTGGGAATTATACGGGTCAAAATAGCAGCGTGCAAATAACACAAAAGACAAAAGGTATACCACTGCCGGCATAAGTCTAATCAGCCCTTTGGTATTTCTCATGAAAGCCGCTACTCCCAGGCCAAGAAAAACTATTTGCGCATAGAAAATAATATTGATTCTGTTGATATTTACCGCATTGGTAATTATTCCGCACCATAGGCCTGTAAGCCACATAAGGAATATGAGGACGGCTCCGGTGTTTACTTTCATCTGCTTGATAAGCCATCCCAATCCCAATAAGACAAATGGCAGAGAAAACTTATATATGCTGCCATACATGGGAATATTGTTCCACGGTACATCATCCCACTGAAGGAAAACCACCGATACTGTTGTCTTAATGTTTTCAAACAACTGCCTGAGTATATCGTCTGAGAAGAAAAGAATGTCACCAGCTCTGACACTGTCTTTAAAGTTTTGCAAGGTGAAAGGGCCTATCTCCACCGTATCCCAGCCGAAGTAGTTGATGGCCATGACAAGGATGAAGGGCCAGGACACCGCCAGCCAGACCGCCATGGCCATCAGCGCCTCCCCTATGCTTACTTTTTTCTTCAGCAGCAGATAAACGCAGGCAAGCACCAGAAACAGCGGCCAGAAACAGCGGCATGGTATATATGGACACGCCATAGCAGTACATGCACAGGCCGAACATCACCATGCTCAGGCACAGCAGAAGCTTACGGTGCCCGGCTTTCAGTGAACGGTTAAGGAAATAGATTCCGAAAAGGAAAAAGTGTGGGTAGAAGTTTGCCTCCAATGCCCAACGGCTTTGCATTATATGCCAAGGAGCTATAGCTGCAAAAAACAATATAATCAGTCCGGTTTTTCTGCCAAAAATATCTCTTGAGACTTTATATAGTACAATTAGCGACAGGCAGCTGACCAGCAGAGTTGGAATTCTTATAGTGACCGACGTCATGGAAAACATCTTTACTTTTGGGGCTATGAAGTAAGACATAAGTACGCTCATCTGAGCAAATTTCCATGCTTCGAAAAATACCGGATAAGATGTCCCATAAATGTCCGTACCATAATCAGCCAAGGCCTTGGCATTTATGGCGGCCATTGCTTCATCTTCTTTTATTCCGCAGGGCACCGCTCCAAATTCGTACAGACGAACGGCGAGCCCCAGAGCAACAATAATAAAAAGCAAGATTTTTTCTGCTTTCCTGGGTATAGACCAATGTCCTTCCTCAGGATTCTTGACTAACTTATGTGCAGTTAATATACAGAGTACGGCAAAAAATACGAACAATACCGGGTTAACCCTCGACATTTAGCTTTCCACCCTTTAGATCAATTGTTATCCACAACCCAATGAGACTGCTGTAATTTAAAATACATTAATATTAAGTATTTTGAGGTTAGGCTTAGTCCAAAATACATCCGGCTCTTCTGGTCACATGGCAGCTTATATTCACCGCCACCGGCAGGCCGGCCACGTGGGTAGGCATGGTCTCGATATTCACTGCCAGGGCCGTGGTGCGGCCGCCGAAGCCCTGGGGACCTATGCCCAGGGAATTGATCTCCCGGAGCATATCCGCCTCCAGAGCGGCATAGAATTCATCCTGGTTGGGGCGGTCCACAGGCCGCAGCAGGGCGTGCTTTGCCAGGGCCGCCGCCTTGTCAAAGGTGCCGCCTATGCCCACGCCCACCACTATGGGGGGGCAGGGGTTGGAACCGGCGGCCTTCACCGTGTCCAGCACGAAGCGCTTCACTCCTTCCACCCCGTCGGCTGGCTTGAGCATGGCAAGGCGGCTCATGTTCTCGCTGCCGAAGCCCTTGGGAACAACGGTGAGCTCCAGCCGGTCCCCCGGCACCAGCTCCACCGTTATGGCGGCAGGGGTATTGTCCCCGGTGTTCACCCGGCGCAGAGGGTCGCCCACAACGCTTTTGCGCAGGTAGCCCTGCTCATAGCCCCGGCGCACGCCTTCGTTCACCGCGGCATTGAAGTCCCCCTCTATGTGCACATCCTGGCCCAGGCTCGCAAAGACGCAGGCCATGCCCGTATCCTGGCAGACAGGCAGATCCATATTCCCGGCGGCCTCTATATTCCGGCACAGCACCCCCAGAGTGGCTTTCGCCACCGGCCATGGCTCCCCTTCCCGGGCGCTGTCCATGGCCCGGACTATGTCCTCCGGCAGCTGCTTATTGGCCCTTATGCAAAGCTCCGCCACTGCGGCGCTGATATCCTCGGCTTTCACTGTACGCATAGCATTAAAACGGCCCCGCCTCCATGGGGCTCTCCCTTTCCGTTATAGACGGGAATATTATTCCACCCCTTCACCCGCCTGTCAAGTCCAAGAAAGCTTTGAAAGCCAGGCATATTTAAAAAATTTTACATATTGGTGCTTGCTAAATGCAGCACCCCTGTGTTAAACTCCCCTGCGAGGTGAATGTATGAATACACTTAATTTCAATGAAAAGACCGGTTTCATCTGCGATATGGACGGTGTTATATATAAAGGAAACCAGATCCTGCCAGGTGTCACCGAGTTTATCCAGTGGCTCCAGGAAGAGAAAAAAGAATACCTTTTCCTTACCAACAACAGCGGCTATACTCCCAGAGAGCTGAACCAGAAGCTGGAGCGCATGGGCCTGGATGTGCCTGAAGAGCACTTCTACACCAGTGCCCTGGCCACCGCCGCCTTCCTTAAGGACCAGGCCCCCGGCTGCTCCGTGTTTGCCATAGGCGAGGCCGGGCTGCTCAACGCCCTGTATGACGCCGGAATAACTATGAACGACGTAAATCCCGACTACGTGGTGGTGGGCGAAGGGCGCTCCTATTCCCTGGACTCCCTTACCAAGGCCACCAATCTGGTCATGGGCGGAGCAAAACTCATAGGCGCAAACTCCGACGTCTCCGGCCCCATCGAGGGCGGCATAGCTCCCGCCTGCCGGGCTCTGGTGGCTCCCATCGAGATGGCCACCGGCATCCAGGCTTATTACTGCGGCAAGCCAAATCCCCTGATGATGCGCACCGGACTGCGCATGCTCCACTGCCACTCCGCCGAGGCCGTCATGATAGGCGACCGGATGGACACGGACATAATCTCCGGTCTGGAGAGCGGCATGTCCACCGTTCTGGTGCTCTCCGGCTGCTCCACCATGGACACCCTCAAGACCTACGCCTACCGCCCCTCCGCAGTGGTGGACGGCGTGGGAGACATTGTCTCCATGGCAAGGGCCATGAAATAAGGCAGCATAATTTATATTACATAAGCATGGGCCCGGCGCAGCTGCACCGGGCCCATTTTACTGTTTATTTTTTTTGCCTGGTTTGCCAGGGTGAGCCTGCAAAAAACCACCGCAGTTCAAAACTGCGGCGGTATGTTTTATAAGACCTCAGGCTCTGGGATGGGCCTTGTTATACACGTCCTTCAGCTGTTTCTTTACCAGCTGGGAATACATATGGGTGGAGGATATATCCGCATGGCCAAGCATCTCCTGGATGGCGTGGATATCTGCGCCGTTTTCCAGCAAATGGGCGGCAAAGGAATGGCGCAGGGTATGGGGGGTTATATCCTTCTCTATCCCCGCCTTCTTCTGATAGTGCTTGACTATCTTCCAGAAGCCCTGGCGGGACATGCGCTCGCCGCTGACGTTTACAAAGAGGGACTGTTCATCCGGACTGGAGATCATCTGGGGACGCACCAGTGTGATATATTCACTGAGAGCTTTCACCGCCGCATTGTACATGGGGATGAAGCGCTCCTTATTGCGGCTGCTGCAGCGGATGACTCCGGCGCCCAGGTTCACATCGCTGATGTTCAGGTCGATGAGCTCGCTGACTCTGATGCCGGTGGCATACAGCAGCTCCAGCATTGCCTTGTCCCTGTAGCCTTTGGCATCCACGCACTGAGGCTGCTCCAGCAGCAGCTCCACTTCTTTGCTGGTAAGTATCTGGGGCAGCTTCTGGGTGCTCTTCTCCGGCACCAGGCCCAGAGCCGGATTGGTCTTTACCATCTGCTTTATGCAGAAATAGGAGTAGAGGCACTTTATTGAGGCGATGCTCCTGGATACCGTGGCAACAGATTTGCCCTTGGAACGGAGCATGGCTATGTAGCCGCTCAGATCCTCCTCGTCGGCGTCAATGATGCCGTGCTCGGAGTGGTCGTCAAGATATTCTCCCAGCTGCCTGATATCACGCAGATAGGAACTGAGGGTGTTTGCAGAGGATTTCTTATCGTCTCTCAGGTATTTTTCAAAGATATCGATACATTCCTGATTCTGCATAGCAACGCCCTCCTTTCTCCTTAAGAATTATCTATCTAAAAACGATGCAGACCGTGAGCACGGCGGCAGCCGCAGCGGACAGGAGCACCATGATATTCTGCTTTCTCAGATATGCCGCGGCAGCACCGGGACCGGAACAAGCTGCCCTGCGCAGCAGAGCCGAGCCTTGCATGCCCCAGACAGCCATTGCAAATTGCAGCGGGACGCCCAGCAGCAATGCCGGCAGCAAACAGAGGCAGGCCCTTTCCCCCGCTCTCAGCTCCACAGCCAGGAGGCAGAAAGCGCAGGAGCACACGGCACCCATCAGCGCTGTCACTGCCGGCAGACATATCTCGCCGCAGCAGGAACCGCTGTAGGCCGCCGTGAGCAGCAGAAGCAAAGCCAGACTGGCCGCCAGCCATCTCCCCTCAGGCAGAGCCTCAAAGGACCGGGCATCCAGATAGAGCAGAGACAGCAGAGATGAACAGATAAAGCTGAAAAAAAGGAACATGGAAGCGCTTCCGGAGCGCTCCCTGTCCGGCCTGTTTCGTACTGCCAGAGCTCTCATAGGCAGACACCGGAAAATAATTTTTCGATTGACATAATCGACTGTGGTAACAATATATTACAAACTCGCAAAATAATCAAGTCCTTTTTTCAAAAATAACGAAAAAATTTTTCGTTTATGTCAACTCTTGTTTCTGAAATGCGTTTTAATTTCACTATAATTATATCAAATTGAGCTACTTTTGTCCATATTATTGTATTTATTATGTCAATTATTTTCTGTAACGTTTTTTATGGCTCTTGCCTTTTTTCCCTCCGGACAGCACTGCGCCTGTCAGGCAACCGGCAAAGCTGAAGCTGACCACGCTCAAAACCCCCGAAGACTGTAGGTCGGCCCCCTCCACCATAAAGCCTATGGTCAGCAGGGCCGTGACCAGCACGGCGGCGGTGATGAGGGCGGGATAAATACAGCCTCCCGACTTGGCCCGGCCCAAAGCCGCGCCGGCAAACACCGCCGAGAAAAAGCTCAGAGCGGAGCTCACATAGCCTATGGCCCCCTCTCCCAGACTGAGTCTGGACAGGATCAGGCTGGCTATACACAGCAGCACAAAGGCGGATATGGCCCAGGCTGCCAGCGCCGACAGTATGGTCCTTGGTTCCCAGGCCTCAACTTTTACATTGGACAGCAAAAAAACACCCCCGCGAAATAAGATTTGTACATCCTATTTCCCAGGGGGTGTTTTTTATACCCGGCGGAGCCGCTTATTTTTTCTTCTTGGTACGGGCCTCGGCCTCAGCGGCCTCCATCTTGGCGGTGGTGGAAATGCCCCACTTCTTGATCTGGATGCGGACTCTGTCCTCACCGGTCTCAAAAGTGACGGTATCCTCGGTTATCTGGACCAGCTTACCGGTCATGCCGCCGATGGTGGTGATCTCATCGCCCAGGCTCAGGGAGCTGCGCATCTCCTCAGTCTTCTTTTTCTTCTTGTTCTCGGGGCGGATGATGAAGAAGTAGAAAACGGCGAACATCAGCACCAGCATGAAGATCATGGAACCGCTGCCGGCTGCTGCGCTTGTGGTTGTAAGGATCAGGTTCATTATGGGTTTACCTCCGATAACTATATGTCGATTTTGTATTATAAATGTTTATCCTTTAAATTTCAAGATAATTAAATGCGTTTATCAAGAATTTCTGAATATTCTCTGCGGAAAGAGTCAAAAGAGCCCCTGTCCAGGCTTTCCCGGATACCTTCCGTCAGCTTGTTGTAGAAATAGAGATTGTGCATCACTGCAAAGCGCATGGCCAGCATCTCCTCCGCTTTGAACAGATGGCGCAGGTAAGCCCTGGAATAGCTGCGGCAAACCGGGCAGTCACAGTCCGGATCTATGGGCTGAAGGTCCCTGGCGTACTTCTCATTCTTGATGTTGATTATGCCCTTCCAGGTGAACAGGTGTCCGTGGCGTCCGTTGCGGGCGGGCATGACGCAGTCGAAGAAATCCACGCCCCGGGCCACGGATTCGATGATGTTACCCGGAGTGCCCACGCCCATCAGGTAGCGGGGCTTGTCCTTGGGCATGTACTCCTCCACAGCCTCTATGGTGTCGTACATCTCCTGGTGGCTCTCCCCCACGGCCAGGCCGCCGATGGCGTAACCGGGCAGGTCCAGCTCCGCTATCTTCTTCATGTGCTCTATGCGGATGTCGTGGAACACCGCCCCCTGGTTTATGCCGAAGAGCATCTGCCCGGGATTCACCGCGTCCTCCCGGCTGTTGCATTCGGCCAAAGCCGTCTTGCAGCGCCGGAGCCAGCGGTAGGTCCGCTCACAGGACTTCTCCACATAGTCCCTGGGGGAGGGTATCTTGATGCACTCGTCAAAGGCCATGGCGATGTCCGAGCCCAGGTTGGACTGGATCTGCATGCTCTCCTCCGGGCCCATGAAGATGTGACGCCCGTCCACATGGGAATTGAAGCTGACGCCCTCCTCCTTGATTTTCCTCAGCTGGGCCAGGGAGAAGATCTGAAAGCCGCCGCTGTCGGTGAGGATGGGGCCGTTCCAGTTCATGAACTTGTGCAGGCCTCCCAGTTCCTTTATAAGGCCGTCTCCCGGGCGCACATGGAGGTGGTAGGTGTTGGACAGCTCCACCTGGCAGCCGATGTTTTTTAGATCCCGGGCGGACAGAGCGCCCTTTATGGCCCCCTGAGTGCCCACATTCATAAACACCGGGGTCTGGACGGTGCCGTGGGGAGTCTCAAATTCGCCCCGTCTTGCCCGGCCTTCCTGTTTTAAAAGTCTGTACACTGCGTACCTCCTACTCAATAAACATGGCGTCCCCAAAGGAGAAGAAGCGATAGCGCTGCCGCACCGCCTCGTTATAGGCATTGAGGATATGCTCTCTCCCCGCCAGGGCAGACACCAGCATGATGAGGGTGCTCTCCGGCAGGTGGAAGTTTGTCACCAGAGCGTCGATGCACTTGAACTTATAGCCGGGGTAGATAAAGATATTGGTCCAGCCGGAAGTCACCGGCAGGCTGCCGTCCTCCCGGGCAAAGCTCTCCAGGGTGCGGCAGGAAGTGGTGCCCACGGCAATGACCCGGCCGCCGCTGCGCTTGGTCTCGGTGACTATGCGGGCAGTCTCCTCCGGCACCATGCAAAATTCCGAGTGCATCTCGTGGTCCTCTATCTCCTCCGCCTTCACAGGGCGGAAGGTGCCCAGGCCCACGTGGAGAGTGACGAAGCACAGCTTGACGCCCTTGGCGGCTATCTTCTCCATCAGTTCCTTTGTGAAATGCAGTCCCGCCGTAGGGGCGGCGGCGCTGCCTATTTCCCGGGAATACACGGTCTGGTACCGCTCCCCGTCCTGGAGCTCCTCCTTTATATAGGGAGGCAGTGGCATTTTGCCCAGGCGCTCCAGCACCTCCAGGAAGATGCCCTCATAGTCGAAACGGACTATGCGGTTACCTCCCTCCGCCACGGCTTCCACGGTGGCTTTCAGCTCCCCGTTTCCAAAATGTATCTCCGTGCCGGGCTTGGTCTTTCTGCCGGGGCGGCTGAGACACTCCCAGCGGCCTTCACCCAGGTCCCGCAGCAGCACCAGCTCCACGCTGCCGCCGCTGGGCCGGGCTCCTATGAGCCGGGCAGGCAGCACCCGGGAGTCGTTAAAGACCATGCAGTCCCCTTCATGGAGATAGTCCAGCAGGTCGTAAAAATGCCGGTGTTCCATCTCCCCGGTGACTTTATCCAGATGGAGAAGCCGGGAGCTGTCCCGCTTCTCCAGAGGGGTCTGAGCGATGAGTTCCTCCGGGAGCTCAAAATAAAAATCCGATTTCTTCAAAAGTTTCACCTGTTTCAATATATCTGGCGTATCCGCACAACGGCTTGATTATACCAGAGCCTTAAAAGTTTTTCAATGAATTCAGTAATAATATTCTCGCCCTGTCCGTATGATTTGAGATGTAAACAGCCGGGCAAGCGGCAAACGCAGTACAGGCCGCATATCTCCGCCCGCCGCTTCCGGAGATATGCAGGGGGCTGTGCTGACTACATAAGCGGCAGAATGGAGTATTATATGGTCAAGACACCTATCTTCAAAGGCTCATGCACCGCCATCGTCACCCCCTTCAACGAACACGGTGTGGATTTCGACAGGCTTAAAAAAAATATTGACTACCAATATGAAAACGGCACGGCGGCCATAGTGGTCTGCGGCACCACCGGGGAGGCCGCCACCCAGTCCCTGTGCGAGCAGTATGAGACCATACGCCAGGCCATAAAGTTCAACCAGGGGCGCATGAAGCTCATAGTGGGCGTGGGCAGCAACAACACGGAGACGGCCCTGAAAAACGCCGAGAACGCCAAAAGCGCCGGTGCCGACGGCATCCTGATGGTCACCCCTTATTACAACAAGAGCACGCAAAAGGGCCTGGTGGAGCATTTCACTTATGTGGCAGACCGGGTGGACATTCCCATGATCCTGTACAATGTGCCCAGCCGCACCGGCATAGGTATCACCGCCGACACCTACCGCATACTCTCCCAGCATCCCAATATTAACGGCGTCAAGGAGGCCTCCGGGGACATCGCCCTGGTGGGCACCACCCGCAGTCTCTGCGGCGACGACCTGTATATATGGAGCGGCAACGACGACAACACCGTGGCCATGATGGCTCTGGGGGCCCTGGGGGTCATATCCGTGGCCTCCAATATCATCCCCGGCGTCATATCCAAGCTCTGCGCCCTGTGTCTGGAGGGGGACTTCGTCCAGGCCACGGCCCTTTACACCCGCTATGCCCAGCTCTTCTCCGCCCTGTTTATAGAGACCAACCCCATCCCGGTAAAGGCGGCCATGCGGGAGCTGAACATGGACTCCGGCCTTCTGCGCCTGCCCCTTACGGAGATAGGCAGGGAGAGCCTGGCAAAGCTCATATCAACCATGCGGGAAGTGGGACTGAACGTATAAACAATTTGGAGCGTATCCGCAAAGATACGCTCCAAATTGTTATTTATTTTCCGTTCCGGGAAAGAAGTGCATTGGCATAGGAGTTAAGGGCCTGGCAGGGCTCATACTTGGCCTTATAGCCAACGCCGTCGATTATGACAAAGGGCGTATAGTCCGTTATTTCCGCTGCCGTTCCGTCTCTCATGCTGAGGGTAAAAACGGCTGCCTGGCCTGCATAGTCTTTATAACTGTCGTCCTGGCGGTAAATTACCACCGAGCTCAGAAGCTCTGCCAGCTTCTCCGTATCCGACACATCCAGCTCCACATCCGGCGGCATAAGCTCCACCTTTGCGGAAAGTATGTCCGCCCCCTCAATATCCTTGAAAGGTCTTTTTCCAAAGACCCCCGGGGCCAGGCAGATAAGCAGGATAGCCAGGATAGCCAGGGCCAGGCAGAGCCCGGCGGCTGCAAAAAATAATTTATGTTTCATGGTCTCCTCCGCACTTTCACTCCCGGTCCTTGAAGGGGGCGATAAAAAGCAGCAGCATCAGCAGCCCATAGGCAAGGTACAGGGTATATGTCACTGCATTGCTCCAGGGGAAGGAGGCTTCCGGATGGCCCAGAGCATAGGCCAAGAAAGCTGCTGCGGCCAGCAGCATCAGCCAGGCTATGATTCTTGAAGTTTTCTTTCGCATGTTCTCCCCCGCTTTCCCTCTTCCTATACAACAAGTTTACTTTAAAGGGAGGGAAAAATCAAGGGGGCCGTAATACCGCCTTACTCAGAGCTTATACACCAGCAGGCAGCGCATGGCATTGAGCACTGCCAGCACCATGACCCCCACGTCGGCAAAGATGGCCAGCCACATGTTGGCTATGCCCAGGGCCCCCAGGATGAGGCAGATGAGCTTTATGCCTATGGCAAAGACGATGTTTTCATACACTATGCCCAGGCACTTTCTGGAAATCTTTATGGCCTTGGCAATTTTCAGAGGGTCGTCGTCCATGAGCACCACGTCTGCCGCCTCTATGGCGGCGTCGGAGCCCAGGGCGCCCATGGCTATGCCTATATCCGCCCGGGCCAGCACCGGGGCGTCGTTGATGCCGTCCCCAACGAAGGCCAGCTTGCCGCCGCCCTTTTCCTCCGCCAGCAGCCGCTCCAGCTTCTCTACCTTGTCTCCCGGCAGCAGTCGGCTGTAAAAGCTGTCTATGCCCAGCTTTGAGGCCACGTGCTCTGCCACGGCCTCCGAGTCCCCGGTGAGCATGACGGTCTTTCTGACCCCCAGCTCTTTCAGGGCGGCCACCGCCGCCTTTGCATGGGCCTTTATCATGTCGGAGATAAGGATGTGTCCGGCGTACTTTCCCTCTACGGCCATGTGTATAATGGTACCTACGCTGTGGCAGTCCCTATACTCCACGCCCAGCGTTTTCATCAGCTTGTCGTTGCCGGCGGCCACCTGCCTTCCGTCCACTGTGGCAAGCACTCCTGCACCGCTTATCTCCCGGATGTCCTCCACCCGGCTCCTGTCCGGCTCCCTGCCGTGGGCCTTCAGCAGGCTGCGGCTTATGGGGTGGGAGGAGGCGCTCTCCGCCAGGGCCGCATACTCCAGCAGCTTTTCCTCTTCCATGGTGCTGTGGTGTATGCCCTCCACCTCAAAGACCCCCTGGGTGAGGGTGCCGGTCTTGTCAAAGACCACGCAGTCGGTTTTGGAGAGGGCCTCCAGGAAGTTGGAGCCCTTTACCAGTATGCCCGCCCGGCTGGCTCCGCCTATGCCTGCAAAGAAGCTGAGGGGTATGCTTATCACCAGGGCACAGGGACAGCTTATCACCAGGAAGGTCAGGGCCCGGTAGAGCCACACTCCCCACATGGGGGCAAGGCCCATGAACAGCAGCCGCACCAGAGGCGGCAGCAGGGCCAGAGCCAGAGCGCTGTAGCACACGGCGGGGGTATAGACCCGGGCAAACTTGGATATAAAATCCTCCTGCCGGGACTTCCGCTCCCCGGCGTTCTCCACCAGCTCAAGGATCTTGGACACGGTGGACTCGCCGAAGGCTTTGGAAGTGCGCACCTTCAGCACGCCGCTGAGGTTTATGCAGCCGCTGATGATCTCGTCTCCGGCTGCCACCTCCCGGGGCAGGCTCTCCCCGGTGAGGGCGGCAGTGTCCAGGGCCGAACTGCCCTCAGCCACCACTCCGTCAATGGGCACCTTCTCCCCGGGCTGCACCACTATGACGCTGCCCGGCTCCACCTCCTCCGGGTCCACCCGGATGAGATGTCCCTCCTGCTCTATGTTAGCGTAGTCCGGGCGGATATCCATGAGCTGGCTTATGTTCCGGCGGCTCTTGCCTACGGCATAGTTCTCAAACCACTCCCCCAACTGATAGAAGAGCATAACGGCTATGGCCTCGGCATAGTCCCCGTTTTCGTATATGGCCAGGGCCAGAGCCCCCAGGGTGGCCACCGCCATGAGGAAGTTCTCGTCAAAGACCTGGCGGTTCATGATGCCTTTGAAGGCCTTTTTCAGGGTCCCCCAGCCGATTATATAGTAGTTCACCAGATACAGGGCCAGGCGCAGCCAGCGGCCCGCCCCGGGGAAAAGCAGGGAATCTATAGTGGAAAACTGCTGTGCCGATATCAGTTGAAGGCAAACAAGCAGCGCCGCCGAGATAAGTATGCGCCGGAGCATATCCTTCTGTTTTTTGTTCATCTTCCTGTCGTCCTCCTATGCTTTTACATATGTTCATCTATTCATATATTGTTCCGTTTAATGCACCCGGGGCCTTATCCCGGGTGCCGTATGTATCAAAGGAATATTTCGCAGTCGCTCTCAACCTTTTTGCAGTTTTTCAGCACCTGCTCCATGACGGCGGACTCCTCCTGCCCCTCCTGGAATTCCACGGTCATTTTAAGGGCCATGTAGTTCACCCGGGCGCTTTTCACTCCCGGAGTGCCGGCAGCGGCCCGCTCCATCTTATCGGCGCAGTTTGCGCAGTCCACGTCTATCTTATAAGTCTTTTTCATATCCGGCCTCCTGAAGCTCTATAAACGATTAAACGTTTGCTTAATCTTTCAAGCATTATGATACACCAGAGCTGCCGCTGAGTCAAGTGCTTTTTGGAGTTTTTATAAATTTATTTTCTCCCTGTCCTTCCGGGAAAATAGATTTGCCTTTCCCCGGCATTTGGGTTAAAATATTATAAAAAGATCTACAGGAGCGCTGCCCATGGAAAAATCGATGCTGCCCCACGACCACGGCCAATCTGCCGGGGAAGTTCTGGGCCTCTGTCCCCCCGCCGCCGATTTTCAGAAGCTCTCCCAGCTGCTGCGCCAGCTGGACGACGGGACCCGCCTGAAGCTGTTCTGGATACTGTGCCACTGCGAGGAGTGCGTTATAAATCTCTGCGCCAGCTGCGCTCTGCCGGGCTGATAGTCAGCCGCCGGGAGGGCAAGGAGGTCTACTACAAGGCCGCCGATACGGCCCAGGCAAAGCTCTTCCACCGGCTCATTGAGGAGCTGCTGGAGATAAGCTGTCCAAAGGATTAGGAAGATATATAAAATTCAAACAAAAAAACTGCCGGACGACCGGCAGTTTTTTGCTTTATATTATGTTCATCCGTACTGTTCGGACACATAGATGGAGGCCCTGGACTGGATAAGCTCCACCGTTTCCTCCAGGCTCTTGTCCCCGGCCAGGTAGGCCTGGCCGCATTCCAGGATGATGTCCCTCAGCTGGCTGTCGGAGCAGCGTTCGGCGCCTTGGGTGTTTTCCAGCAGGCCCATGAACCGCTCCACCTGTTCCCCGCTCAGCTCCTCCTCCGCCATGCGCAGCAGGGCCTGTCGGTTCACCGGCAGGCAGTATTCAATGTCCATCTGCTTGTCCATGGACAGCTGCTCCTTTATAAAGGCCCAGGCTCCCTCCTTGTTGGCGGAGTTTGCCGGTATGGCCATGCTGCCACCGTAGTCGCAGTTGAAGCAGCTGAAGCCGCTGCCCCCGTCGGGGAAGCCCACAAAGGCGCAGGGCTCGCCGAAAAGCTCATCCAAGGCCTTCAGCCTTGCGGGACTGGAGATAGGCTCCACAGACAGCACCACCTGGGAGAACTCCAGGTAGGGCACGGCGCTGCCCTCCTCCACCGCATCCCCCATGGCGCTGCACCAGGCCAGAAGCCCGGCAAAGGAGGCATCGTCAAAGCTGCACCGGGCATTCTCCCTGTCCACATACTTTACCGTCCCCAGCTGAGCCACCCATCTGAGCATATTCTGCTTGTCCATAAAGGTCATGAACACAGCCTCATACCGGTCGCTCTGCTCCAATATCTCCTGGTAATCCTGAGGGCTGAGATTTTCCCGGCCCTCCACGTCGGAGGCCCTGGCCGCCAGGGTATCCACGCTCACCCCGGCCCATAGCTCGTGGAGCTGCTCCCCGTCGCTGAGAGCCTCCAGTATGCCTGGGATGAAGTCCTCCCGGCCAATGTCCGCATCACTGTCTATATAGCCGTACAGGTTTTCATAGGCGGCGGAGCTCACGTTCAGGTTGTTGTTGAAAATGATAAGGTCTATCTTTCCCCCGGCAGCCAGGTCGGCCAGCAGCCTCTGCTCTTCGTCCTTGCCATACTCGGTTATCTCGTAGATATAGGGGCCGCCCTTCATATTCAGCTCGTAGGCGTTGCCCACTGCGTTGGAGTTGCCCATGTCGTAGAGGGCCAGCTTCACCGTGCTTTTCTCCGTGACAGGCTGCTCCACCAGACCCGTGACCAGCATATAGTCCTCCACCAGGGTGCAGATAAAGAAGTTCTCACTGAGGCGGCAGGCAAATTCGCAGCTGCCAATGTAAGCGCTGTAGCTCCACTGGTAGAGCTCTCTTGTGCTGCCCGTCTCCACGTCGCAGGCCACGAAACGGCCTTCCGAGGAGACGATATATTCCCCCTCCAGGTTCTGGCATGTGCACCAGTTGGGCACGCTCACCGTTCTGTTTTCCCCCGGGTCCTTATAGCTCAGCTCCCTCAGGCTGTCCGGGCTCTCCATCAGAAAGTATTTGAAAGCGTCCCTCTCATTCATGGCCAGCACCACTCCCTGGGCGGTGAGCTGCATGGAGTACACCTCAGCGTTTTCCCGCCGTATAGTGCTGATATCCTCCGTCTGCCAGGGGAAGGAGGATACATAGTCATTACCCATGAGATAGACCCGCTTTGAGGCGTCCACCACTATGCATGAGGCCCATCCCTCCTGCCAGCCGGATATCTCCATCTTGTCCAGCAGTTCCCCTTGGGGCGAGTATTGCAGTATGGCTATTCGGCCCTGGTAGTCCTCGTTGGTATAGACTTCATAGCCCCGCATATAAATTGGGGCATGCTCTCCCGCCAGCACATAGAAGCAGCCGTCTCCCCCGGCGGTGACGCAGTATACCGAATCATTGTAGGGCGGCTGGACATCCAGAGGCAGCAGCTCCGTCTCCCCGAATTGGGGGACGCCGCCCTCCGGGATCTCATAATTCGTCAGGGCCAGCACCGGCACGCCGTCCTGATAGCCGCTGAGCAGCAGCTTGTGGTCTATCCGGGCAATGCCCCGCACGGAGCAGCCCGCAGGCATGGGGTATTCCTTTTTGGAATAGAACACCGGCTCCGTCTCCACGTTCTCCGTCTCTTCCTGGACGGTGTTCTGAGCCTGGGGTGCAGCCTCCATGTCCCCCGTCTCTGCGCTCTCCCCGGTCTGTCTGCCGCAGCCCAAAAGGGAAATGACCAGAACCAGGGCCAACAGCATGGATATAGCTCTTTTCACATCTTCCGCTTCCTTTCTGTTGCAGATTATGCCAAAGGTTTAAAAACCTTTTTTCCCCATAAGATAGCGCTTCCTGTATTTCAGCTCCACGTAGTCCATTATTTTCTTGTAATACACCGGGTTTGCCGCCCCGCCGACGACTCCCACTATGGGCAGGCCCTGGACGAATTTAAGCAGCAGCATATCCAAGGCGAAAGCGGAAGAAGTCACTTCTATCTGCCTTTCCAGCTCCTCATCCCTCACGCTTTTACCGCCTGCCGGGAGAAGCAGGTCCACTTCCCGGTCCCGCCGCTCATAGTCCTCCCCGCTGCTGAGGGAGGCGGCGAGCATTTTAAGGATGAGCAGCTTTTCAAAGTCCGACTTATATTCAAAGCCGTAGCTCAGGGCCGTCTCATACACGCCCCTTAGCAGCATGGCTATGAACAGCACTATGTCCGGCAGGCCTATGCCCAGGACTCCCAGGCCCAGGCCCTCCGCCGTGGTCACGGTCATGTTCACCAGCCGGGAGCGGCGGGCCCCCTTGAAGAGCTGCCGCAGTTCCCGGCGGCCGCCCCAGGCCCGGAAGGCATAGTCCCTGACGCTGTGCTCCGTGGTGATCTTATCCACGGCATAGCTCTTTTCTATAATTGCTCCGCCCCGGTCGAACACCAGGGCAAAACCCTTGCAGAAGGCCGCCTCCAGGCCGGCGTACACCTTTTTCGGCACCTTCGCCTCCAGGCTCTCCTTCCACTTTGACCCCCTGCGCTTTGCAGCGGCGGCGGCCAGCTTTTCCTCCCGCTTCTCTATCAGGGCCAGCTCCCTGTCCACCGGGGTGCGGGGCCTTTTCCCTTTCAGCAGCATAAGTCCTCCCCTTCTGCCGGGCCCTCCCCCAGCTTTAAATTTATTCCGTATATATCCTCTATGGCTACGGCGCTGCCGTCGGCCATTATGAGTTTCCCCTCATATTCGTCTATCTTCTTCACCCGGCCGCCGAGGGTGACCAGAGCGCCTCCGGCCTTCCGTTCATCCGCTTTGAAGCAGACTATCTCCGCCTCAGGCCGCTCCTTTATATGCTCCCTGAGCCTGCGAAGCTCCCGGTCCAGCTCCTCTATCCGGTCCCCGGCCAGCTCTGTTTTGCTATCGGTGAGGCGGGCGGCCTCCTCCACCGCCTCCTCATAACCTGTGAGGGCGGCAAAGGGGGCGAACTGGGCCGCCCTGTCCCCCACCGGCATCGGCGCATGCAGCCTGGAGACTGGATGGGGCAGAGCGATTATATCATCATATTTTCCTGCTCTCATGCTCTGTGCCCCCCTATCTGGCGGTTCCTGTCCCGGCCTGTGGCCCCCTCCTGGTAGCTGGTGCCGTGGAGTATGGCGTTCTTGCCGTATTTCTTTTTTATCTTCAGCATGGCCTGCTGCCTTTTTTCCTCCCGCGCCAGGGCTGCGCTGTCCATATCCCGGCAGTCCTCCGGCTCCCCGAAGAGGTCCAGCTGCCGAAAGCAGCTTTCCTCCCCGGCGCCCTTCGGCTTCACGTTTGCGGCCACCACATACATCCGCCGGACCTGGAGCTTTCTATCCACTATCCTGTCAAAGAGCTCCAGGGTCATCTCCGTTATCAGCCGGTTGGAGGAGCTGAAGCGGCCCAGATTCACGGAGCCGTGGGCCGCCTTGGGGATATCCCTCCCGTACAAGTCGGTTTTCACTTCTCCCTCAAAGCTGCTGCCTCTCCCCAGCATCTCATAGCCCACGGTGAGGACCATCTGGTCGGTGACCAGGCCCTTGTCTGCCAGGTCCAGCACCAGGGCATCCGTCATCTCCCGGACTATCATCCGGGCCCCGTTGAAATCATAGGGCTGCTGGAGCACCTGGCCGCTGCTGATGCTGTTGGTCTCCGGCCTGTAGCTCTTTATGTCCTTTATGGTGCAGGGCTCCCAGCCCCAGGCGTGGTCTATAAGCAGCTGGGCGTTGACGCCGAAGAGCTTATACAGCAGCTCCTCATTGTAATAGTCCCCGGCTCCCCCCAGGGAGCAGCGGGCTATATCCCCCATGGTATAGAGGCCCACGGCCTCCAGCTTTTTCGCATAGCCCCGGCCTACACGCCAGAAGTCCGTCAAAGGCCGGTGATTCCATAATATTTGACGGTAGCTGTCCTCATTTAGTTCCCCTATACGCACCCCGTCTTTATCGGCCTTTGCCCGCTTTGCCACCACGTCCATGGCCACCTTGCACAGGTACAGGTTGCTGCCTATCCCCGCCGTAGCAGTGATGCCGGTCTGCTCCAGTACCTCATGTATCATCAGCCGGGCAAAATCATGGGCGGAGATATTCCTGGTCCTGATATAGTCGGTGACGTCCATGAACACCTCGTCTATGGAATAGACATGTATATCCTCCGGGGCCACGAAGCGGGTGTATATGTTATAGATGCGGGTGCTGTATTCTATATATTTTGCCATCCTGGGCTTTGCCACGATATAGTCCAGCTCCAGAGCCGGATCTCCCTTCAGCTCCCCGGCGCTGAAGGACTTGCCGCCAAAGTCCCCGCCTTTCAGCCGTCCCCGGCGGCGGGCATTTTCCGTCTTTACCTGCTGCACCACTTCAAAGAGCCGGGGCCGGCCCGGGATGCCTATGGCCTTCAGGGACGGGGACACCGCAAGACAGATGGTCTTTTCCGTGCGGCTGCTGTCCGCCACCACCAGGTTTGTGTCCAGAGGGTCCAATCCCAGCTCCGCGCACTCCACCGAGGCGTAGAAGGACTTCAAGTCTATAGCTATATAAGTACGCTCTCCCACCACTGTTCACCGCCTTAATTTTCCTAACGCGATAATATTATAGCATATATTGTCTTAATTGGCAATAGCGCTTTATAGCCGCCATAAAAGCCTATGGGGAAAAGGCATAAAAGATCCCCGGCCGGAAAGGCCGGGGAGCAGTTCAGGAAAACCTGTCTCTGTCTATTCGTTTTTCTATGAAGCGCTCAAATATCACGGCACAGAGCCAGAGCCCCACCATATAGCCGCAGAAATCCAGCAGCACGTCCTGGACCTGGGAGCCCCGGCTGGAGATGAGCTGCAGGGACTCGTCAATTACGGCGGCGGAGAGCCCGGCAAAGGCACAGTTAACGTAGCCCTGAGGGCCCTGCTTGTCTCTCAGGTGCAGCAGCAGACTGAACTCGGCGCCCAATATGCCGAACTCCACGAAATGGGCCAGCTTTCTTAGGAAGTGGTCGCTCTTTGGTGAGAGGTGTATGCCCAAGACCCTCAGCAGCTCCACTATTCGCTCCAGCAGTCCCTGGCTCACAGCCTGGGACTCCGCCCTGGGCATAAGGGAGTTGACCCAGATAAAGGCCAGAGTCAGGGCTATGAGTATCTTGATAAGGCGGCAGAGCCGCTCATAATCCCGTTTATCCATCAGTCTTTATACTCGAACATCAAATCGTACATGCTCACGGTGTCCCCGTCCTTCACGCCCATCTCCTCCATGCGCTGGCCGACAGACATCTTTTGAAGCCGCTCATAAAGGGCATTGAGCTCCTTGGACTTGATGGCATCTTTGGGTTTCTTGTCGAGCAGGCGATGAGCCTTGTTGATGTTACCGCCCGACCCGATGAGGGCCGACGGCCGGTAACGACTGGCTTTCTCACCCAGCCACGCGGCGAACGCCTCTTCCTCGCTGGCCGAAACGGCCCCGCTGATGTAACGCACGGTTCCCAAGCGGAAAGAGCGGGCCTCTACTTGACGGTTCTCGGCATAGACGACAACTTCGGTGGAGCCTCCTCCCACGTCGATATAGAAATAGGATTTCTCCTTGTCGAGCACTTTTTCGAGGCCGCCGGCCTCATATATCGTGCGGGCTTCGGTATTGCCATCGACGATGGTGATGTCGATACCGCAAGTGCGGGCTATCGTCCCGGCCACCTCGGCCCCGTTTTCCGCCTCGCGCATGGCACTGGTGGCGCAGGCTTTGTAAGCATCGATGTCGAACGTCTTGAACAAGGCGGCAAAGGCCGACATGGCTTGCGTAAGCGCCGCCACCTTCCCGGGTGTGACATGCCCGAGCGAGAAAACATCTTCGCCCAGACGTATGGGCACCCGCACAAAGGCGGCTTTTTTAAACTCAGGAGCATCATACTCCTCGACATAGTCAATAAGAAGGCGTATGGCGTTTGAGCCGATGTCGATGGCTCCAAACGTGTATCTCTTCGGTTCCTGCATATCTGCCTTTCGTTAGTAGTGTGTATTCGATTCCGGGAACGTCCCTGACAATTATTTCTCGTAATTCGACAAGCGGCCGTAATACTCATATAGGGCCGCCTGGCTGCGCAAAGGTTCTTCGCCCGGGGTGGGGTGCACATAGGTATTTTGGTGCCCCTCGTCGAGCAGACGTGCCTTGACCGTGTCGTGCCATTGTATGTCGAATACCTCCCGGGCCTTTTTGCGTATGACCTCGTCGTAGAGCGGCACACACACTTCGACACGACGGTCGAGGTTGCGTGCCATCCAGTCGGCGCTTCCCGTGTAGATAGTCTCATGGCCTCCGTTGCAGAAGATATAGAGACGGGCATGTTCGAGGTATTTGTCGACGATGCTTATTGCCCGAATGTTCGGGCTCAACCCTTCGACCTGCGGCAAGAGGCAACAGGCGCCGCGCACGATAAGGCGCACTTCGACCCCGGCACGTCCGGCCTCGTAGAGTTTCTCGATAATCCCCACATCGGTGAGCGAATTGCACTTGGCATAGATATAGGCTCTTTCGCCCTTGCGCGCATGATGTATCTCGTTATCGATCTTATCATAAAACTCTTGCCGCATGTAATAAGGCGAGACCATCAGGTGCTTGAAGGTAAACTGCTTGTGGCTGTTCGACAAGAAAAGAAACACATTGAGGACATCTTGCGTAATCTCGGCATGGGAAGTGAAAAGCCCGAAATCGGAATAGATGAGCGCCGTGTTTTCATTGAAATTTCCGGTTCCGATATAGGCATAACGTTTCAACCCGCGATGCTCCCGGCGTTCGACGAGGACCACTTTGCTGTGCACTTTGAGGTCTTCCATGGTGTGGAGTATCTTCACGCCCTCGCGTTGCAGGAGGTCGGTATTTTCCATGTTCTGTTCCTCGTCAAAGCGGGCTTTGAGTTCGAGCATGGCATAGACCTTCTTGCCGTTTTTCACCGCATTGACCAAGGCGTTTATCACTTTGGAATGTTCGGCCGTACGGTACAGGGTGATGTAGATGCTCTCGACACGGGGGTCGATGGCGGCTTCGCGCAGGAAATCGATAAAGTGCTGGAAAGTGTGGTAGGGATAATTCAGGAATATATCGCGCCGGGCAATGACGTCGAGGATACTCGAAAAGAGGGAAATCGAGGGGTGTTGTATGGGTTTCTGCTGGGTATAGAGGAGGTCGGGACGCACCTTGGGAAACTTCATGAGGTCTTTCATCATGTGATAGCGTTCGCCGGGAGCCAACATTTCGACATTGTCGAGGCCGAGTTTCCCGGCCAGGATTTCGACCATGTCGACCGGCATG
>CASFJB010000004.1 GCA_949294945.1 uncultured Eubacteriales bacterium
GGTCGCGACGTATTCCTCGCCGACACAAGCTACTCGCTCGCCCTGGCACAGGAGAAGTTCCCAGACATAAGATTCCACTTCACGTCGGAATTTTAGCCTCGGCAGCCAGGGTGCCGCATCGGAGACACATATATTATATACAAAAGACAAGGCCGGAGGTTACCCTCCGGCCTTGTCCGTCCATTCCGACGGTCCTCCGCGGCATACGGGACGCCCGTCACTGCCGACCGTAACCATATCGGCACATGACGAGGCGACCGTAACAGCACCGGCGCGACCGCCGAACATGCGCTATCTGTGTGCCTCCTCGATAAGGCGGCCCAGCACCTCGATGCTGTCGCAGATGAGGTGCGGCTGTTTCGGAGCCGCATCGGCCACCTCGAGAGTCGTCTCGCCCGACAGGACAAGGACTCCGAAGGCATTTGCGTTGTGAGCCATCTCGATATCGGTGTAGATGCGGTCACCCACCATGGCAATCTCGTCGGAAGAGAGCCCGTAACGGCTCTCTATGCCGGAGAGCATGTTCGGGTCGGGCTTGCCGAGCGTGATGTCCGGCTTGCGGCCTGTGGCATGCTCGAGACATGCGCATATCGATCCGCAATCGACCAGGACAACCCTCTGGTCCGTAGGGCATACGCGGTCGGGGTTGGTGGCCACATAAGGCACACCCTGCGATATCCACCATGCGGCACGGCACAGGCGGTTGTAGACCAGCGACATGTCGAATGCAGCGACAATAACGTCCGGAACGTCGTCCGGGTCATCGGCCGTCGATTCGAATCCGGCCTTCTCGAACTCCGATATCATCGACGGGGTGCCGAGCAGGAAGAGCCGGTGCGCCTTCGGGTAATTCTTCTTTATGTAGTCTATCGTGGCGAGCGCCGTCGTGTACATCTCCTCCTCGGTTGCCTCTATTCCGAGCACCTCAAGCTTGTGAAGGTAGTCGGCAATCGACTTCGAAGGGTTGTTCGTAAGGAACGAGTAGTTCACCCCGAGGTCTCCGAGCTTCGAAAGGAAAGGCTTGGTGAAGGGGAAAAGCGACATTCCCATGTAAATGGTTCCGTCCATGTCGAGAGCGACATGTTTTATGCGGCGCAACCGCGACATAAGTTCATCGTGCGAGTATATCGAACGATATTCATGAAATTTCGACATAAAATTGTTTTTTATTCGGGGTTTTGTATGGTGTTTGCAATTATGTATTCGTAAAATTAATAAAAATATTTCATCGGAAGGCAAAAGTACACAAAAAAAATCACAAAAGTCAACACATGTGACATATAATACATCAAAAAAGCAATATATTTGAAAGCAATAGCATTATAAATCGTCAATGCCCTTCTGCCCGGAACGCAAACTCCCGGGAAAGTTTTCCATTGAAAATTCGCACATTTGAAAAAAATATATTACCTTTCGGCAAAGTATGCAAACCGAATTTATTCAATCACACTGAAATAATTCATTGCTTATGAAAAAGTTTATATCCATTCTTTCCTGCACACTGATATGCGCTCTCTTTACTGTCAGTGCATATGCAGCTGATTTAACGCTTCTTCATAAGTTAAATGAAAAAAGCTGAAAGTACTTAATTCATCTGCCGTCATCTTCTTTTGTATTGCCAAAGCTAAAAAATGCGCCAAATGATCACACTGCGGAGCACACATTTCCGCACCGAGAATACAATGATTCTGCAAATCACAATAAAGTCTTATAAGCCCCTGTGCAGTATGTTCACAGCGATAAATTCCTTTATCCGCATGCGACTCGCCGATAACAAAATGAAAGCCGAGTTTCGCTCTTTCTTTAACTTCATTAAAACTAAGTCCCACTATAGCGGCAGCTGGCTCTGTCGGCAGTACATGTACGGCAACTGAACTGTTCATTTCAAGTTTGTGCGGAAGATTTGCCGCATTAAATCCGGCAACTCTTCCCGTTTCCTTGGCTAAATTCGTTGACATTTTATGACCTATGACATCACCGGCGGCAAAAATATGCGGAATTGATGTCTGTAAAGTTTTTTCATCAACATCAATAAAACCAAAAGGGCTTAATTTTATTCCGATATCTCTAAGCTTCATACCGTCAATCTTAGGGTAGCGGCTTCCTGCAGAAATAATTTGTTCTACTGTAATGAAATTTTCAAAATTATTTTCATCAAGATAATAAATTCCGTACAGATCTCCGTGCTTTTCAATTGACGTGATATTAGAGTTAACTGAAAGCTTCATGCTTTTTCTTAAAAGCTCTCTGGTCTTTGCGATCACTGTTTCATCCGTCAAAAGCCATAAATTCTCATCACAAAAAACAGTAACATCAACGCCCAAATACGATAGAGCCTGCCCCAAACGCAAACCGACCAGACCTGATCCGAACACGGCGACACTATTTTTAATCCGATCCGTCTCAAAAAAATCATCGGTAGTTAAAATCCCGCCCAATTTCCCAAGTTCATAAGGAATTACGGGGGTAGAACCGGTGGCAATTACTTATATAAAAAAGACAAAACTTCGGTAGTTGACTGCGCTCTTGAAGCCCGCAGAGAATTCAATACGTTTGATTTATCAAAACTCGCTTTATTTTTAAACTTGAGTCCGAATTTTTCGGCATCGGCATTGGTATGAGCCGCTTTTCCCGCTGCAAATAAAAGACATGACGGGATATCTCCGGTACGATGAGCTGTTGTACCAAGAGGCCCCGATTCCACCAGAATACATTGCGCACCGTTTTGTTTTGCCGTCTTGTACGCCTCGATTCCGGCAGATCCGGCTCCGACAATAATGCAGTCACAGGAGATTTTTCTTGCGTCCATATTTTTCAATTTATTTGTTAATAACAAATATAGAGTATACTCAAATTAACCGAACGTGCCCTTATTTTATTTGACCTTGAGGTTTAAATGGACTCTTTTCCTGATTTAAGCACATATAAAGCCCTTATTTTCGACCTGGACGGAACCTTAATCAACTCAATGCCGCTGCACGTCCTTGCCTGGACCACGGTATACAAAGAAAGAGGTTATGCCATTAATCCTCAAACCATCTATGACTTGGGAGGCATGTCAAGTAAAGATGTAGTCTTGTACTTTAACCGTCACGGGCTTGAAATAAACGATGTTGATGCTTTCGTCGCCCGTAAAGTTGAAGTTTATCGTTCTCATTTTGACAAACTTCATACTTTCAAGCCGATTGAGAATATCCTTAGAGACGGTAAAGCAAAAGGACAATTAATCGGTATCGGAACCGGTACGCAAAGAGTGAACGTGGACACTATTCTCAATTTTCTGAATCTGGACAAATGCGTTGACGTTTCAGTAAGTGCCAATGATGTAACAAGGCATAAGCCCTTTCCTGATACTTTTTTAAAAGCAGCACAGATTTTAAAACTGCAGCCTTGCGAATGCATAGTACTTGAAGACGGTCCTTTGGGCATCAAATCCGCACTGGACGGCGGATTTGACTGCATTGAGGTAGAAAACGGATCATTTAAACGCGGAATATTGAAACCGGAATAACCTTACTTATCTTTAGATACCAAAAGAGCAGCATTGTTGCTCTTTTCAAGACGATAGCTCTCAGGTGTCATGCCGGTTAACTGCTTAAAAACTTTTGTAAAATTAGACTGTGAACAAAAATTTAAATAACCGGCAATTTCCACTAAGGGTAAATCCGTAGTTTTTAACATTAATTTGGCAATTTTGATGCGCTCAGAACGAATATAGCGCATCAGAGTAGTATTCTCCTGATCTTTAAACAGCGTCTGCAAATAAGTTTTGCTTACATTAAAATAATCGGATAAATCATCAAGGCTCATCCGTGAATTTATGTTTTGGCGAATGTAATTTTTAATCTGCGTCAACATTCTTTGTTTTTTAAGCGTTGACTTGTCTGCGCTACTGACAATGTTTGTTCCGATATCAGAATCTTTATCGCTTTTAAGATCGCTTACCATCTGAGCAAATTTCAGCTGTGCCTGTAATTTCAATGCCATCGCTTCCTGCACGGAGCGTACATCTTCAATTTCCCGAACATAAGAATTAGCTAAAATTAAAGCCTCACCCTCATTCACTCCGCTCATGATGGCAGCACGTGCTGATAAAGATATATCGACAAAACCGCGAATCTTTTCAGCTCTCACAGGATCGGAAGATGCAAAATTTCTGGAATGATAAGCTTGATCCTGACAATGACGTAAAGTCTTAATATCTCCGTCCCCTATGGCTTTTAAAATAGCCGTTTCCATACTCAGTGAAGATAACGGCTGATTAGTTTCAAACTGCTCGACAACAATCTCACTTACTCTCTCGTCGATATGTTCTACGGCCTTTAAATTCAAAAATGCACTTTGAATAACGGATGAAAGAGACGGGTAAAAATCATAAAAAGCCGAATAAAGCATCATTTGCACACTTATTACAGTTATCAAATCACAATTTTGAATCGAGAACAATCTGCAATTATGTCTTAAAGAATGCAGTCTGTTAATTTCTTCATTTCTGCTGCCGACAACCAACGGCCCAAAGATGATAATCCTGTCTTCGATAAGCATACCGCCGTAAATTACGTTCTCAAAATCGCTTTCAACAAAGACTTTGTCGTTTTCAGCACGATCTAAAAGATGCTCGCGATAACTTGCATCGGTAATTAAAGGATTTTCTTCATCAGTCAAATCAGAAATGGATTTTATGAACTTTCGCTCCGTATCGTAAATACATAATTGAACCTTCAGAATATTAACGAAAAGTTCAATCATATAATCAAGCTTTCTGATTGCATCAGACTCTTGAGCATTTAATTTCTTTTTATAAGCCATCGGTAAAACACATTTTTCAGGGACAAAAAAACCGATGCAAGCCCAAAATCAATTCAAAGCCCACACATAACTACTGAGATGAATTGCTCCAATGCTTGGCATCGGCAAAACGCTGTTATTACAGCTTTTTGTTGTTATAAGTAAGAGTTCCCTTTTTAAAAAACTCCGCCCACGATTCGGACAAAACCGACAAAATATCGCCAGGCGGCAAAAAATCTGAAAAAGCGTCAGCTATTTCTGCCAGCGCTCTTTCATTGCTTTTAAGAGTCGTAAAATATCCTCAAGGGTTTGCCGGTAATTCTCTGCACTTCTATCTGCATACTTTTCAAATGCCACCGCTTCACGGTCAATACCGAACATAGCCGTAACACCCAAATCATATGCTTCAGCTGCACTTGGATGAATTGATCCGACAATTGCCATCAAAGGAATATTTTTAACTCTGGTTCTTTTGACGATTCCGGAAATTACTTTTCCGTGTACGCTTTGAGAGTCAATGCGACCTTCGCCGGTGATAACCAAATCTGCTCCCTCAATACGACGATCAAACTCAACCATATCAAGAACAGCATCAATACCTGATTTGAGCTTTGCGTTTAAAAACGCAATGCATCCGGCCCCCATACCGCCGGCGGCACCTGCTCCCGGGATTTGCGCAACGGCTTTACCAAGCTCTGTTTCGACTACTTCGGACATACGGCGCAAGCCTGAATCGATTTCCCGAACCATCTTTTCATCTGCACCTTTCTGCGGTCCGAAAACATATGCAGCTCCGGTAGGCCCGTACAAAGGATTTTCAACGTCACACATAACTGTGATTTGAACTCCCTTTAACAACTCCTTGGCGTCTTTGCAATCAATTTTGCAAATTTTGCTTAGGGTTCCGCCCGTGGGGATAAAGCTATTATTATCTTCGTCATAAAACTTAACTCCCAACGCCGCGGCACAGCCGCAACCGCCGTCGTTAGTACAACTGCCGCCAAGTCCCAACAGGATTTCCGTGCAGCCGTTTTCTATAGCATGGCGGATAAGCTGTCCGACTCCGAAGGTTGTTGCATTCATCGGATCAAGACGATTATTTAAAAGCGGCAAACCTGCTACACTTGCCATCTCCACGATCGCCTGATTGCCGTGACGAGCATAAACGGCATCAAGGGGAGCACCCAAAGGGCCAGTTGCCGATACGGTAACCGGTTCGGCATTGATTCCCTTGACAAAGCATTCAACAGTACCTTCACCGCCGTCTGCAACCGGAAGAGCTATCACTTCACACTCAGGGAAGAATCGCGGAATGGATTGTTTTGCTATTTCGCAAATTTCCAAACTGGATACCGTACCCTTAAAAGAGTCCGAGATGACAATACATTTTTTCATTGGTCTTACTTGTTAACCACGTTAATAGGTGAACCTGCAATATATGCTTTAGCGTTTTCCACGGCACAGTCCATAATGCGCTGCCGGCTTTCTTTGGGAGCCCATGAAATATGCGGAGTAATAATGCAGTTTTTAGCTTTAAGTAAAGGATTGTCTTCTCTAATAGGCTCGGTATAAACAACGTCCAGACCTGCAGCCCCCATCTTGCCGCTGTTAAGCGCATCAGCAACATCCTGTTCATTGATAAGCTGACCGCGGGCATTGTTAATAAGAATTACGCCGTCTTTCATCTTGGCAATAGTGTCCTTATTGATAATGCCCACGGTCTCGGGGAAGGCGGGACAGTGGAGGGAGATAACGTCGGAGCGCGCCAGCAGCTCCTCCAGCTCCACATATTCGGCTATTTTTGCCCCGCTCTCACTGCGGCTGCGGTTGTAAGCCAGCACTTTCATACCCAGGGCAGAGGCTATGCGGCCCACAGCCTGGCCTATACGGCCAAAACCGATAATGCCCATGGTCTTGCCGGAGAGCTCTATCATGGGGTAGTCCCAGAAGCACCAGTCGCCGCACTGGGCCCATTTGCCCTGATGCACGGCCTGGTCGTGGTGACCTGCGTGGCCGCAGATCTCCAGCAGCAGAGCAATTGCAAACTGGGCCACGGAGTCGGTGCCGTAGGCGGGGACGTTGGACACGGGTATGCCCTTCTCCCGGGCATAAACATAGTCGATGGGGTCATAGCCTGTGGCCTGCACGGAGATAAAGCGGATGTTGGGGCAGGCGTCAATAACGCGGCGGGTGACCCTGGACTTGTTGGCGATGACTATTTCCGCATCTCCAATGCGTCTTATGACCTCATCCTCATCACTGGTGGAGTGGTCAAACACCTTGAGCTCACCAAACTTTTCGTACTGTTCCCAGCTGAGATCACCGGGGTTCATGGTGTAACCGTCAATAACAGTCAGTTTCATTCAATATACCTCTTCTTTCAGTTTTATTGTCAGCAATTGAGCAGGGCGGCGGCGGCAGAGCCCGGCAGAGTCGTCTCGCTGCCTACCAGCAGCAGGAAATGAAGGCCCAGTTTTTCTCTGCCCTCAATTTCCAGCAGCTTTTCCAACACAGGCCGGTAATGGTGGCTGCGCTGGACCAGAGAGCCCTCGGCGCAAACGCAGACCGGCCTGTCTGCCTCCTTACCCGCCCCAATAAGCTGGGCAATAGCCAGGAGGTTTACGCACATGCAGCGGGCGGAACGCTGGAACAGAGCCAGGCTAAGCTCCCGGACAAAGTCTGCGTCGGCGGGGCAGTCGGCTATCTCCTCCAGCCTCTCCCCTGCGGACCAGGCGTCTATGACGGCCGAGTCTATGTGCCCCAGGGCCCGGGCCCTTTTCAGACTGCCGGAGCTGATGAAGCCCTCCTCGCCGGCGGAAAGGAGCATAAGGCGGCACAGCTCGCCCAGGTACACTCCGGCGGTCTTTTTCTCAAAGTCCTTTTCCCCGGGGTTATTGCTCTGGCTGTCCAGCAGCCGGTCAAAATCCCCGCTCTCGATGCCGTCATACATGCCGGACTCCAGATTCACCAGCATCCCCCGGCTGCCCTTCAGTCCCAGTTTCTCGATCATCTCTCTGGGCACCGAAGTACAGGTGTTGGTGCCGGTGCCGCTTATCTGGCCTATAAAGCCGCTGTAGGCGCTCTTGTCCAGAGTCACGGCGCCTCCCAGCAGAGCAGCAGCGGTGTCATTGAGTATGACTATCTTCTTGCCGTCAATACCACGGCGGCGAAGCTCCTCCTTCAGGGAGGCTGCGACCAGCTGATCCTCACAGCCGCTGATGACAACTTCCTTGTCTATGCGCTTCACTTTGCCGTCCATATCCGGGGTGATCTCCGCATTGTAGGAAAAGCAGAAGCCTATCACATCGGTCCTGTCCATAAGGTGCTGAATGTGGTCGGCGGTAAAGGATATAAACTCCGCCCAGGTGCAGGGCTTGTCTATACCGGGCATTTTCCAGCGGCCCAGGTCCTCTACCTGATATCCCTCCCCGGTAAAGCGCACCAATGCGCTGCGGAAGTTGGTCCCACCGGCGTCAATAACTGCGGCGCAGGAACCCTGGGGCACAGTGCCGTCGTTACTGAGATATGTAGCTATCATAGGCAGGGAGCTCTTCTCCCCTTTCAGGCCCCGGCGCATATCCTCAGCCATGGCCCCGACCAGCTCCGCCGGGACGATGCGCTCCGGCTCCATGCGGTGTTTTACCATGAAATCATGGGCAAGACTCATATTTAATTTCCCCTCTCTTTACATCATCAAAAGACCGGCGGGGTATCGCCGCCGGTCTTGGACCGCTGTTACTATCGCTCTGCTTATTTGGCGGGCTCGTCGGATTTGACGCTCTCCAGCACGCCGCTGGCCAGGCCTGCCAGGCCCTGAATCTCGCTGGGAATGATTATCTTGGTGGCCTTGCCATTGGCGGCGGCAGTAAAGGCGTCCAGAGCCTTAAGCTTCACCACGGCCTCGGAGGGAGCGGCCTCGTTAATCAGACGGATGCCTTCGGCGGTGGCAGTCTGGACTTTCAGTATGGCCTCGGCCTGGCCTTCAGCCTCCAGTATCTGCTGCTGCTTCTTGGCATTGGCCCGGAGTATGGCAGATTCCTTCTCGCCCTCGGCCTCCAGAATAGCCGCCCGCTTCTCGCCCTCAGCCCGAAGTATGGCCTCACGGCGCTCACGTTCGGCTTTCATCTGCTTCTCCATGGCGTTCTGGATCTCCTTGGGAGGCAGGATGTTCTTCAACTCAACACGGTTGACCTTGATGCCCCATGGGTCGGTGGCCTCGTCCAGAATGGTGCGCATTTTAGTATTTATGATGTCTCGGCTGGTAAGGCACTGGTCCAGCTCCAAATCGCCTATGATGTTACGCAGTGTGGTAGCGGAGAGGTTCTCGATAGCCACCAGGGGCTGCTCGATACCGTAGGTATATAGTTTGGGGTCGGTTATCTGGAAGTATATAACGGTATCTATCTGCATGGTGACATTATCTTTGGTGATGACCGGCTGGGGCGGGAAATCTGCCACCTGCTCCTTCAGGGATACGATTTTGGCCACCCGCTCCACAAAGGGGAGCTTGAAGTGAATACCCACGGTCCAGGTAGTCTTGTATGCACCGAGAAACTCGATGACAAAGGCTTTGGCCTGCTGCACTATGCGGATGCAGCGGACCAGGATGATGACAATCACCAGAATCAGTGCGATAAGAACGTACTGCATGTTGTGTCCTCCTATAAATCTTTCAGTTGAATTATTTTACGATGAGTTTAACACCCTCGATACGCACAACGGTCATAGTTTGCCCCACATCCACCTTGATATCCGGATTCAGGGTCCTGGCGGTCCAGACCTTGCCACCCACGGTGACTGCGCCCAGGCCCAGCACATTGTCAATGGCCTCGGTCACCACACACTCCTGCCCGATAAGCATATCGGCATTGGTGGGAGTGGTTCGTGAATTGACATATTTCTTGGCCAGGGGCCTTGTGAGGATGAGGCTGGCAACAGATATGAGCAGGAACCAGACTACCTGGAGCCACAGGGGAGCCCCGACTAAGGCGGAAAGCAGAGCCGCCAGAGCTCCAAGGGCAAACCAGATGGACACCAGCCCAGGCACTACGCCTTCTACCACCAGCAGTATTATCATCAGAACCAGCCACACTGCCGGCATGCTCACGCTCACGGGTTCGTACACTAAAGCCATTGCTTCTCCTTTCCTCATGCCCGGTATGCCGGGGATGAAAAGCGTATTTCTATACATTTGATTATATCTTGTCCTGCAATTTTACGCAAGAGCTTTTCCCGGCTTTAATTGAATTTTCAGTAAACTTTAAAATCCCTTTCGGGCGGGCGTAAAATCCTTCTTTACTTTTCGGTTTTATTGATGTAACATATTAAATGGTGAATGAAAAAACACTTATGGAGGTAACTATGAACAAGCTTCCCAAGAAGCCCCGCAACGAGAACATGTACAAGGCCATTCTGTCCCTGCGGGACGTGGACGAATGCATGCGTTTCTTTGACGATCTGTGCACCGTGTCCGAGCTTATGGCCATGGAGCAGCGCTACCAGGTGGCCAGCTGCCTCAATGAGGGCATGATCTATAATGATATCCTGGCGGAGACCGGCGCCTCCAGCGCCACCATCAGCCGGGTCAACCGCTCCCTGCAATACGGCAGCGGCGGCTATTCCATAGTGTTCGACCGTATGAAGGAGCAGGATAAGTGAGCTGCTACAGCTTCCTGGCCCCTTGGTATGACAGGCTCACCGGAGACGTGCCCTACGGGGAATTTGCGGATTTTTATGAAAATGAGTTCCGGCGGCAGGAGGGGGAATTTCACCTGCTGCTGGATCTGTGCTGCGGCACAGGCACTCTGAGCTGCCAGCTGGCGCGCCGGGGCTACGACATGATAGCCGTGGATTCCTCCACCGACATGCTCATGGAGGCCCAGGCAAAGGCTGCCGGGCTGGAGCCAGCCCCTCTTTTCCTCTGTCAGGATGCCGCCGGACTGGATCTTTACGGTACGGTGGATGCTGCGGTATGCTCTTTGGACGGAATGAACTATATTCCGCCGGAGCAGCTGCCGGAGGTCTTTCGCCGCCTGCATCTCTTCGTGCGCCCGGGCGGGCTGCTGATATTCGATATCCGCACTCCGGACTTCCTCAGGAGCCTGGACGGGGAAATTTTTGTGGACGAAAAGGAAGATGTACTCTGTCTCTGGCGGGCGGATTTCGATGAAGAACTGCCTGCCATAATCTACGGCATGGACATTTTCTCCCGCCGGGGCAGGCTCTGGGAGAGGGAGAGCGAAGAGCACGTGGAATATGCCCATGAACCCACGGAGCTGAAAGGGCTTCTGGAGCAGGCGGGCTTTTGCCGGGTGTCTCTCCGTTCAGACTGCCCCCAGGGGAACCAGGGCAGGCTTTTCATCACCGCAGTCAGACAGTAATAGGAGCGTTTTATGGATAAGATAATAAGAGCCACCGCCGGTGACGGTTTTATTAAAATGGCGGTAATCACCGCCAGGGACATGGTGCAGCGGGCCAGGGATATACACGGCACATCCCCAACCGCCTCTGCCGCTTTGGGACGCAGCCTCTGTGCCGCCTCCCTTATGGGAGAGATGATGAAGGAGGATGAGGCCACTCTCACCCTGCGCATAAACGGCGGAGGGCCTATAGGCAGCATCGTTGCGGTGTCCGACTCGGGAGGCAATGTCCGGGGCTATGTGGGAGATCCCTGCGTGGAGCTGCCTCTGCGCAGCGACGGCAAGCTGAATGTGGGCGCTGCCGTGGGCAGAGACGGCATGCTCACCGTCAGCAGGGACATCGGACTGAAGGAACCGTACATCGGCTCCACGGAGCTGGTCAGCGGCGAGATAGCCGAAGATGTGACCGCTTACCTGCTGGAGAGCGAACAGGTGCCCTCGGCCTGCGCCCTGGGTGTGCTGGTGGATACGGATCTGAGTATAAAGGCAGCCGGCGGCTTTATCGTCCAGCTGATGCCCGGCGCCGACGAGGGTATAATAGACAAGCTGGAGGAGAACATCTTTACCATGGACCAGCTCACTACCGTCCTCAGCGAGGACGGGGAGGAAGAGCTGTTCAAACAGGTACTTAAAGGCTTTGAGTATCATATAGTAGGCCAGACCCCTGTGGAGTATCGCTGCTATTGCAGCCGTCAGCGGGTTGAAGAAGCCCTCAGCTGCATAGAGCTCTCCGAGCTTGAGGATATGATAGCCCAGGGACAGGAGATAAACGTCAGCTGCCAGTTCTGTGACAAGGTATACAGCTTCAGCCCGGAGGAGCTCCATGAGATAGCAGAGAGGAAAAGCGGTGAGGCCGGGGAGCTTTCCCGGGAGGCTTGAGCCCGCTTTCCCAGGCAATCCAAAGGGCTAAAATAAAATTTATAAAAATTTGAAATAGGTGTTGACAAATCGGGAAATATTTAGTATTATTACCTAGCTGTCACGCGGGAGCATAGCTCAGCTGGTTAGAGCACCTGCCTTACAAGCAGGGGGTCACTGGTTCGAGTCCAGTTGTTCCCACCACCTATTACATGCCTCTGTAGCTCAGTCGGTAGAGCAGCGGACTGAAAATCCGCGTGTCGTTGGTTCAATTCCGACCGGAGGCACCACCTGCAAGCTTGCTTGCAGGTATCCGCGGGCATAGCTCACCCGGTAGAGCGCCACCTTGCCAAGGTGGAGGTAGCGAGTTCGAGCCTCGTTGCCCGCTCCAAATTACATAGTTATGCGGGCCTTTCCGCCCGCATAACTGCTATATGGCGCCATAGCCAAGTGGTAAGGCAGCGGACTGCAAATCCGCGATTCCCCAGTTCAAATCTGGGTGGCGCCTCCAAAAATCCTTCATGCGCAAGCATGGAGGATTTTTAACTATTCGCTCTTCACTATTCGTTATTCGCTATTTATTCGGCCCTTGGGACAAGGGCGATATTCTTAAAGGAGGCTGCCCTATGCCTGAAATTGACAAGATCAGAGAGCGCTTTTCCTCGGACCGCTTTGCCGTCCAGGCTGCCGGGGCAGAAATCGACCTGGCGGAACCGGGCCGCGCTGTCTGCTCCATGGCGCTGCGTCCGGTGCATCTGAACTCCAACTCCGTCCCTATGGGCGGGGCAATATTTACTCTGGCGGACTTTGCCTTTGCCGTCGCAGCCAATGCCTACAGCGACCTAATAACCGTCACCCAGCAGGTGTCGGTGGAGTTTCTGGCTGCCTCCCGGGGCGCTTCCCTCATTGCCGAAGCCAAGTGCATGAGGCAGGGCCGCAGCAGCTGCTTCTACACCGTGGAGGTGCGGGACGAGCTGGGGACCAAGGTGGCCTATCTGACTGTAAACGGCCGCAGCCTGCATAGGCCGGAAAAGACGGAGGGCCGCTGAGACCGGCAACAGTTTTAAATGCGCAGCCGCGGAACCGGAAATAAAAAAGCCTCCCCGACGGGAGGCCTTTTTCATTTCATGCTGCGGTAGTCGTCACAGTCGCAGACGCTGTCGGGAGGGAAAAACTCCTCCACCGGGAAGCGGATGCGGCTGAAAAGGGTGCAGGGATCATCCTCTGTGATGGTGCCGGGGCACTCCTTATCGGGCAGACAGTAGTCGTAGGCAGGAATGAGCAGCTGGGTGTCCCGCTCCAGGCGGATGATGCTGAACTGACCGATGGTGGCAAACCAGCGCCGGGCGGTGTCCGTGAGTATCAGGGGCTCGCCGAAGGCAGAGGTTATGAAGGAAGGGATATTCCGCTGCTCCAGCTCGGTGGGCAGCAGGCACTCGGCGTCCACCAGCTTGCAGTGCAGGCAGATGGGGTCCACGGAGTTCACCACCGCAATGGGCAGGTCGTCTATATCCGCCACCGGCAGCACGCTGTCGGAGGAGAAGGATTTGACGCTGCCCACACTGCCGAAGAGCATGACCCGCTTGTCGAATACCGCAAGACCGGTGCAGGTCTGGCCGGCGGGGAAGGTCTCGGCGGTGATGCGGTAGAAGTAGGTGCAGTCCACGGTGTAGCAGCCCCGGTTGAAGGTCACCGGTTCCACATTCACGTCTACATAGAGCAGCTCTGCCCGCTTGGGGCGGATACTCAGGGCGTTTTCTATGTAGGACTGGGAGGAGACGGTGGGAAAGACCCGCAAATCGTCTACGCAGTCCTTATCTCTGCAGCTGTCGAATATCTTTCTTGTATTGATGCATACGGCTTCTCGAATGTTTGCCGAGCTTTCAACCGGCCCGGGCACAACTCTGTCGGCCATGGATATACCTCCTATTGTCTGGATTGAAGAATCTTCAGTACAGTGTATGCGCCGGAGGCGGCAGTGTGTCAATTAAGACTTGAAAAAAGCAGAGTAGGCAGTATATAATATAATGAATTATTGTGTGGAGGTGCTCATGGGACGTCTTGGATTCATCCATGAAAAGCTGGATATAAAGATCCTGATACTGTACATCCTGCGCCGCCTGCCGGGAACCGTGGACCCGGAGACTCTGGCGGAGCTGTGCCAGTGCGACAGCGGCGTGGGCTACTTCGATTACTCCGACTGTCTGGCAGAGCTGGTGGAGACGGAGCATATCACCGAAAACGAGGAAGGCTACTGCATAACCGAGAAAGGCGCCCGCAATGCCGACGCCGTTGAGAGCAGTCTGCCCTATTCGGTGCGCTCCAAGGCTCAAAAGCTCATTGCCCCGGTGGAGGAGCGGATGCGGCGGGCCGCCATGATAACCGCCAAGCACCATGACAGCCAGGGCGGCATAACTGTGGAACTGGCTATGTCAGACGGAGTGGGGGAGATAATCCGCCTCAATTTCCTCTGCGCCAATGAGGAGCAGGCAAAACTGATACAGAAAAATTTCCGCCGGGACGCGGAGGGCTACTATCAGAAGATAGTGGAGCTGCTGAGCTGCCCCGAGGAGAAAGATAAAAAGAAGCAGGAGAAAAACAAATGAAGACAACCATACCCGAAGGCTACAAGAGCATACTCTCCATCTATGATACGCAGAAGGCTATAAGCCTGTTAAAGCGGCTCTTTGAAGATAACCTGGGGGCCAAGCTGAACCTTTACAGGGTCTCAGCACCCCTGTTCGTGGATGAGAATTCCGGACTCAACGACAACCTAAACGGCTATGAGCGGCCCGTCTCCTTCGACATCCTCCGCTCCGACCACCGGGCCGAAGTGGTCCAGTCCCTGGCCAAGTGGAAGCGTCTGGCCCTCAAGCGCTACGGCTTCTACCCCGGGAAGGGCATATACACCGACATGAATGCAATCCGCCGGGACGAGGACGAGCTGGACAACCTCCACTCCGTCTATGTGGACCAGTGGGACTGGGAAAAGGTGATCCTCCAGGAGAACCGGAACCTGGACTACCTGAAACTAACCGTTATGGATATCGTCTCCGCCATCTGCGACACTCAGGACACCATGCAGGCCATATACCCCCAGCTGTCCGTGCTGCCAAAGCTGAAGCGGCAGGTGAGCTTTGTCACCGCCCAGCAGCTGGAGGACATGTATCCCGGCCTCAGCTCCAAGGAGCGGGAGAACGCCTACCTTAAAGAGCACGGCACTGCCTTTATCATGGGCATCGGCGCACCTCTGAAGTCCGGTAAACCCCATGACGGCCGGGCCCCCGACTATGACGACTGGGCCCTCAACGGGGATATAATGTTCTGGTACGACGTGCTGGACTGCGCCATGGAAGTCTCCTCCATGGGTATCCGTGTGGATCCGGAGTCCATGGACCGGCAGCTCACCATGGCCGGCTGTGACAGCCGCCGGGAGCTGCCCTACCACAAGGCCCTGCTGAAGGGGGAGCTGCCCCTCACCATAGGCGGCGGCATCGGCCAGTCCCGCCTGTCTATGCTGCTGCTGGGCAAGGCCCACATCGGCGAGGTCCAGGCTTCCATCTGGGACGAAGCCACCGTGGAGGAGTGTGAAAAGGCAGGAGTCATCCTGCTGTGACCTGCTGCCGCCCTCAGGGGGCGGAAGGGAGCGTATATGTCATTTGTAAACCTACAGTTTTGGGCGCTTTTCCTGCCTCTTTGCTTTCTCGCCTATGCTCTGATGAGAAGCGCAAAGGGGCAGAACTCCGTGCTGCTGCTGGCCAGCCTTGTGTTCTACGCAAGCTACGATCTTAAATATCTGCTGCTGCTCCTGGCCTGCACTGCGGTGGGATATCTGGGAGGAGTGCTGGGAGGCCGGGACCGGCGCATATACATAGCCGCCGCCCTTATAAACCTCCTGGTGCTGCTGGTGTTCAAATACACCGGCTTTGCCCTGGGCAGCATACAGAGCCTCACGGGACTGAACTTCAGCCTGCCGGAGATACTGCTGCCGGTGGGACTGAGCTTCTATGTGTTCCAGAGCTGTTCCTATCTTTTTGACCTGTATAACGGGAAGCTGGAGCCGGAGAGGGATATTATAGCTTATGCCCTCTTTGTCTGCTTTTTCCCCACGGTGGTCTCCGGCCCCATACAGAAGGGCCGGGAGCTGCTGCCCCAGATACGGGAAAAACGGGCCCTCAGTTACGAGAACTTCAGCTTCTTTATCCTGGTCTTTCTCTGGGGAGCCTTCCTGAAGCTGGTCATTGCCGACCGCCTGGCCCTGATGACCGACCGGCTCTTCCTGGAATACTACGACTACAGCGGAGCCGTACTCATGGTCAACTCCCTGGCCTACACCTTCCAGATCTACACCGACTTTGCCGGCTACAGCTACATGGCCATTGCCGTCTCCCGCCTCTTCGGCTTCACTCTCAAGGACAATTTCCGCCAGCCCTATCTGGCTACGGATATCCACAGCTTCTGGCGGCGCTGGCACATTT
Organism: uncultured Eubacteriales bacterium; assembly: GCA_949294945.1. Taxonomy (GTDB): domain Bacteria; phylum Bacillota; class Clostridia; order Oscillospirales; family Oscillospiraceae; genus Limivicinus. The sequence continues at coordinate 16,544 of CASFJB010000004.1, forward strand.
CCCTGACAAGCTGGTTCACCGAGTATCTGTACTTCCCCCTGGGTGGCAGCCGGAAGGGGAACGTTCGGCGTTATGTAAACATATTCATAGTGTTCCTGGTCAGCGGACTGTGGCACGGGGCGGCCTGGAGCTTTGTGCTCTGGGGGGCTCTCCACGGTTTTTACCAGGTATTCGGACACGTCACAAGACCCTGGCGCAATGCCCTATATGACCGGCTGGGGATAGACCGATCCAAAGCCGCCCTCAGGCTGGGGCAGCGCTTTGTCACCTTCTCTCTGGTGAGCTTTGCCTGGATATTCTTCCGCTCGGAAAATCTGACCAAGGCTCTGGTATACTGCCGGAACATGCTCCGGGGCTTTGCTCCCTGGACCCTCTTTGACGGCAGCCTCACCGCCTTCGGCATAGGCGGGGCGGACTGGGCCATACTGCTCTTTGCCATGACGGTGCTGGGCATCGTGTCGGTGCTGAGGGAAAAGGGCTGGGACAGCGGCTGCATACTGCGGCAGGGCATGGCGGCCCGGGCCCTGCTGTGCTGGACGCTGTTTATGGTGATACTGGTCTTTGGGGCCTACGGCGGGGAGTATTCCGCCAGCGCCTTCATATATGCGGGGTTTTAGGCTATGAAGAAGATACTTAAACGCAGCCTTGCTCTGCTGCTGATTTTGATTTTTACCCTGGGCTCCGTGTGGGCCGTGGACAGGGTGCTGCTTATAAAGCGCTACGACGGGGTGCAGCCCATGGAGAGCTTTTATGCCCAGGAGCCGGGCACCGTTGACGTGCTGCTTATGGGCAACAGCCACATGGGCGTCCATGTGGACACTGCCACGCTGTGGCGGGAGTACGGCATCTCGGCCTTTGCCCTCTGGGGCGGAGTACAGCCTATGTGGAACACTTACCACTTCCTTGCGGAAGCCCTGAAGTACCAGCAGCCCAAGGCGGTGGTGCTGGAGATAGGGGGACTCAGCGTTGAGGACGAGTACTCCGACGAGGCCACTCAGCTTAAAAACGTGGCGGGGATGCACCTTAGCCTCAACAAGCTGGAGGCGGTGAAAGCCACGGCCCCCAGGGAACGCTGGGCCTCACTGTTGCTGGGCCTGCCGCTGTATCACCAGCGATACAGCGAGCTGACGGAGGAAGATTTTCAGTACTTCCCCTGGTCCGGGGAGCTGATAAACAACAAGGGCAGCTATGCCCTCTACGGCCATGGGGATTTCGATATGGAAGACCCCTGGGCCATAGAGACCACGGCGGAGATAAGCGAAAAGTCCCTGGACTATTTTATGAGGATAGTCTCCCTCTGCCGGGAGCAGGGCATCAGGCTCATCCTGGTGAAGACCCCCACCGTGGACCTGGAAAAATACCAGCCCTATTCCAATGCCGTCTCTGAGATGGCAGAAGAGCTGGGCCTGGATTTCTACGACTTCAACAAGATGGGGGAATACACCGGCATAGAGGGCGGGGACTTCTACTTCGACACCCATCTGAACCTCAGCGGAGCCAGGAAGCTGAGCCTTTGTATGGGGGAGATACTGCTGGACACAGTGCCTCTCGACGACCACAGAGGAGATGCCGCCTACTCCAGCTGGAACGTGAATGCAGAGAACATTGACGACGGCTATCTGCTGGATATCACCCTGGCGGAGGACTATATTTCCGAGCTTCTGCGGGGCGGAAGGGCAGTGCTGCTCATAAAGAACGGGGACTGGGAAAAGCGGGAACCTTACCTCAGCTTTGCCCAGGAGCTCTCCGAGCTGGGAGTGCCGCTGGAGGAGCTGCTGGCTGAGGACAGCGGAGCCTGGCTCATGGAGGACGGCGCAGCCGGGGAGGCCGGCGAAATGGGCCTGGATTTTCTGCTGGATGGCAAGAGCTATACCGTGGACTTTGAGGATGCAAATGCCGTGACGGAAAACGGCAGTATAATCTACAGCTTCCGGGACATCGGGATCACCTTGCTGGTCTACGACTACAGCTGCGGGAAGATACTGGATGCGGTGGATTTCCTGCACACCGAGGGCTTTGCACTGTCCAGAAAATAAAAAAGGAGTATGGGAGACAATGAAGAATGACAAAAAAATAACAATGGGGGGGGTATGCTCCCCGGAAGAGTATGTTTATTTATTAACAAAGCCTTTCCAAATTGACGGTTCTCTGAAATATGCAAAAATATCTTTGATTACAGTTTTGCTCTCTGGGATTGCGGCATATCATCTCCTGATTATTAATGGACACGGCAATCCGGATGCCGTATGCGAGGGACTGGTTAGTTATACCGGGTCAGACTGGGCTTTAGCTTGCGGGCGTTGGGCAACCAGATATTTAAATGGATTTTCCCTTGATATTATTATGCCCGGCATATGGATTTCCATATACATGTTAACGGTGTTTGCTATTGTAATCTTACTTGCTAAGATGTGGAATATTAGGAGTAAGGTTTCCATGTGCCTTATATCAGCGCTTTTGGCGGTTAATCCAGCGGTTATTGAGCAGTCTTTGCTGCAATACATGTTTCTGGTGTGGGGCGTTAGCAATATATTAAGTGTACTGGTTGTATATCTAATTTTTCGCTGCAAGAGCCGCTGCCTGAGATTTATATTGGCTCCTATACTTATGGCCATTGCTTTTGGACTCTATCAGGTATCTGTAGCTACAGTATGCATGTGTTTTTGCACTACTTTAATTATCTATCTTCTTTCCGGAGAAAAGCTAAAAAACCTTGCGATTAAAATATTCAACTTTGCGATTTCCAGTCTGCTTGCAGTGGCTGTTTATTTTGCAGTTTTAATATGTGAACTTAACCGCTATGGAATTGGAGAAAGCGGAAGGGTACAGGCATTTTCTTTCGGTGAAATTTTTTCATCATTGAGTACTACCATACCTGAAGCCTACAAAACCTTTTATAATTTCTTTGCGGATTATTTCTTTTACCGCAAATCGATTTATACAGGACTGGCTTTAATAATTGCATTCTTTTTCTTGGTAGCTATCGTTAAACTGATCAAAAGTAAGAATTGGCCGGCAGCGCTTGCAGCAACAGTGCTTTTTTGCCTGCTGCCTGCCTTTTCAAATATTACCAAAATAATTTTTCCAGACACAGAGATTAAGAATTTAATGCAGTTTCAAAACCTGTTTGTTGTACCTTTCGGTTTATCAATTATCGAGAGCAGCCATATAAGATGGAAGAATGTTAAAAATTCTGGACATTGCCTGGCTTGCCTTGCGATTATTGCCCTCTTGTGGGGATATACCGCATCTGCAAATGCTACATACAGCGTATATGAACTCAGTTACAGGCACATTAACTTTATGACTGATAGTATTTTAGACCGGATATATTCCATGCCTGAATACTCTACAGAAGATACTATAGTATTTGCCGGGTTTATTGACGACACAGAACTGAGAAACAGCATAAGCGCATACAAATTTGCCTATGGTCAGTATGATAACTTGGCTTTTTGGACGGATGCTGGTACGGGACTGCGGCAGAGCAGAAATAATTATCTGCTTAATTATTTCGGATTCAACGGCGGCTTTATTAAGGGAACCATGCATGGAGAATATAATGAGGCTGTCAGTTCAAAAGAATTTAAGGAAATGGGTATTTTTCCCGCACAGGACTCCATAAAAAAGTTCGGAGACATGATAATTGTGAAATTATCCGAGGACCCTCCTCTGTTTGACTAATTGACTGTGCCGGGGATTGAGTGACGCAAACTGAAAATTCCGCCTCCCAACTGGCCAAGGGGGCGGAATTTTCTTTGCATGGAATAACAGCCTAAATAAAGGGAAGCGAACATAAGCCTTTCTGCTTGAAATTATGAGGCTTTTTTGCCGGGCTATTTGTTTATCCGCTTCAGCCCGTGCATGAAGCCGTTGAGGGCGTTGGTGTGGATATCCCCGGCGATGAGCCTGCCGTCCTGAATGTAGAGAGTGACGAACACGGGGCTGTCGCTGTCGGGATAATTGGTCAGCTGATAGCTGTACTGCTGGCAGCTCTCGCCCAGGTGCTCATTCAGATCATAGCCCTGGGCCTGCTGCATCCGGTTGTATTGGCTCATTATGCCCTCCAGTTTTTCCGGCACCACCACCGTGCGGAATTCTTCGGTGTCGGTGTCTATCTCCCAGCCAAGCTCCAGCAGAAAGGCCTGCCTGCCCTCCGTGGTGGACAGGTCGTAGTTTGAAGCCCCGGCACTGTACCAGCGCAGAAGTATCAGGGCCAGCAGCACCGCCGCCAACAGGACCACTATGGCGGCGGCTTTTCTCTTGGTAAGCCCATGGCTCTTTAACATTTCCTCTCACCTCAAGACAGAGTATTCAAGGCGGCTTACCGGTATGCCGGGGAAATATGTGAATTATTTGGTGGAGTTGATGGACAGCCTGGGGAAGTTTGTGGTATCATTACAGGAAACATGGTTTGACCGGGAGATATGGCGATGGATAAAAAAGGAGAATCAATGAAAAATGGTTCCTGGAACCTTGGAGGGAGACCTGGCTTATGCCTCCTGCTTCTGGTTTCGTCGGTACTTGGAACGGCTCTGTTTTCTCCCAGCACCAGTCCGCTGTTTACAGGATACGGCTATGATTCTGCAATGTTTCAGACCATAGGCAAGTATTGGACCCAAGGCTATCTTCCATATGCCGACCTTTTCGACCACAAGGGACCGGTGATCTTCTTCATTAATGCCATGGGCTACCTGCTTGGGGAGCGGGTGGGCGTTTTCATTTTGCAGGCCTGCTCCTGCTTTATCAGTGAATTGTTGGCCTATTCTATCCTGCGCCGGCGCATGGGGAAAAATGCTTCCATGGCACTTGCCTTTTTGCTGCCGCTGCTGCTGGTAATGAACTGGCAGGAGGGCAACACTACGGAGGAATACATACTTCCGCTGCTGTTTGCGTGTTACTATCTTATGCTCCGCTGGCTGGAGAATATGGAGAGCGGGAGAAAAGAGCATAGGCCCTCCTGGGCTTTCGTCTATGGGCTCTGTTTTGGCTTTGCCCTGATGTCCAGGGTGACCAACGCCCTGGGAGTCTGTGTGGGCGTGGCTTTTATATCAGTATATCTGGCGGCGACGGGGAAGTGGGAGAACCTGCTCAAAAACAGCCTGTTTTTCATCCTGGGGGTGCTGAGCCTCGTCCTGCCCTTTTGCATCTATTTCTGGTACCACGGAGACCTTTATGAGATGTGGTACGGCACACTGCTCTTCAACTTCAAATACTTTTCAAGTTCAGGCATGGAGAGACCGGAGGGCCTTGTGGCGCTGCTGTCCGCTGTGAGGACCTATTTTACCGGATGGTGCCTTGTTGCTGCTGCAGCCTGGAGCCTGGCGGCAGCTAAGGGAAAGCGCTTCGGTGCCTGTTTCTGGCTGGCAATCTCCCTTGTGAATACCCTGTTTATATATACCTTGAATAACTATGCCCACTACGGCATAGTGCTGCTGCCCTTCTTTTACCTGGCCCTTATCCTGATGAACAGGGCAGATTACGGAAAACATTCCGCCGCCGCATCATTTTTTACTTTTGCAATGCTGGCGCTGCTGTTGGCAAGCTCAGGCCTTAAAGCATACAAGAGCCTGACCGTATATGTTCCGCCGCAGGCTTACGAGGATATTGTCGACTATGGAGATGACTACAGCAAACTGGTCTCCATGATACCCGAGGAGGACAAGGACAGCTTTGTGGCTTTTAACTGCTACAGAAGCCTGTACTTGGAAAATGATATACGCCCTGCTTTCAGGTTTTTTGTCCTGCAGCAGTGGATGATCTCCAACAGTCCGGAGCTGGAAAACCAGATGACAATGGAGTTTAAGGAAGCGGATATCAAATGGGTGCTATCCTTTGAACCGGACGGAGCCAACGGGTACGTAAGAGAAATGCTGGGGGATGATTATGCCTGTGTGGCTGATACGGAACATCAGGCCTACCGCCTGTACTGCCGCAGAACGGACTGAGATTTGCGGTGAATACAGGTAAATTGGGCCCCATGCAGATTCGGGGTATTTAGAAGGAAGTGTGATAAAATGGCCATGATGAGGCTGGATAAGCTGCTGAGCGATATGGGCATTGCTTCCCGCAGTGAGCTGCGGCAGATAATAAAGAGCGGGAGAGTCACGGTGGACGGCCTGGCCGTAAACGCCCCGGAAAAACGCATAGACAGCGGCAAAGCCCGCATCACTCTGGACGGGCAGCTCCTGGAATACAGGAAGTTCCGCTATTTCATGATGGACAAGCCCTCCGGCGTCCTCAGCGCTACGGAGGACTCCCGGCAGGAGACTTTGCTGGATCTGCTGCCCCCGGAGCTGAAGCGCCTGGAGCTTTTTCCTGTTGGTAGGCTGGACAAGGATACCAGCGGCCTCATACTCCTTACCAATGACGGGGAATTTGCCCACCGGGTCATCTCGCCCAAGTCCGGCATATGGAAGCTGTACCGGGCCAGAGTTGACGGCCGGCTGGACGGGGAGGACGTGGAGGCCTTTGAAAAGGGCCTGGTGCTGGGGGACGGGACGGCCTGCCTTCCGGCAAAGCTTGAGCTGCTCCCGGATGGGGACTGCCTGGTGAAAGTGACGGAAGGAAAATACCACCAGGTGAAAAGAATGCTGGCCAGCAGAGGGGCTCCGGTGCTCATGCTGCGCCGGCTGGCTATCGGAGGACTTCAGCTGGACGAAAAGCTGGGCCCCGGGGGGTTCAGAGAGCTGGAGAGCCGGGAACTGGAACTGCTGTTTGGGCAGGATGCTCTGGAGAAATAGTATAAAAAACCCAGCTAATACCCGGCTTTTTTTAGCGTTAGAGAAACATTAGAAAAAAAGTTCACAAAAAATCGCGATAGTTTCTATTGAAAATTACACAATAATGAGTTAATATGTAAAAAGAGAATTGCGAGGGTATGGTATTTTGACCATATTAACGATGCGGCCGGGCTGCGCACAAGGTATAGGAGGAAGAGAATATGTCCAGCAGGATATTTCAGAACGTTATTATCCAGATGAAAGACAATGTAGACAGGACCATTGGCGTAGTGGATGAGCAGGGTTTCGTGGTGGCCAGCAGTGAACTTGCCATGATAGGCTCCCGGCTTGACGATTTCCATCTCTACGACTTTGAGGGAGGAGAGCAGCCTGTTTCCACCGGCAGCCGTATCTACTGCCCGCTGTCCTCTCCCAGCCCCAAGATAGATTATGCCGCCTTTACCGAGGGCACCGACGCCATGAGCAGGACCATCTGTGCCATTGCTGCCGTGGCCTTCAATGAGGCAAAGAACAACTACGAGGAAAAGCACAACAAGGCTGCCTTCGTAAAGAACATCATTTCCGACAATATCCTGCCCGGAGACGTGTATGTCCGGGCAAAGGAGCTGCACTTTGTCACCGACGAGCCCAGGGTGGTGCTGCTGGTACGCCAGATGGAGAACCCCGACGTGTCGGCGGTGGAGCTGGTGCAGCGTCTTTTCGTGGACAAGCAGAAGGACTTTGTGCTGAACATAAACGAGACAGACGTGGTGGTGGTAAAGTCCCTGCCCTCCGTCAACTGCCCCGACGAGATAATGAAGGCCGCCAAGACCATTGAAAAGACTCTCATGGAAGAGCTGGGCATCAAGACCGTTATCGGCGTGAGCACCAACGCAAGGCATCTCCGTGAGCTGGCGGACAAGTACAAGGAGGCCCAGGTGGCCATTGAAGTGGGCCGGGTCTTCGAGAGCGAGAAGAGCATCATCAACTACGAGAATCTGGGCCTGGGCCGCATTATCTATCAGCTGCCCACCACCCTGTGCGAGATGTTCCTCAACGAGGTCTTTAAGAAAAAACCCATAGAGACCCTGGATGAGGACACCCTGGAGACTATAAACAAGTTCTTCGAGAACAACCTGAACGTCTCCGAGACCTCCAGGAAGCTGTATGTGCACCGCAATACTCTGGTGTACCGCCTGGAGAAGATCAAAAAGATCACCGGCCTTGACCTGCGGGAGTTCGACCACGCAATAGTGTTCAAGGTGGCAATGATGGTAAAGCAGTATCTGGACTCTCTCAGCAACAGCAAGTACTGAGCCCGTGATGCTTTATGAATAGATAGAAAATACCCGGCAGATTTCACTTTGGAGGAATATTTATCTATGATCCATATGAAAAACGTGAGGAAGGTTTACGAGAGCAGCAACACTCTGGCTCTGGATAACGTAAACTTTACCGTGGAGGACGGAGAATTCGTCTTTCTGGTAGGACCTTCCGGCTCCGGTAAGACCACAATAATGAAGCTCATAACCGGCGAGATACGCCCCACCTCAGGGGAGATCGTGGTCAACGACTTCGATATGAGCAAAATAAAGCGCCGCAAGCTGCCCAAGATGCGCCGCACCCTGGGCGTGGTCTTTCAGGACTACAGGCTCATTGAGAACATGAACGTGTACGACAACGTGGCCTTTGCCATGCGTGTGGTGGGCGCCGCCAACAAGGACATTAAAAAGCGCGTGCCCTATATACTGGAGCTGGTTGGCCTGGAGGGCAGGGAAAAGCGTCTGCCCAACGAGCTTTCCGGCGGCGAGCAGCAGCGTGTGGCCATAGCCAGGGCCCTGGTGAACAATCCCAGGATGATCGTGGCCGACGAGCCCACCGGCAACCTGGACCCGGTGCGCAGCCTGGAGCTGATGCTGCTGTTTGAAAAGATAAACGAGATGGGCACCACCGTCGTGGTGGTCACTCACGAGAAAGAGCTGGTCAACGCCTTCTCCAAGCGTGTTATCACCATTGACGGAGGAGAGCTTATCAGCGACGCAGGGGATGGGTATTACATATGAGATTAAGTAGAGGCGGTTATCTTATCCGTGAGGGCTTCCGCAGCATAACGACTCACGGCTTCATGTCTTTTGCATCGGTCACCATCATCATGGCCTGCCTTATCATCATGGGCAGCTTCTCCCTGCTGTCGGTGAACATTGATGCACTGATAAAGGACCTGGAAAACGAGAACGAAATGGTAGCCTATGTGGACGAGACCATAGAGGACGAGACTGAGGCGGCGTCGCTGCAAGGCAGCATAGAGGCTGTGCCCAATGTGGCCTCCGTCCAGTTCGTCTCCCGCACCCAGGCTATGGACAACTTTATGAGCCAGTATGACTCCGACTTCAGCGTGGGTATAGACGAAGATGTCTTTCGCCACCGCTTTGTCATCCAGCTTTCCGACATCGCCCTGATGTCCGACACCAAGGCGGCCCTGGAATCCGTGGACGGCATTGCAAAAGTTTTGGCCCATCTGGAATATGCGGACTTTTTCGTCACGGTTCGCAACATCGTTAGTGTAGTATCACTGGTGCTGATAGTTATCCTGGTGTTCGTCTCAGTCTTTATTATGTCCAATACCATAAAACTGGCCACCTTTGGCCGCAGGGAAGAGATAGCCATCATGAAAATGGTGGGGGCCAGCAACGGCTTTATCCGTCTGCCCTTTGTGGTGGAGGGCCTGGTGCTGGGTATCCTGGGCGGCGGCCTGGCTTATCTGGCCGAGTGGGGGATCTATTCCCTCATCAGCTCCAAGCTGATAAGCGGCCTTGCCGGCAGCTTCATTTCCATCGTGCCCTTCAGCTCTATGGCTCTGCCTATCCTTGCTGTATATCTGGGGACCGGAATTTTGGTAGGCGTTTTTGGAGGCATCAACGCCATCAGGAACTATTTGAAAGTTTGAACGTCTATCATCCATGGGGTATTTTGCTCCGGGACCGGCAGCTGCGGCTGCATGTCCTTAAAACGCAGTAAGGAGATCAAAATGAACAACAAGAAAATAGCGTCGGCTATCGCAGTGGTGCTTGCACTGCTGATGGTCCTCTCTCTGGTGTTCAGTGTCATTCCTGTGTCCGCCTATGCCGACGAGCTGGATGACCTGCAGGCCCAGAAGGACGACCTGTCAAGCCAGGTGAAGGAGTGCCAGGAGCGCCTGACTCTGCTGAAGGAACAGCAGTCCAATGTGCTGGAGCAGAAGGCGGCGCTGGACGAGCAGAACAGGCTGGCCAACGAACAGCTGGAACTGGTGGCCAAGGAGATCGACGAGTATACCAAGCTTATCGAGGAAAAGGCCGAAGAGGTAGAGGCCGCCCGCACCAAGGAAGAGCGGCAGCTGGCCCTGTACCAGGCCAGAGTCCGGGCAATGGAGGAGAGCGGCGGCTTTAACATCCTTGCCGTCATTGTCAACTCCCAGAACTTCTCCCAGCTGCTCACCGCCATTGACGACATGAGCGAGATCATGGCCAGTGACCGGGAGCTCCAGGAGGAGTATGTGGCCGCCAGAGAAGAGACCGAGGCTGTAAAGGCGGAGTATGAGGCCGAAAAGGCCGAGTATGAAGAGGCTCAGGCCAAGCTGGAGGAGGAACGGGCGGAGATAGGCCGCCAGATTCAGGCCAACACCCAGGAGCTGGAGGACCTCCAGGAGGAGATTGACAAGGCAATAAAGGAATATGAGGCAGCCGAGGCAGCCGAGGCTGCGGCAGCGGCCACCATTGCCAACATGATCGCCGAGTACCAGCGGAAGAAGGCCGAGGAGGCCGCCGCAAACCAGAGCGCCATCGTTGACCAGATGAATCAGGCCAACCAGGAGGCCATAGCCAACGGCGAAGAGCCCCCCTACAGCGAGGAGGAGATCCAGAACGCTACCAACTCCGGCAGCCAGTCCGGAGCCACATCCACCGGCGGCCTCACCTGGCCTGTGCCCTGCAGCACCCGTGTCACCAGCCGCTTCGGCTACCGCAGCGACCCCTTTACAGGTGCATCCACATATCATAACGGCATAGATATAGACGGCTTCAATAACGACGGCAATATCATCGTTGCGGCTGCCGACGGTACGGTCATCACCGCATCTTACGACAGCGCCTACGGCAACTATGTGGTCATAGACCACGGGGATATGACTACGCTCTACGCCCATATGTCCGGCATGGCTGTCAGCGCAGGCGAATATGTAAGCGCCGGCCAGACCATCGGCTACCTGGGCGCCACCGGCAGAGCTACCGGTACCCATTGCCACTTTGAAGTCTTTGTAGGCGGCAGCAGAGTAGATCCGGCCTCCTATTTCAGCGGCCTTAGTTACTACAACTGCTGACGGCCTGTCAGTTTAAGGGATAGAGATATATGAAAAAAACAAAGATAAGGTCCACTCTGGCACTGTTCCTCGCCTTCGTTATGGCCGGCTCACTGATGTTTGCCGCCCTGCCCGTCACAGCCTATGCAGTGACCCAAAGCGAGATAGACGAGCTGGAGGCCCAGAGGGATGCCATTAGGGCCCAGCGCCTGGAAAAGCAGGCCATCGTGGACGAGCTGGAAGCACAGAAGGCCACCGTGGTCGCCCAGAAGCAGGCCATGGATGAGCGAAACATGTATACCATCCAGCAGATGCAGCTCAACAGCCAGGAGATCGCCCTCTATGACGAGATGATCGCCGAAAAGGCGGCGGAGCTGGAAGAAGCCCAGCGCCTGGAAGCGGAACAGCTGGAGCGCTACCGTACCAGAGTGCGGGCAATGGAGGAGAGCGGCGGATACAATATCCTGGCCATCATCTCCCAGACCGATAATTTCTCCGACCTTATAACCGCCATAGACGATATGGGGGAGATAATGGAGAGCGACCGTCAGCTGGAGGACGAATACATAGCCGCCATACGGGAGATGAAACTGGACACGACAAGTGTCAACACATACACGGAGGACCTTCCCGGTATATACATTACGGTGGACGACCCTATTTCCGAAGGGGGAAGGATAAACATCTTCGAGCTTCCTCTCAAGGTTTCGGACGAGACCTATTATATAACGGGAAACTATGCCGAACTCAAGTTCCGCTCCGACTACGGGAACAGACATGACGTCGACAGTTCTTTCCTGTTCTTCTTCGGCG
>CASFJB010000005.1 GCA_949294945.1 uncultured Eubacteriales bacterium
CTTCAGTATAAGCTTCATCTCCGGCTCTCCCTTCCCTTTCGAATCTTATCAGCCCTTCAGCTGACGCTTTCTGTAGAAGTTCATCATTCCGTCCTGGAGATCATCCAGGTGCATGAGCATTTTGCCGGCGCCGTAGGCAGCGCAGGACACGGCGTCGTCCACCACTACGGTGCGTATGCCGGTGCTGCGCTCAATGAGCCTGTCTATACCGTAGATGAGGCTGCCGCCGCCGGACATGATGATGCCGTTTTTGTCCAGATCGCCCACCAGCTGGGGAGGAGTGCGCTCCAGCACGGTGTGTATGGCCTCCAGGATATGGTTCATAGGCTCGACAAAGGCCTCGATCAGCTCCGTGGAGCTGACCTGCACAGTCTTGGGCAGGCCGTTTGCCAGGTCCCGGCCCTTTATCTCCTCATAGCCCACGTCCGGCCGCTGGATGACGCAGCCTATGCTGCGCTTGAGCTCCTCGGCGGTGCTGAGGCCTATGAGCATGTCGTACTTCTGCTTAATAAATCTGACTATGGATTCGTCAAAGCTGGCTCCGGCTATCTTTATGGACTCGCATTCCACAACGCCGCCGGCGGAGACTATGGCGATCTCCGTGGTGCCGCCGCCGATATCGATTATCATGTGGCCGTCGGCCTTGGAGATGTCCACGCCGGCGCCCATGGCGGTGGCCACGGCGGTCTCCAGCAGATAGACCTTGCGGGCTCCGGCTTCAATAGCAGCGTCGATGACAGCCCGCTCTTCCACGCCGGTAATGCTGCTGGGCACGCAGGCCAGTATACAGGGCTTGAACAGGCTGAAAGACGTTATGCGGCTCACCAGCTCTCTCAGCATCTGGGCGGTTATCTCATAGTCGGAGATGACGCCGGCGTTTATAGGATGGATGGCCACGATGTTGGCGGGGGTACGTCCCAGCATCTTCTGAGCGTCCTGACCTATCTTCAGTATCCTGCCGCTGAACTTGTCAACGGCCACTACGGTAGGTTCCCTGGCCACAACGCCCTTGCCCTGCTCAAAAAGCAAAGTAGAAGATGTGCCCATATCAACGGCTATATCTCTCTCAAAAAGATTCATATGTGTCTCCTCTGTACTGTTGATTTTATTTCCCGCTTCTGGCCACGGCGGCGCAGTACACAACTGCGGCCCCGGCTTTTTTCAGCACTCCCGCCGCCTCAGACAAAGTGGCGCCGGTAGTGACGATATCGTCTATAAGCAGTATGGTCTTTCCCTTTGCCAGTTCCGGCTTAATACAGGAGTATATTCCCTTCACATTGGCTCTTCTCTTTTCCGGGCTGCCGGTGCCGGACTGGGGCGGATTGTCCCTGAGCTTTTTCAGAAGCCGTACACAGTCAAAGCCCTGTCTTTTGGCTATGAGCCGGGCCAGCAGCTCTGCCTGGTCGTAGCCCCGCTTCTTCAGCCTGCGGCGGCTCAAAGGTATCCAAGTGATAATATCGCAGGAAATACCGTTTTCGTCAATACATTTTCCCATAAATTCGCTGTAAATATCTGCGTAAGCGGTAAGTGAGGAAAATTTATAACGATGCAGGGATTCCCGCACGGAGCCTTCATAATACAAGGGTGCAAGGCACTTGTCAACATTTTTGAAGCGCTGCACCTGTCCCTCCGATGGAACATATGGCAGCTTGCTTTCGCAGAAACGGCACACGCCTTTCACCCCGTCGGGCAAAATCCGGCGGCAGAAAGCGCAGCGGGGCGGATACAACAGGTCCAGCAGCCAGTTCAGCACTTTCACTCCGCACCGCACAGCTTTCTCAGCCGCACCCGCAGGGCGGTATACCGTTTGGACTGGCGGAAATTGTCTATCATCTGGTAGGCGGTCTGGTCGTCCCCCACCATTATAATCAGTTCCTTTGCCCGGGTGACCGCAGTATACAGCACTCCCCGGGTCATGAGCATCTGGGAACCGGAGCTGAGAGCCAGAATCACAGCCCGGTACTCGCTGCCCTGTGCTTTATGGACGGTTATGGCCCAGGCATGTTCCAGCTCGATTAGGGACTCAAAACCAAAGCTGGCTATGCGTCCGTCAAAATCCACGGTTATGGTCTCCGCCTCCGGGTCTATGCTCTCTACGGTACCGATATCCCCGTTGTATATCCCGGCGCCGCTCTCGGTACCGGACTTATCTTTCCACATTATATCATAGTTGTTGCGTATCTGCATCACCCTGTCTCCCTCCCGGAAGACAGCGTCGCCAAAGAGCTTTTCCTTCTTGTCCTTTCCGGGGGGGTTCAGGACCTCCTGAAGGCGGCGGTTCAGGTTCACCGTGCCCAGCTCCCCTTTCCTTGTAGGAGAGAGGACCTGGATATCCTCCGGAGGTATCTTCATCTTACCAGGCAACCGCACAGAGCAGAGCTCCGTTATGGTCTCCACCGAGCTTGCCGCCTGAAGGCGCTTGAGCCGGAAGAAATCCCCGGAGTTTTCCGCCAAGTTGGGGTGCTCCCCCCGGTTTATCATATGGGCGTTGCGGATTATCCGGCTGCCCTCGTTCTGCCTGAATATCTCCGTAAGGCGCACCACCGGGACAACCTGGCTGCGAAGCAGGGCGGAAAACACGTTACCCGGTCCCACCGGCGGCAGCTGGTCGGCATCTCCCACCATCACCAGCCTTGCGTCCGGAGGCATGGCCCGGAGAAGGGCGTCCATGAGGCAGATATCCACCATGGAGCTCTCGTCCAGGATCACGGCATCGCAGTCCAGCTGGTCGTCCTCGTCCCGGGTAAATATCACCCGGTCCCCTTCCTCGTCGAATCTGGCGCCCAGCAGCCGGTGGACTGTACTGGCCTCCATGCCGCTGAGCTCACTCATGCGCTTTGCAGCCCGGCCTGTGGGGGCGGTGAGCAGGGCCTTCAATCCCAACTGCTCATAGAGAGCGAGTATTGCCCTGATGGAGGTGGTCTTACCTGTGCCAGGGCCGCCGGTTATCACCAGCAGCTGGTTTTTTAAGGCCAGCTCCAGTGTCTTGCGCTGCATGGGAGCATACTTTATCCCCTGGCTCTTTTCCAGCTTGGCCAGAAGCTTGTCAGTATCAGCCCGGTCATTGAAGCGGCGCTTGCTCATGGCGGCAAAGCGTTCCGCCGCATTGGTCTCCGCCTCGTACAGCTCCGGCAGATAGCAGGCCCGGCAGCCCGCCACCTCCTCATAGCGCAGCTGTCCGTCCTCTATCAGCTCCTGTATACACTCGTCAATTGATTCGATATCCAGGCCTATAAGCTCCGAGGTCACCGCCGAGAGTTTTTCCCGTGGAATGAAGCAGTGGCCGTTGCCGGTATTGTGGGCCAGCTCGAAGAGCACAGCGGCATTTATGCGGTTTTTGCTGTGCTCCTCTATGCCCAGTTCCAGGGCCATGGCGTCCGCCTCGGCAAAGCTGCCGCCTATCATGCTGCCGGTGAGTATGTAGGGGTTTGCCCGGAGAGAATCCAGCGCCTCATCTCCGTAGTACTTGTACATGCGCATGGCCAGTATTGGCCGCAGGCCAAAGGAGCACACGAACTCCATGAGCATACGCACTCCCGCCTGGCGGCGGAAGCTGCCGGATATCTGCTTTGCCTTGGCCTGACTGATGCCCCGTATCTCCGCAAGCTGCCGCCATGAGTTGAGCATAACATCCAGGGTCTTGTCCCCGAAGCGGTTGACGATGAGGGAGGCTGTGGCCGGACCCACGCCCTTTACAGAGCCGCCGGCCAGAAACTGGTAGATTGCATTGGCACTGGTGGGCAGCAGCCGCTGGGCAAACTCCGCCTTGAACTGGCGGCCGTGGACGCTGTGGTTGGTCCAGCTGCCGCTGATTATCATGGACTCACCGGCGGCAGCGTAGGGGAAACAGCCCACCACCGTGAGCGTTTCCCCGCTGTCGTTCTTCAGCCGCAGGACGGTATAGCCGTTCTCCTCGTTTTTATATATGATGTTTTCTACCGTGCCGGATATTTCCAGCAGCTCGTTTTCCTGGTCCATGGGGATTCTCCGTCCTCGATAAATGTGACGCAGCCGTGTCTCTCTGCCAAGGCCCGGGCTGCCGCCCGGGTATCCTCATCCAGCAGGCTGCCTTGAATCAAGATATCTCCGTATAGTCTGCTGCCGTTCATTACCAGCAGCAGCTCTTCCACGCTCCGCTCCAGCACGGGCTCCCGGCCCTTTACCTCCAGCAGCACATGCAGGCGGCTGTTCCTGCCAAGCCCTGCCTTGCCGGGAAAAACTCTCAGCGCCAGGTACATCAGCAGAAGAAAGAGCAAAAGCGCGGCTATTATCACCGTGGCTCTGTACACTCAGGACACCTCCCCACAGTATATTATGGGCAGGGCCTGTCTCCGGTCACATGAGCAGGGGCTTTAAAAACTGGCCGGTAAAGCTTTCAGGGCACCTGGCACAGTCCTCGGGAGTGCCGGCAAAGACCAGCTCTCCGCCTCCGTCGCCCCCCTCCGGGCCCAGGTCGATTATGTGGTCGGCCACCTTTATAACATCCAGATTGTGCTCTATGACCACCACCGTGTTCCCGGCGTCCACGAACTTGTCCAGGATATTTATAAGCCGGTGGACATCCGCCACGTGCAGGCCCGTAGTGGGCTCATCCAGCACATAGACAGTGGAGCCGGTGCTCTTCTTTGAAAGCTCCGTTGCCAGCTTCACCCTCTGGGCCTCGCCTCCGGAAAGGGTGGTGCTGGACTGGCCCAGCTTCACATAGCCCAGGCCGACCTCGTACAGGGTCTTTATCTTGCTGTAAATCTTGGGCTGGTTTTCAAAGAAAGTGCAGGCCTCTTCCACGGTCATGTCCAGCACGTCGGCTATGCTCTTGCCCTTGTACTTAACTTCCAGGGTCTCCCGGTTGTAGCGTTTGCCGCCGCAGACCTCACAGGGCACATACACGTCCGGCAGGAAGTGCATCTCCACTTTGATAAGTCCGTCGCCGCAGCAGGCCTCACAGCGCCCACCCTTCACATTGAAGGAGAAGCGCCCCTGATTGTAACCCCTCAGCCTTGCGTCCTGAGTGGAGGCAAAAAGGTTCCTTATATCATTGAATACCCCGGTATAGGTGGCGGGGTTTGAGCGGGGCGTACGGCCTATGGGGCTCTGGTCCAGGGCAATGACCTTGTCCACATATTCCAGGCCCTTCAGCCCGTCGCTCTTGCCGGGCCTGACCTTTACCCGGTTTTTCTCTGCCGCCAGGGTCTTATAGAATATCTCGTTTATCAGAGAGGACTTGCCGCTGCCGGAAACTCCGGTGACACAGATGAGCTTGCCCAGAGGAATATCCACGTCTATATTTTTCAGATTGTTCTCCCGGGCGCCGCAGATCCTTATGGCTTTCCCGTTCCCCGGGCGGCGTTTCTCCGGCACAGGTATCTTCACCCTGCCGCTGAGATACTGGCCGGTGATGGACCTGGGACAGGCACAGATGTCCTCCACGCTGCCTGCGCAGACCACTTCTCCCCCGTTGACTCCGGCCCCGGGGCCTATGTCCACCACATAGTCCGCCGAACGGATAGTGTCCTCGTCATGCTCCACGACTATCAGTGTATTGCCCAGATCTCTCAGCTGCTTGAGTGTGTTCAGCAGCTTCTCGTTGTCCCGCTGGTGCAGGCCTATACTGGGCTCATCCAGGATATAGAGCACACCCATAAGGCTGGAGCCTATCTGGGTGGCCAGGCGTATGCGCTGGCTCTCGCCGCCGGAGAGAGTGGCGGCAGAGCGGGCCAGGGACAGGTAGCCCAAACCCACGCTGGTGAGGAAGCCCAGCCGAGCCTTTATTTCCTTCACTATACGCTCGGCTATTATCTGGTCCTTGGGGCTGAGCTGCAGGGAATCTATAAACTCCAAGGCCTTGAACACCGACAGGGAGCAGAAATCGGCAATGTTCATGCCGCCCACAGTCACAGCCAGGGCAGTCTTTTTAAGACGCATCCCTCCGCAGGTAGGGCAGGGCGTCTCGGACATGCACTCCTCTATATCCGCCCGCATGGCCGGACTCTGGGTCTCCCTATACCGGCGCTCCAGATTGTTGACTATGCCCTCAAACTCCCGGCGGATGACGCCATAGCCCTCGCTGCGCTCATATCTCAGCTGAAGGGGTTCGCCCTTGGTTCCGTATAGTATGGCGTCCAGAGCCTCCTTGGAGAGCTTGTTCACCGGGTCGTTCAGCTTGAAGTGGTAGCGTTTTGCCAGAGCGTCAAAATACATGCGGGAGATGGAATCCCCCTTGATGTTGTTCCAGCCGGAGGCCACTATGGCCCCCTCGGCTATGCTCAGCTCCGGGTTCGGCATGATCAGCTCCGGGTCCACCAGCAGCTGCACCCCCAGGCCCGTACAGGTGGGGCAGGCGCCGTGGGGATTGTTGAAGGAGAAGAGCCGGGGCTCCAGCTCCTCCAGGGATATGCCGCAGTCATCGCAGGCGTAGTTCTGAGAAAAGCTGAGCTGCTCACCGCTGGACACCAAGTCAATGTACAGCAGGCCTCCGGACAGGGACATGGCCGTCTCCGCAGAGTCGGTAAGGCGGCGTGTGAGATCCGGCTTTATCACCAGCCGGTCCACCACTATCTCGATATTGTGCTTCTTGTTCTTCTCCAGCTTGATCTCTTCCGAGAGCTCATAGGCTATCCCGTCCACACGGACGCGGACATAGCCCGCCTTCTTGGTGTCCTCAAAGACCTTGGCATGCTCACCCTTCCTGGAGCGCACTACCGGGGAGAGCACCTGTATTCTGGTGCCCTGGGGCAGCTCCATTATCCGGTCCACTATCTGGTCGATGGTCTGGCGGCGTATCTCCTTGCCGCACTTGGGGCAGTGGGGCACGCCTACCCTGGCCCACAGCAGACGGAGATAGTCGTATATCTCGGTGACGGTGCCCACGGTAGATCTGGGGTTCTTGGAGGTAGTCTTCTGGTCTATGGATATGGCCGGGGACAGGCCGTCTATATAGTCCACATCCGGCTTGTCCATCTGGCCAAGGAACATCCTGGCGTAAGAGCTGAGGCTCTCCACATAGCGGCGCTGGCCCTCGGCGTATATGGTGTCAAAGGCAAGAGATGACTTGCCGCTGCCGGAGAGGCCTGTGATGACTACCAGCTTATCTCTGGGTATTTCCAGGTCGATGTCCTTCAGGTTGTTTTCCCTGGCGCCTTTTATATAGATCTTATCCTGCATACTCAATCCTCAGCAACTACATCTGCTAATTTTCCCCGGGTGAGCTTTATCAGCTCCTGGGGGTCCAGCTCTGCCTGAAAGCCTATCTTCCCGGCGCTGACCACCATTGTATCCAGCTGGGCGGCGCTGCTGTGAAAAACCGTGGGGTACAGCTTTTTCATCCCCACCGGGGAACAGCCGCCCCGTACATAGCCTGTCAGGCCCAGAAGCTCGCTCACATGTATCATGGCGATGGACTTCTCCCCCACCGCTTTTGCCGCTTTTTTAAGCTCCAGCTCCTTGGCCACGGGTATGACAAAAACATATATGCCTTTGCCGGCTCCTCTCGTGACCAGGGTCTTGAATACCTTTTCCGCCGGGACTCCGATGAGAGCTGCCGCCGTGACACCGTCCACGGCCCCGTCGCCGTGGGAATATTCATGAGGAATATATTTTATCTTCTTCTGCGCCAAAAGGCGCATGACATTGGTTTTCTGTTCTGCCATTTCAATTCCTCCATTAGAGAGTTCCAATGTATTATTATAACCTGCTTTACCCCAGCTTTCAACAGCTAAAATACATATAGACTTCAGATGCAGAAACCGGGCGGAAGCAGAGCTGGGAACGCTCTTTCTTCCGCCCGGCCTAATACCGGATGGGATATATTCAGTTCACCGGGTTCTGAAAACGGGAGAGCATGTTCTCCACGCTGCCGCCCAGCATTTTTATCAGCCGCTCCTGGGTAATGACCTTTGGGGTCTGCATGTTCATATCCATCCACTGGGATATTAGGCCGATGATACCGTTGGAGTAAAATTCGATGACAAAGTCATAGTCCTGTTTATCTATGTTCATGCCCTCGGAGACTATATCGGCAAAGCTACTGATGCAGCTTTCCAGGCGGCCCTTCAAAAAGCGCAGCATGTACAGCCTGCTGCCGGAGTTATAGATGTTCAGGGCAAAGCTGGAGTTATCATAAAGGTACTGGAAAAAGACCATGACGTCCTCCTGCCAGCGATCATAGATAACTTCCTTGGGCAGGACGCGGTTGGCATCCTCCTCAAACACCCACTCCAAAAGATCATATACATCGTCAAAGTGGTAATAAAAGGTCTGTCTGTTTACATTGCAGATCTCCACCAGGTCTTTGACGGTAATCTTTGCTATCGGCTTGACTTCCATCATTTGCTTAAGTGCATCTGCCAGAGCACGTTTTGTGGATGAAGCCATTTTTCCCTCACACCTCCTGCTTTATATTGCGTATATTATATCACATATTACGTTCAATAGTAAAGTCTTTTGAAGGTGAATGTATAAACATTGCATAAAACTTTTCTTAAGAAATTACCTGCCAGCAGGGTCAAGGCTTCCCGGAGCGGGCCTGAAGCGTCTATAGACGCAGACGGAGAGGATGACCGTGAGGGTATCGGCCGTAGCCTGAGACCAGACCAGCCCGAACATGCCGAAGATGCTGTTGAGCAGGAAAAGCATGGGGATGTTGAACACCATCCAGCGGGTAACTCCCAGGAAGAGGGATATACGCCCTTTGCCGAAGGCCTGGAACAGGTATACGGTGAAAAAGCTCATGAACATCAGCGGAGTTGCCAAAACACGGATCCGCAGGAACTGGGAGGCCAGGGCCACAGTCTCGCTGTCGGAGATGAAAAGTCTGGAAAACTCCGGAGCAAAGATCTCATAGAGCAAAATGCTGACTGCCGCAACTGCAAGTCCCAGACTGCGGGCCAGGCTCACCGTGTCGTTCATGCGCTTTTCGTTGCCGGCGGAATAGCTGTAGGCCACCAGGGGCATCATACCCTGGCATATGCCTATGCCCACATTCAGGGGGAAGCGTTCCACCTTCAGGACTATGCCCACGGCAGCCAAAGCCAGTTCACTGTAGGACACCATGAGCCTGTCTATAATAACATAGTCCAGGTCAAAGAGTAAAGTCGTAATTGCAGAGGGAATGCCCACGCCAAACACAGCAAGGACGCTGGAGCGCCGGGGCATGCCCAAGGCGGGAGAAAAACTTATCACCGATTCCTTGCCCATGCGTATCAGCACGACAACGAAAAACAGCAGAGCCACGCAGTTGGAAAGGCAGGTGGCTATGCCGGCGCCCAGCACTTCGCTGCCCTCGGGCATAAGCACGAACATGAACAGCGGGTCCAGAGCAATATTCAAAAGCCCGCCCAGGATGATGCCGGCGCTGGCCTCTTTTGACCGGCCTATGCTGCGAATAAGATTTGAAAGAACGTTGGATAGGACCGTGGGTACACCGCCGATAACAATTACGCAGGTGGCATACTGCCGGGCGTAGTCATGGGTATTGTCCCCGGCACCCAGGATATTCAGTATAGGCTCCATAAAAAGCCCCATGCCCAGGGAAAACAAAGCGGCTATTCCTATTGCAAGGTACAGGGAAAAGACGCTGACTTTCTTGGCCTCGTCCTCCCTCTCCTGGCCCAGAAGCCTGGATATCATGGAACCGCCGCCTATGCCTGCCAGTCCTGCCAAACAGAGGCTGATATTGAACACCGGCAAAATCAGGGACGTGCCGGCCACCATATAGGGGTTATTGGTCTGCCCCACAAAAAAGGTGTCCGCCATATTATAGATAAGGACTATAAGCTGGCTGGCCACCGCGGGGAGTATCATCTTAAAAAGGGCCTTTGATACGGGAAGGTTTCTAAAAACGTCCTCCTGCTCCTTGCTGATTTTTGCGTGCATTGTAATTTACCTGAGCTTTCTTTTTCTGTTGCTGACTTTTCGGCCTCATATCCCGGCTCCGCCCCATGGCAGAGCTCGGAGTAATATGTGCCCCCTGCGGTGCTTGGTCCTGCATTCCGCAGTTTTCGGCTACCAATAATACCACAAACGTTTATGACTTGCCATAGTTTTTTGGAAAATAAAAAGGGATTATCTGTTCCCCGTTTTCGCCTATCTTCCAAGGCACTGTTATTCCCACTGCTTATGTACTACGTATACCCTTTTCATGTGCATAAGGGCATAAAAACACCGCAGGCGGCGCTGCGCCTGCGGCGAAATGGAGCTGGTAATGTGACTCGAACACACGACCCCTTCATTACGAGTGAAGTGCTCTACCGACTGAGCTATACCAGCAAAGCTCTGCTGAAGTCAAACTTCGGCGGAAGGTATTTTAACACATAAGCCAAGTCAAGTCAACACCAATGCTGTCGCTCCTGTTTATATAACATTTCGTATAATTCAGAAACTTGGCGAAACATTTTGGTTTACATGCCGTTTATGCATACTTCGCAATTTGTTTTTGTTTTATGGATTTTTCCCCAATTTATATAACTAATTCATCGGCGATTACATAGGTTTCAACAAGTTACATAACGTCGAAAAATAATTATTCTGCAAATAGTTATCAACATTTTCAACATGGTTTTCAACACGCTGAACAGCCTGAAAACAGCCTATTTGCAGAATATTTTGCAGGAACCTGTCGAAGTATGGCAAAAAGATTATTTACAATTTGAAGTCAAAAAATAGTTTACATAATATAGCGCTTAATATTTAATGAACAGGCCGGTTTCCCGCATGGAGGAATACCTGTCCCCGGCAACGATTATATGGTCCAGCAGCTCGATTCCCATAAGCCGCAGGGCCTCTCCGGCCTTGCGGGTAAAGATCTCATCCTCTCTGGACGGGAAGGCTATACCCTCCGGGTGGTTGTGGGCGAGGACCAGAGATGCGGCCTTGTTTTTCAGGGCCAGCTCCACCATCCGCCTCACCGTGATGTCCACGGCGTTCACCACGCCTCTGTTCAGAATCTCACAGCAAATGAGGCTCTTCCTGCTGTCCAGACACAGCAGCAGGGCCACTTCATCCCGCTCATCCATAAAGCGTGGCACCAGGAAGCGGCCCAGATCGGCAGAACTGCGAAACACCCGGATATCATTGACTCTGGACAGCTGGCATTTCTTCATCATCTGGGGCACCAGCTTTATTAAAAGCGCCGCATTCTCGCCTATACCCGGCACCTCCGTCAGTTCCCGCAGGCTTGCGTCAAACACCCCGCTGAGGCTGCCGAACCTGTCAATAAGCTCATGGGCCATCACATTGGTGTCTTTCCTGGGAATGGCATAGAAAAGCAGCAGCTCCAGAGCATTGAGCTCGTTGAAGCTGTCCAGCCCATGCTCCATGAACCTGCTTTTCAATCTGTCCCTGTGCCCGTCGTGAACACCCATGCGGCTATCCCCTGTTCTCTGTTTTTATATATCCATGGTGGCGTAGGCGTTGAGATCGCTGCCGGCAGTGACTCCCGCCAGGTACTCGTAGTAGGCCTGAGCGCCCACCATGGCCCCGTTGTCCCCGCAAAGTCTCAGAGGCGGCACGAACAGCTCGCAGCCTTTCTCCTTTGCGGCGGCGGTAAAGTCCGCTCTTATTCTGGAGTTTGCGGCCACGCCTCCGGCAACGACTATCTTCTTATAGCCCAGGTTCTCCGCGGCCATCATGGTGCGGGGCACCAAGCTGTCGCTTACAGCCTTGGTAAAGGAGGCGGCAAGTCCCTTCCGGTTCAGCTCCTCCCCCTTCTGCTGGGCATTGTGCACCAGGTTTATCACTGCGGTCTTCAGCCCGGAAAAGCTCATGTCATAGGGGTTGCCCTCCACATGGGAGATGGGGAAATGGTACATGCCGTCATCCCCGCCCTGGGAGAGCTCGTCTATGGGCTTGCCGCCGGGATAGGGCAGGCCCAGGACCCTGGCGGTCTTGTCAAAGCACTCCCCTGCCGCATCGTCTCTGGTGCTGCCGATTATCTCCATATCGGTATAGCCGCGCACGTCCACCAGCATGGTGTTGCCTCCGGATATGGCAAGGCAGAGGAAGGGCGGCTCCAGCTCCGGATATGCCAGGTAGTTTGCTGCAATATGTCCCCGGATGTGGTGAACCGGTATGAGAGGCACCTTCAATGCCAGGGCGCAGGCCTTGGCAAAGTTCACTCCTACCAGCACTGCCCCGATAAGTCCCGGAGCGTATGACACGGCCACGGCGTCGATGTCCTGACGGGTGATGCCCGCCGCCTCTATGGCTCGCTGGGCCAATATGGATATGGACTCCACATGGCAGCGGGAAGCTATCTCAGGTACCACTCCGCCGTATACGGCGTGGAGCTGGGCCTGGGAGAAAATCTGGTCGGTAAGTATCTTTCTGCCGTCCTCAACCACCGCAACGGCGGTCTCGTCACAGGTCGATTCAAAAGCAAGTATTTTCAAAGTCTGCGCCTCATTTCAAAAAATGTGTCATTAGTATAGCATCTTCCCTGGGAAAATCATAGTAGTTCTTTCCTCTCCCCACAGGAACAAACCCCTGTTTTTCATACAGGGCTATGGCGGCGGCATTGCCGCAGCGCACCTCCAGAGTGACGAAGGCCAGGTCCAGATCCTTTGCCCGGGCCATAAGTTCCTCTATAAGAGTCCGGCCTATCCCCTGCCGCCGGGCTTCCGGAGCCACAGCCACATTGGATATATAGCCCTCGTCCAGCACATACATCATCCCCACATAGCCCAGCACCCGGCCATCCTCCTCCAGGGCGGCTATGAACTCATGCTGCTCATCCTTCATCTGGCTTTTCAGCTGTTCCCGGGTCCAGGGCAGGGAGAAGCAGGCTTTTTCGATCTCCTCGATCTGCTCCAGCTGCTCTTCCCGGACGTCCTCAATTCGCCAAGCCATATCAGTGGGCCTCCGCCCAGCTGTGGCCTATATGGGCCTCGGCCACCAGGGGGACGCTGAGATGGACCGCATTCTCCATCTCCCGGGTCAGGATATCCCTGACCTGCTCCGCCTCTTCTCCGGGGCACTCCACAATAAGCTCGTCGTGGACCTGGAGAATGAGCTTCGCCTTAAGGCCCGCCTCTTTCAGCTTTCGATACACGTTCACCATGGCGAGCTTTATGATATCCGCCGCAGTCCCCTGCACCGGCATGTTCAAGGCCACCCGCTCCCCGAAGCTGCGCATATTGAAGTTGGAGCTCTTCAGCTCCGGCAGGTAGCGCCGGCGGCCGTAAATTGTGGAGACATAGCCCTTTTCCTTAGCGCTCTCCACTATATTCTTCATATAGTCCCTGACGCCGTGATATCTCTCCAGGTAGGCATCCATATAGGCCTTGGCCTCGTTGGTATACACCCCGATGTCCTGGGCCAGGGAGAAGGCGGAAATGCCGTAGACAATACCGAAGTTTACCGCCTTGGCCCGGCTCCTCAATGTTGGAGTCACCTGCTCCACCGGCACTCCGAAAACCTTGGAAGCGGTGACGGTGTGAAAGTCCTCCCCGCTGAGGAAGGCCTCCTTCATATTCTTGTCCCCGGAGATGTGGGCCAGGAGCCTGAGCTCTATCTGGCTGTAGTCCGCATCCACCAGCATCATCCCGGGAGCCGCAACGAACATGTTCCGTATCTGGGCCCCCAGTTCCTTCCTCACCGGGATGTTCTGGAGGTTAGGCTCCGTGGAGGACAGGCGGCCGGTGGCGGTCACTGTCATCTGGAAGCTGGTGTGTATGCGTCCGTCCTGGCTGATGACCTTCAACAGGCCCTCGGCATAGGTGGATTTCAGTTTCGTGAGCATGCGGTAATCCAGCACCTCTTTAACTATGGGGTGCTTGTCCTGGAGCTTTTCCAGCACGTCCGCATTGGTGCTCCAGCCGGTCTTGGTCTTTTTCCCGTAGGGCAGCATCAGCTCCTCAAAGAGCACGGCGCCCAGCTGTTTGGGGGAATTTATATTGAACTCATGGCCGGCATGGCCCCATATGCTCTCCTGCAAGGCATTTATCCCGGCGTTCAGACTCTCACCGAAGTCGTAGAGAGCCTGCCTGTCCACATAGAAGCCGGACTTCTCCATCTGGGAGAGCACCGTGCACAAGGGCAGCTCTATATTATAGTAGAGCTCCTCCATGCCCAGTTCCTTCATTTTGGTGTCCAGTATGGGGTACAGGGCCCAGACTGCCTCGGCCCCACTCAGCTCACGGCCGGCATATCTGACGCTTATGCGCTCAGTGGCGTAGTCGCTTTCCGTAGCTTCCAGCAGGTAGGCCGCCAGAGCAGTGTCGAACACAAAGCCCTCAGTGGACAGCTCCTCCTTCATAAGCAGGCCCATAAGGTCCTTCACATTGTGGCCCGCCTTCTTCACCTCAGGAGAGAATACCGTTTTCAGCAGCCGGTCATAGCTCTCCCCGCAGCGGTTCCAGGCCGCCTGGTACAGCTTTCCCCCGTCGCATATCTCCAGGCTGTCCAGACCCTCCAGGCTGTACACCGCCACCCATGGGGCGGACTTCACGGCGTCGATAAGTTTCTCCGTCTCCTCCGCCGTCATGATAGTACAGTGTTCCATACTCTCTTCCTCCGGGGAGGCCTCCGCTCCGCTCTCCCCCGGCTCCAGGCCCCATTTCTCTATGAACTTGTTGAAGCCCAGGCTTTTGAATACTCCGTAGAGCGCCGGGGTATAATCCCTGTTCCAAAGGTTCTCCTCCGGCTTGAACTCCAGAGGGATGTCCCGGACTATGGTGGCCAGCCAGTAGGATTTCTCCGCGCTTTCCCTTCCCAGGGCCAGCTTCTTCTTTACGCTGTCCTTCACGTCCAGGCTGTCCAGTTTTGAGTATATGTTCTCTATAGTCCCGTAGCTCTGCACCAGGGCCATGGCGGTCTTTTCCCCAACCCCGGGGACGCCGGGGATATTGTCGGAGCTGTCCCCCATCAGGGCCTTCAGATCCACCATCAGTTTGGGCTCAAAGCCGTATTCCTCCCGGAAGCGCTCCGGGGTATAGACTATGGTCTCGGTCTGGCCCATGCGGGTCTTAACATTGCAGACGCTGGTAGTGTCGCTTATGAGCTGCAGGCTGTCCTTATCCCCGGTGACGATGACGCAGTCCCAGCCCGCTCTCTCGCAGACTGCGGCGGCAGTGCCCAGGATATCGTCCGCCTCGTAGCCCTCCAGCTCGTAGCGGCGTATTCCCATGGCGTCCAGAGTCTCCTTCAGCATGGGTATCTGTGCCGCCAGCTCTTCAGGCATGGCCTTTCGCTGGGCCTTATAGCCCTCGTACTCCTTATGGCGGAAGGTGGGGGCTTTCAGGTCAAAGCTGACGCAGACCGCCTCCGGCTTCTGCTCCTCCAGCAGCTTCTGCAATATGGCGATAAAGCCGTATACCGCATTGGTGGGTCTGCCGTCCGGGGCGTTGAGGATGCGCACGCCGTAAAAGGCCCGGTTCACTATGCTGTTGCCGTCCAGTATCATTAGCTTCATTTGCCTTAAACCTCACTTCTCGCCCCGCAGGCGGATTATCTCGTCCCGAAGCTCTGCGGCGATCTCGTATTCCAGCATCTTTGCCGACTTGCGCATCTTGTCCTCCAGGCTGGCAATGAGCTCTTTCCGCTCCCGCTCCGTGAGCTTTGTGCCGTCGCCCCGGCGGGCGGCAGGCTTGGTATCCGTGGATATCTCTATCAGGTCCCTCACGCTCTTGACTATGGTCTTGGGCACAATGCCGTGGGCCTGGTTATAGGCCATCTGCTTCTCCCGGCGCCGGGCAGTCTCGTTGATGCAGGCGCGCATGGAGGGGGTTATGGTGTCGGCGTACATTATCACCTGGCTCTCCGCGTTTCTGGCGGCGCGGCCCACGGTCTGGATTAGGCTGGTCTCGCTTCTCAGGAAACCTTCCTTATCCGCATCCAGTATGGCCACCAGGCCCACCTCCGGGATGTCCAGGCCCTCCCTCAGCAGGTTTATGCCCACCAGCACGTCAAACTCGCCCAGGCGCAGGTCCCGGATTATCTCCATGCGCTCTATGGTTCCTATGTCGTGGTGCATATAGCGGCAGCGTATGCCGGAGTTGGACAGGTAGTCGGTGAGGTCCTCCGCCATCTTCTTGGTGAGGGTGGTCACCAGACTGCGCTGCTCCTTGGCTATACGGGCATTTATCTCTCCTATAAGGTCGTCTATCTGCCCCTCCACAGGGCGCACGAATATCTCCGGGTCCAGAAGGCCCGTAGGGCGGATTATCTGCTCCACCACCTGTCCGGCCCGCTCCTTCTCATAGTCCCCGGGAGTGGCGGAGACATACACCCGCTGGTGTATCCGCTCCGTGAACTCCTCAAACTTCAAGGGTCTGTTGTCAAAGGCCGAGGGCAGGCGGAAGCCGTATTCCACCAGAGACTCCTTCCTGGCCCTGTCCCCCCGGTACATGGCCCGCACCTGGGGCAAGGTCACATGGCTCTCGTCCACAAAGAGCAGGAAGTCCTTGGGGAAATAGTCCAGCAATGTCATGGGCGGGCTGCCGGGGGCCCGGTCGGATATCACCCGGGAGTAGTTCTCTATTCCGGTGCAGTAGCCCAGCTCCTGCATCATCTCTATATCGTAGTCGGTGCGCTGCTTTATGCGCTGGGCTTCTATTAGCCTGTTGTTGTCCTGGAAGTATTTCACCCGCTCATCACATTCCCTGCGGATGCGCTCAATGGCCGAGGCCATCTTCTCTTTGGTGGTAACGTAGTGGCTGGCCGGGTATATGGCCACATGGCTGAGGTAGCGGGTTGGCTCCCCCGTCAGCACGTTTATCTCGCTTATCCGGTCTATCTCGTCCCCAAAAAACTCCACTCTTATGGCCTTGTCGTTGGAGTAAGCCGGGAATATCTCCAGGGTGTCCCCCCGGACACGGAACATGTTCCGCTCAAAGGCGATGTCGTTGCGCTCGTAGCGTATCTCCAGGAGCTTTCTCAAAAGCTGGTCAAAGTCCCTGGTCTGGCCCTGGCGCAGAGAGATGACCATGTTTGCATAGTCTATAGGGTCGCCAAGACCGTAAATGCATGAAACAGAAGCCACCACAATTACGTCTCTTCTCTCAAAGAGGCTGGAGGTGGCGCTGTGGCGCAGCCGCTCTATCTCGTCGTTGATGGAGCAGTCCTTCTCGATAAAGGTGTCGGTATGGGCAATATAGGCCTCGGGCTGGTAATAGTCATAATAGGAGACAAAGTACTCCACGGCGTTTTCCGGGAAAAACTCCCGAAATTCGCTGCAAAGCTGGGCTGCCAGGGTCTTGTTGTGGGCCAGCACCAGAGTGGGCCGGTTCAGCCTGGCAATGACGTTCGCCATAGTGAAGGTCTTGCCGGAGCCGGTGACTCCCAGCAGCACCTGCTCGTCAATGCCGTTTTCTATTCCGGAAACCAGAGCATCTATGGCCTCCGGCTGGTCGCCGGTGGCCTGAAACTGGGAAACTAGTTTGAAGCTGTCCATAAAAATCTCCTTTGGAACACTCGGCTTTGGAACATCCAGCGGCAGCTCTTTTTTCTTCTCCGCTGAATTTTTATTATACCACGTATCTCATTGTATCACAAGAGCAGTATAGGCTTCTGAAGTTTTTATTAAGGAATTCGCCGCTTGAAGGAGCTATGCCGCCATGATATAATTACTTGATAACTAAGAAAAGATGGGGAGTACTATGAAGACGATCAATTCCATTGGCAGTGCAAAGCAGATAGTGTATGAGGTGGGCAAGGTCATTGTGGGCAAGGACGAGGTGATCATCAAGATGCTCCTTGCCATACTGGGCCGGGGCCACATCCTCATGGAGGATATCCCCGGCGTAGGCAAGACCACCATGGCTCTGGCCTTTTCCCGGGCCCTGGGTCTGGACTATAACCGCGTCCAGTTCACTCCGGACGTGCTGCCTTCGGATATCACCGGCTTCTCCATATATGATAAAAACACCGGCAAGATGACCTACCAGCGGGGCGCCATACTCTGCAACCTGTTTCTGGCCGACGAGCTGAACCGGGCCACCAGCCGCACCCAGGCCGCCCTTTTGCAGGCCATGGAGGAGGGCGAGGTCACGGTGGACAATGTCACCTACCCCGTGCCCCAACCCTTTATGGTCATTGCCACCCAGAACCCCATCGGCGCCAAGGGCACCCAGATGCTGCCGGACTCCCAGCTGGACAGGTTCATGATACGCCTCAGCATGGGCTACCCGGACCCGGAGGCCGAGGCGGAGATGATACGCCGCAAGCAGCAGGGCATAAGTCTGGAGCAGGTACAGCAGGTGGTCAGCCGCCAGGAGCTTATCGGGATCTGCGCCGAGGCGGAGCATGTATATATAAAGGACAGCCTAATTGACTACATCGTAAAGCTCTGCACCGCCACCCGCAACGACTCCAGGATACTTCAGGGCGCCAGTCCCAGAGCCGCCCTCTCCCTCACCGCCCTGGCCAAGGCCGCAGCCTGGATCCAGGGCCGGGACTATGTGGTGCCTTCGGACATACGCTTCGTCTTTGCCGACTCCATTCAGCACCGTCTGATATGGGCCAGTGATAACCTCTCATTCAAGAAACAACGCTCCGTGGTGGAAGAGCTCTTCTCCTCAGTGAGAGCCCCGGAAATCAGATGACAATGGTGACCT
Organism: uncultured Eubacteriales bacterium; assembly: GCA_949294945.1. Lineage (GTDB taxonomy): Bacteria > Bacillota > Clostridia > Oscillospirales > Oscillospiraceae > Limivicinus. The sequence continues at coordinate 18,546 of CASFJB010000005.1, forward strand.
TGAATTTTTTTCTGTATCTCTTTTTGTGCGGTCTGGCTTATCTCTTCAGCCTCACCTATGTGGGTTGGTTCGGAGGATATCTGCTCTGGGCGGTGATAATCCTGCCTCCGGTGCTCAGTCTCCTGTCCCTGCCCGCCATGCTCTCCCTGCGCATAAGCTGCCGGGTGCCCGAGCGGGTGAACCTGGGTGAAAAAGCCGAGCTGAGCATCAAATTTTCCAACCGGCGGCTGCTGCCTGTGCGCAGCTGCAGCTTCACACTAAAAATCGTCAACCTCTTCACTGGGGAAAGCATGAGCTACCCCATGCGCTACGGGCTGCTGGACGACAGCGACAGTATGATCCGTCTCCCCACATCTTCCAGCGGCACTCTGCTGTGCGCTCTGGAGGATGAGGAGCTGGGCAGCTACCTTGGCCTGCTTAAGCTGCGGCCCAAAAGGCAGTGGCAGGCCAAGTGCACCGTCATGCCCCGGCCAAAGGCCCCGGAAAACATGGCCAGTCTGGAGTCCCTTCCCCCGGTAAGTCAGAACTACCGTCCGAAACCCGGCGGCGGCTACTCTGAGGAACACGAGCTGAGGCAGTACCGCCCCGGCGACAATATCAACTCCATCCACTGGAAGCTCAGCTCCAAAACCGATGAACTGATAGTCCGGGAGCCTATGGAACCGGTAGAGAGCAGCACTGCCGTACTGCTGCACACCACGGGGGAGATCGACCTGTCCCACCTGTACTGGCTGTCTCTTCGCCTTTGCAGCTGGAACATCGAGCATGTCATCTTCTTTGGCAGCGCCTCTGCCCTAGTGAGCAATGAGACAGACTGCCGCCGGGCCATGCTTCAACTGCTGGCCCTGCCCCGGGCTAAGTGTCCCGTCCTCAGCGGCAGCTTCGGCCGGGTCTTTGACCTGGAAAACGGGGAGGTGCGCTGGCATTGAACAAATTCCTCAACCGCCTGTCCACACTGTTTCTGATGCTCATGTCGGTGATACCCATCGTACATCTCATCATGTACAGCTTTTCCCTAAGCGCAGACCAGCGTCTGCCCATTTTTCTCATCGTGGCAGTGCTTTTTTGCTGGCTCATGTTCAGCTTCTGGCGCTTTTCCCTGCCGGGCATCCTCATATGTCTGGCCCTGGCCCTGCTCTTCTATCAGGGCCGCAGCGAGCTTTTGTCTGTACAGTTTGAGGATATTGCCAACAGGATGGCGGTAAGCTACTACAACCGCTTCGTAGCCTCCGGCTATGTGTACACCGGCGCCGAGATCAGCCACACTGAGGCCATGTTTTTCGTGGGCTTCGTCCTCTCCTCTCTCATGGGCCTTACCCTGAATTCCCGGGAGGACCGCATTTTCCTGCCCCTGCTCATCTGCCTGCCCGCAGTATTTCTGTGCCTGTTGGTCTACGGCCTTATGCCCGGCTGGCCGATGCTCTGTCTCTGTGCCTTCGTCTTTCTCCTGCTGTCTACCGGCCGCATAAACGCTCCGGAGAGCAACGTGGGCAAGAGTTTTCTCCTGCTGCTTCTCCCTGTGGCTCTGGTGCTGAGTCTGATACTGCTCTTTAAAAACCCGGACAATTACAGCTACGAAGAGCAGCGGCTGAGTCTTGTGGAGCTGGCCCAGAATTTTACCCAAAAATTGACGTCCACAATCCGTGAAGGTGACAGTGTACTGGTGAACGAGCGTTTACCTGACAATCAGGGCAGTGATTCATATGACGCCTTGGATGAGCAGCTGAATATCAACGGCGAAGCTCTGGACATTTCCTCTACTCCAAATTCCTCTGCCATGCAGCAGGTCCTCATGTATGTAAAGTCTGAGGAAAGCGGCTATTTCTATCTTAGGAGCTGTTCTTTCGGCTCCTATACCGGCACCGGCTGGGGACAGGCCCCGGACTATCCCGGCGACAGAATACCCGCCTTTTCCGCCCGTGCCGTTGAGGCCTCCGGCCTGGCCAGCGAAGTCTCCATGGATATCAGTCTCTCCAGCATAGACAGTTCTAAAAAGTACGTGCCCTATTACTGCACTCTGGATTACGACAAGGATTCCTATATAAGCGGCGGCCAGGAGCAGTACAGTCTGAGCTTTTACAGCTTTGATTCCGGCTACGGTTCCCTTTCACTTCCTTCGGAGCTGAGGGACCAGGAGCTGTCCTACCGGCAGTTCGTATACGCCAATTACCTGGCTCTGCCCGACAGCACCAGGGCTTCCCTCCAGGAGATCGCCCAGCAGAATTCCCTCTCCGGAAACAATGTTTACGAGACTGTGTCCCTGGTGGCGGAGTATGTGCGCAGCCGCTGCCCCTATAATATAGATACCCAGCCCTACCCTTCCGATGACTACGCCCTCTACTTTCTCACCCAGGCCACCGAGGGCTACTGCGTCCATTTTGCCACCGCAGCAACAGCAATGTACAGAGCTCTGGGGCTTCCTGCCCGCATGGTCACCGGCGTAGCTTTCAATGCTCAGGCAGATACTACCGTGTCCGTTCTGGGTGAAAACGCCCACGCCTGGACTGAGGTGTATATAGACGGTCTCGGATGGCTGCCGGTAGAGGTCACGCCGGGCAGCTATGAGGGCCCGGCTCTGGGCGGTACGGAAGAGGAGACCGAGGAGCAGCCTGCGCTGCCAAGCCCAGACGTTCAGGGCGATGAAGTGAACGAACGTTTACCTGATTCTCTCGAGAACGAAAGCATCTCTAAGCCTGAAGAAGTTCAGGACCCATGGACTCCCAGCCTGTGGCTGATTATCTTTGCCGCAATACTCATGCTGTTTCTTGCCGTATTTCTGCGCTACAGAATAAAGCAGCGCCTCTGGAGGCGGGGCCTGGAGGCCGGAAAAAACAAGGCCGCCCTGTCAGCCTGGCGCTGTGCAAAGCGGATATGCAGCTACGGCGCCTCCATGCCGGAGGAGATAAAGACGGCGGCTCAGAAGGCCTTTTACGGTCGGGGGCTGGACAGTCGGGAGGAATTGGAGTCCGGTCTTGAGCAGCTTGAAATTATCCGGGAAGAGACCTATGCTTCCCTTCCCTGGTACAAGAAGCTGAAGTTCAGATTTTACGACGGCCTTAAATAAAACACAAAACCAAAACAGGGAGGGCATAGGTCCTCCCTGTTTTGATATTCCATTGTTCAGCGGCGGCTCATCAGCTCAAGAGCCTTGCTCAGCAGTTCCGCCGCATCTATTCTGCTCAGTGTCTCTTCCACCAGCTGACCCTCCTCTATTATTCCGGAGGCGCTGAGATTTGCACAGGCCTGGGCTGTCTCCGGAGCCAGGGTCTCGTCCAGTCGGATATAGTTCACATCGTTTAGATCCAGGGCGTCGTTGAGCATGAGCACAGCCTCGGTCTTGCTTATGGGGGCGTCGGGCTGGAAGCAGTCTCCGGCCCCGGCTATGCTGTCCATGCCGCACATGACGGTGGTGGCCACATAGGGCTTCATCCAGGCGGGGATGTCCTCGTCATCGCTGTATCCGGTGCTCATTACCCCGGAGATGATGGGCTCGTCGGATACGATAAGGCACATGCTGAGAAATTCTCCCCGGCTCACCGCCTTGTCCGGATAAAAGCAGTATTCTCCACCTATCTGCTCCCCGGTGAACACGCCCTCTTCGCTCATGAGCAGCGCCGCATATTCTCCGGGATCGCCCTTCATATCGGAATAGCTCACGTCCTTCTTCTGCTTGTCAATGCGGATGATTACAGTTGCCTCCTGGGAGACATTGCCTTCGGAGTCGGTGGCCCGGTATCCAAAGTAGTCCTTGCCCTTTTTATCCTGATTGGGAGTGTATACGAAGCTGCCGTCGGTGGCCAGCTCTATATGGCCCTTTACAGGCTGGGTACTTATCTCAAACTTCACCACGTCGTTTTCCGGGTCAAAGGCCTTCAGCTGTCCGCTTACGGATACGTTTCTAAAAGTGCGCAGCTCCAGGTTCTCCGCCACAGGGGCGCTGCCTGCCGCCATGGCCGGGTACACCATACCGGAGCACAGCAGCACGGCCATAGCCACCAGAAAAGCAGATATAAAAACACGTTTCATGTATTGCCTCCTCTTTCTGTTTCTGAGACTAGTTTGCACCGCAGGAAGGCAAATATACAAAAGCTGTAGACAAGTATTTGCTGTCTATGATAAAATACCGCCATACATCTTGGGAGGATATTTATATGGAAATTACGGCCGCAGCCCAGTGGCTGAATACGTCTTTCGCCTCATTTGACCAAAGCATCACCCTTCTGGTCCACCGGCTTTACGATGTGGCCGGAGGTTTTTGCTCACCTTTCTTTGAATTCATATCCCTTCTGGGGAAGGACGGCATCTTCCTTGTGCTGCTGTCCCTGGCCCTGATGCTCTTTCGTCCCACCCGCCGCTTCGGTACAGCCATGCTCTTCGGCGTGGCCATCGGCGCGCTGTTCACCAACCTGTTTTTGAAGGTTGCCATTGCCCGGCCCAGGCCATACGCTGATGAAAACAGCATCTTTTATCAGCTGTGGCTCATAATGGGTCAGCATATGGAGAGCGACAAGAGTTTCCCCTCCGGCCACACTACCGCGGCCTTCTCCACCATGACGGCCCTCTTCCTCACCGGCAACAAGCGCTACAGCTGGACGGCCTTCATCTTTGCCATACTCATGGGCATATCCAGGATATATCTGGTGGTCCACTTCCCTTCCGACGTGTTGGGCGGAATAATCGTCGGCTTCATTGCAGGATGTCTGGGCGCTCTTCTGGCCGGCAAGCTGCCGGAGAAATGGTATTCCTACAGTATCTCTAAAAGAAAGGCGGGGGAAGCAGCGTGTTTGGATTCGGCAAACCCAGATTCAAGGGCGTAGACAAGAAGTACATCAGCGATGCGGAACACATCGAGGACTATGAGGCCACCCAGGCAATAGGCCGTGTGCGGCTGGGAAAGCTGTGCCTGTACTACAAGGATCTGGGCAAGAAATACTACGTGCCCTATGACTACATAGAGCGGGCCTTCTGCCGCATCAGCGAGTGCCAGCCGGACGACAGCCCCGCCTACTATTACTACCGGCTCATCCTTGTCCACGGAGAAAAGGAGTTTGCCAACCTCATTTTCAATGAGGAGGCGGACGTGGACCGGCTGCTGGCCCTTATAAAGGAGATAAATCCCCAGGTAGCCATCGGCTATGTACCCCCTGCCGACGGCAAGCGGAGGCATTTCTCCTGAGCTAAACTGCCTCTGTACCTGCATAAAAGCCAAGCCCGGACGTGCTCTGTCCGGGCTTGGCTTTTATCATACTTTTATTCTCCTGCTTTCCCGGGAAAAGTTTGTCCCGGGGGCCACAGTCATTTGGCAAGACGCTTTACCAGTTCCTCCTCCGCCTGGGTCATGACAGTCTTGTAATCGGTATATATCACTTTACCGGGCAGAGCGCCGGAGGGCTTGCGCACAAAGCGGAGCATGGTGTAGTCCACGGCTATTTTGCCCCCATCCCGGCCCTGGGAGTAGTAGGCGGCGATGGCCGCGGCCTGGGAGATGGCCAGCTCCGTAGGCTCACGGTCGCTGCATTGGAGTATCACATGGCTGCCGTGTACCTTCTGAGTGTGGAACCAGTAGTCGGTACGGCGGCAGAGCTTGGTGCTCAGCTGGTCGTTCTGTATATTGCTGCGGCCTGCCAATACCTCAAAGCCGTCGTCAGTGACGAAGCGCAGGGGCGCCTGGGCCTTTACCCGGCTCTGCTTGCCACCGGACTGGCGGCGGATATAGCCGGTCTCCTCCAGCTCGCGGCGGATATCGGAGATGTCCTTCTCGCTCTCGGAGAGGCTGAGCATCTCCAGCACACTGTTGAGATAATCCAGCTGAGTCTCACCCTGGGCAATAAGTCCGGTAAGGTGACTTCTGGCAGCCTTGAGCTTGTTGTATTCCTTGAACATGGCTGCGGCATTCTGCTGGGGAGTCTTTAAGGGGTCCAGGGCTATCTCTATCTCCCCGCAGTCCGGGTCATAGTAGTCCTGGCATTTCAGGACCCGGTCTCCCCGTTTTATCCGGTAGATATTTGCCGTGACCAGCTCTGCCATCTTCCGCACCTGGTCCCTGTTCTCCGTGCGGCGCAGCTCCTCGCTCTGTCCCGCCAGCTTACGCTGGAGCCGGTCTCTCATTGTGCGCACCGTCTTATACAGCTGATGGCTGCGGCGGCGCTGCTGCTCTGCCCTGTCCCGCCGGGAATAGAAATCGTCCAGCAGTCCGGAAAAGCTCTCCTCTTCCCGGCAGCTCATGGCCTCGCCATACTGCCCTATCTTCATGAAGCTGAAGTCCGCCGGTTTATCCCCGTCCCATAGGATATAGGGTCGCAGGTCCCCGGCTCTCACACTGTCCACAAAGGCGTCCAGCAGCTGGGGCAGAGTCTCAAAGCTGCCGGAGCAGCGGCAGGCCAGCTCCCGGCACACCAGGGGCGACAGGCCGGAAAAGCTCTTCAGCAGCCACTTATCCAGGCTCTCCCCCGGCTCTGCCCTGACTATCATCTCCCGGCGCTGCTCAGGCTCCGTCTCCATAAGGGCAGGCTTTTCCTGCTTTGGCGGCAGGCGGTATATCATTCCCGGCAGCATCCTGCGCAGAGCGTCCCCGGCAAAGTCCATGCGGCGCATGCAGTCGATTATCCGGCCGTCCCCGTCCACCAGGATGATGTTGGAGCTGCGGCCTATAAGCTCTGCAATCAGGAGCTTGCGGCTGGCAAAGCCCATCTCGTCATGGCCCTCCAGCTCCATTATCAGCATGCGCTCCCAGTCCGGCTGGCGGACGGAAACTATCCTGGCTCCCACCAGGTGCTTTCTCAGCAGCATGCAGAACATGGGCGGCTCCGCCGGATTTTCATAGCCGCTCCCCGTGAGCTGGACTCTGGCCCGTCCGGTGCCTGCGGACAGCAGCAGCTTCAGGTTTTCACCTTTGGAGCGCAGGGAGATGAGCAGCATGTCCCTTTCGGGCTGCTGCACCTTGTCTATCCTGCCCCCTTCTATCTTCTCCTTCAGCTCTCCGGCGAGGGCCGAGAGGTATATGGCGTCAAGTGGCATGGCCTGTATTCTCCATTATCACGGCAAAAAGCCGGTTTATCCTCTCCAGCTTTCCCTGAAGATAGAGCCAGCCGAAGAGGGCTTCCAGCCCCGTTGCGGCATGGTACTGACCTATATCCGCATTTTTCGGCACGGTGTGCACATGGGCGTTGCGGCCCCGCTTATATATGGCCAGCTCATCCCCATCCAGGACTCCCAGCAGCTTTTCCGCCGCTGCGGCCTGGGCGGCAGCCTTCACCATTTTCACGGTGCTTTTGTGCAGGTCAAGCAGCGCAGT
>CASFJB010000006.1 GCA_949294945.1 uncultured Eubacteriales bacterium
CGCAGAGGCTATTATCAGTGGATTAACCCGGACGATTTCAGCGAAGTGGGAACCGTGATTCGCCTGTTCCCTGATGCCATACTCTGCATGGACACAGCGCTTCGCTATTACGGTTATAGCGACCGTACGCCAGGCGACTGGCACCTGGCAGTCAGCAAAGACTCTGGCAAATCCCGATTTAAAATTGACTATCCCTTCGTAAAACCGTATTACGTGGAGCCTGCCGTACTGGAGCTGGGACTGACAACCGGAACCATGGACGGCCATACCATTCGTATCTATGATAAGGACCGTCTGATTTGCGATTGCCTGCGCTATCGCAATAAGATGGACAAAGAGATCTTCAACAAAGCAATTCAGAAATATATCGCAGATCCGGAAAAGAGCATCCCGAAATTGATGGAATATGCCGGCCCTCTGCGCGTAAAGAAGCTGGCAAAAGATTTGATAGGAGTGTGGCTGTGATGGCAGATATGGCGGCATCCGTTCTGGCAAAACTGAAAAACAAAGCAAAATCATCCGGCATCAGCTATCAGCAGTGCCTGCAGTTATTTTTTCAGGAGGAATTTCTGCGCCGGTTGGCAGGCTCTAAGTACGCAGAGAATTTCGTGCTTAAGGGCGGTCTGTTCATCTACACCCTGACCAACTTTGAGAGCCGCGCCACCGTGGATGTGGACTTCCTGATGCGCGGCCTGAACAATGACCTTGCCCGTATGGATGAAATCATCGCTGAGATTTTAGCCGTTCCCACCGGGAATGACTTTGTAACATTCAAAGCCTCCAAGGCTGAGCCCATTGCTGTACAGCGCAAGTACCATGGCGTAAGCGCTCAAATCACTGGCTACATAAAGAATGTGCGCGTGCCCTTCAATGTGGATATTGGCGTTGGTGATGTGATCGTGCCTCATGCTGAACGGCGCAGCATTCAGACCCAGATGGATGGATACGAGAAGCCGGAGGTTCTGACCTATTCTCTGGAAAGCACGATTGCGGAGAAGTTGGATGCCATTCTACAGCGCTTCGAGTTGACCGGCCGTATGAAGGACTTCTATGACATTTATTACCTGTCCCGCATGTTTGATTTTGATGGCCTGAAACTCCAGACAGCGATTCAGGAAACACTTCTGAACCGCGGTACGGTCTATGAGAAAGACAGCTTTGATCGAGTCATTGCATTGGCTGACGATGATGATATGCAAATCAAATGGCGATACTTCTTGAAAACATTGGGCAATCCGGAGATTTCATTTGAAATTGTAATTTCAGGCTTGCAGGACTTCCTCGAGCCAGTTTGGAACTGCATTTTAGCCGAAGAGGAGTTTCTGATGAACTGGCAAGCTATCAACACGGATTGGACAAAGAGGGATGCCTAACTGCGTTGTTGTCAGCCAATGGCAGGACATACAGAAAATCTTCAGGTTCCTTAAAACCGCTGCTAATTTCCACAGGGTCACTCTCGTGGGATTCGGCGTAGGCATGGTACAGCTGGTCGAGAACAGTCTCACAGGCATTGTCCCCAGGGTCAAACGGATGTGTCTCAACATAGATTTTGAGTTTCTTGGCAATATCGTTCATAGTGGTACCTCCCCAAAGATTTTGGTGATAGTACCTTACAGAAAGAAAAAATACAACTGTCTATGATGCCAAATTTCACAGGAACTCTTCCATCACCCGGTATCTTACAGAGCCGTAGGCCATATCGGAGCGCTGGATCACCGTGCCGGTCACAGCTTTCAGCACCTGTTTGCTGAACACGGTGGAGCCGAAGTAGTTATTGAAGCTGGACACCGGAAGCACCACCCAGTCGGAGTCCTCCGGCCTGTTGGCCAGATAGTAGGCAAGCAGGGTGGTCAGGTGTTCCAGCTTTACCTTGCCCTGTGCATAGGGCAGCAATTTCTCCTTCTGCTGTTCGGTCACTTCCGCCGCCATCTCCCGCAGCGGCCCCAGCGTCAGGGCGTTTGCGATGATGTCATCAAAACGAATTTGCCAGATGGCATCGGTGCTTTCCTGGAAAATGGGGATCTGGAACTGCCGCACCTTTTTCCGCCACTGCTTTTCGTATTCCTCCAGCTTCTCCGGGAATAAGGCCCGGACGCTGGCCTTTACCTTTTTCGGATTCTCTTCGGCGAAAGCGGCAATGGATCGAATGTGCCGGATGTACCAGCCGCAGCCGCTTTCATCGACCAGCTCCGGGAATTCCTCATGGAGCTCCGCAAAGCAGGTAGTGAATTCCCCGTCCCAGCCTTTCCTGCCGTCCTCCGGAATGCTGACCCAGGCGCAGAGTGCTTCCCGTGCCTGGGTCACATTTTCGTAAGGCTCTCCGCCTTGGAACAGGTATCCCCTGGCAAGGATGGTGAAGATCCGCTCAAAGCCCAGGAAGTCCCGGATGGATTCAAGGGTGAACCTGCCAAGATAATGCCTGGGCCTTGTGGTGTAATCCCTGAATTCCTCTACCTCGTTAAGCATCCTTCTCCACCTCCACTACATTCCGTTCAATCTGCTCCGGCACCAGCTCCCACAGCAAGTCCCGCTTGCCAAGCGCCACAATGTAGGGTACCGACTGACTCAGTCTCACAATGTCCTTCAAAAGCTCCCGGCACTCTTTCGCCACTGCGTCCCGGTAATATTTTGCCCTGGGGTGTTCAATGTACGCCTGCATCATAGACGCAAATTCCGCCGAATCCCCGATCCGATGGAGCTGCTTACGGTCAGCGCCGTTGTTGGCGTCGTCAACATCGCCCACCACATCGGCCAACACCCGGAAGCCATAGCTCCGGAAGTCCGCCAGAAGGTCGTACCACGCCGCGAAGTCCGCACCCGGCAGCCACCGGACGAGAAACGCCTCCCGTTCCTTGTCCCGCATCAGATGCCAGTTCTCTTCTCGGATGGCAGACCGCAGTCTGCTCAGGTGCTCCGGGTCAAGGGTCTGGAACAGAGCATACAGCTCGTCCGTATCGTAGCTCTCTTCCTGCCCCCGGCGGTAAAGGACCCGTTCAATGTCTGCCTTGCGTTTGTTTTCTTTGGCGGGAGAGCGGCAGGAGCGAATGCGTTTCAAACAGGCTTCGTAGTCTGTCAGCAGGGCTTCCACCCGTTCCAGTGTTCGGCGGTTCAGCTTGGCTTTCCAGTTCTGTTCCCGGGCGAAGGTGAACAGCTCAGAATCCGCTGCCCGTTCGGTTTGCGGCTTCTTCGTCTCCTGCTGGAGCCTGCGGGCCAGCAGCGGAAGCCGCTCCACCGGGGAATCCACCCGTTCCCAATCGGTACCGGCAAAGAACCGGTCCAGCTTCTGGCGGTGGGTATCCTCATACCATTCCCGCCGTTCCCCGGCCTGTTCGACCATGGTTTTGTATTTCAAAAACGGCGTCCGCTGGATTTTCCTGTCCAGGTAGTCCGACAGGTCAGGCCGGATGCCGGTCTTGGCAGCATCGATCTCCAGGCCGGAGAGGATTGCCAGCACTTCCGTTTCCTCCTTGAATTTCTTGCGCAGCTTCGGATCGGTCTTTTCGTTGTATGCAATCACGCTCCTGTCCAGAGCGGCGTTACAGATCTGGCCGATCCGTGCGGAAAAGGTGTTCTTCACCGTGGTGAACCGGGCAACCCAGTCATTGGGATTCTGCTTGGGAGAAGCCAGAGAGGGAATCATCAGGAACGGGAGATTGGCATTGTTGGTCAGGTTGATCTCCGGGTCATATTTGTTGTAGGTATAGTTTCTACGGACACAGGCATTCAGAATAGGGTCGGCAATTGTCCGCACCAGATCGCCGTCGTAGTCCGCGCCGCCCAGACGTTCTGCCGCCAACATTCTGGCATCCACCATCACCACATCGGTCAGGTGCCCAAAGAAGGTATCCCGCAGTTCATCTTCCGGGTATACGGACAATTGGATTTCTTCATTCCGGGCGATGTGGGGATTGCGAAGCAGGGTGCAGTGTTCTTTCTTGCTGTAGACAGCGCCGGGAGCGTAGAAGCTGTTGCTGGCAAATTGATCGCTCAATACCTGCGTACGGAAAGGCACATCCCACCAGGCCAGGGCGTGATTATAATCCGCGATGTGGTACAGCAGAGAAAGAAGATCCCCGACAGATAGCGGATGTCTCCCGCAACCAGCAGCTGCCCCACGGCATAGTCCTTCAGAACCTGTTCCGCCTTGGCATCCAACTGTCTGGTGTACACCGGCTCGTTCAAAAACAGCGGATTCTTTTTCAGCACCGACGCCATGATGTACTCTCTGCTGCGCCTGGATATGTCGGGCCTGGCCAGAGCATCCAGAAAGAATGCTCTGCGGCTGTGTTCGTCTGCCCGGAGATTGTAGTATAGCTGCTCCGTTGCCTTGGTCAGCCAGTTCCTCCGGTCTTCCGCCGGGCTGTGATCCCAGCCACCGGGCAGATCCGAGGGACGGAATTCCTCCGGCTGGATGGAAACCGTGGCCAGGAACTGATAGTTCAGTTGGGTCAGCTCTTCCGGAACTTCCTTGCTCACGTTGGTGACATACAGGGCGTGATTGTATTTCTTGAAGGATTGCCAGTAGTCGTTCCAGTCCCTGTTGCAATCCCGGAACCAGCCCAGTGCTTTGAACTGGCTGGCAGTGAGGATGATGTCCACATCCTCCACCGGATGATTCTTTCCCCAGATGTCTTTGATGACTTGCGTATGAAATGCCTTGAAGAATGTGTGGAAATCCACTTCATGGAGCATCCCCTTCACATAGGGAAGCCGGATCTGAAAGGAAGAATGGATGTGCTGACCGCAGTAGGCAATGTCCAGTTTCTCCGCAAAGGCTTTGGAGATCAGACCCTCGCCGTCGAAGCAGGTGACCTCCAGCTCCTGAAGGATTTCCCGACGGTAGAACTTCCGGGTACTGTTGCCGGTGCCGTCGTCCTGAACGGTGACCATAAACTCCCGGTCTGTTTTCAGCTGGGGATTCTTCACCACGATGACCCGGTGTTTCTTTTCAATGCCAATGCCCTCGATGCGCTTGCCGGAGCTCAGCATCAGGCCATTGTAGGCGTAGAGCTTGCTGAGCTGGCAGGACTTGAGTTCCAGATCCAGCATGATCCGCCTGCGGACCGGTTCATAGAAATCCTTCCGGATAAAAGACAGCCGGGACTCCCGACTCATGCTGCCGGAGCGTTCAAAGGCAAGGTAACAGTGAGGGCCGTGACCGAAATCCGGCGTGATCCCTTCGGGCCGGAACATACATTCCGCCTTCTTCTGCCGGATCACTTCCCGCTGGCGCAGACCTCGGGTGTCGAAAACTTTCTGGAAGTTCATGTAGAAAATGATTTCCGACAGGGCCTCGCTCACATCCTCCGTGACCGTTTCCCGGTACCGCCCGCCGTGCAGCTCCGAGAGGATCTGGAAGAACAAAGCATTGCTGTCCTGCTCATGGGCGGCAGAAGAAACCAGACAGTGATCCACCGCTGCCGCATCCAGATCATATTTGTAGATTCCCTTCTCCTCTGTGGCGTAGCTCATCACTGCCCGGGCAGAGAGCTCAAAGATTCTGTAGCGCTGGACGGCCATTCTCCCACCTCCGTTTTGCTTTATTACGGCCCTGAGCAAAATGTGAAAACACATTGCGCTGCAAGGGTTTCAAAGATTATCGAGTGAGTTCTGTCACTAGAAAACATAGAAAGCAGTCAGCTATGATTTAGTTGCAACAAAAACCAACCAAAAGAGAGAATGATTGCTATCTACCGACAAAAATGATATGTGAAATCCATCTACAACACCGTTCAAGATGTTAACCTCGGCGAGTGTGTGATCCCCCGCAACAAACGCAATACAAAGAAGCTGTAAAGCTCCCCTGCGGCGCACCTATTTGCGAAGCTGGACTTGCCATGCACCGGGACGGAAAGTTTTCGCATAACGGTCGTACCAGACAGAAATATTGCTGTCCTTACAAGCGCACATCCCATCTGCACGACTGCCCCCGCGGTCATAAATGTTTCTACAAGGGCTCCAAAGCTTGCAAGAAGCCTTAAACGGGGTTCTCTCTCCGTTTGATTCCCTCTTACCCAACATTTCCATATCCCTGTTCTGGCACAGCTTTTTTCAGGGCGGTACCCATTTGGTGTGCGCACATGCTTCTATTGCGCTTTTCTGCTCCACTTTGCATGATTATAACCATGGTAGAGTTCCTCAACTACGGCAGTATAGGGCTAGCAATTCATATTATATAGGAAAGACGCTTCAATGGAAATATTTCTATCATAAAAACTATCATAAAAAATAGCTTGTTCAGGACGCCCATAGAGACGCCTGAACAAGCTAAAAGGAAGAAGAGTAATGGTATAGTAATATAGAGTAAGTTGTTTTATGCGCAATGCAACCGAATATAGCTTCCAGGTTTACTTACCAAATCATCTCTTACTTAACCAGATACCCGCCGTCGACCGGGATAACCGCTCCATTGATATAGTCGGATGCATGGGAACTGAGGAAGATTGCCACACCCTTCAGATCCTCCGGAGTTCCCCAGCGATGGGCAGGAATGCGGTCAGTGATCTCCTTGTATCTGGGGTTACTGGGGTCTGTCAGCGCAGTGTTCATTTCCGTATCCATATAGCCGGGGGCGATGCAGTTGACGTTAATGCCCCTGCTGGCCAGCTCATTGGTCATACCCTTACTAAACTGGGTAACACCGCCCTTGGAGGCTGCGTAGGCGGGAACAGTAAAGCCGCCGAAAAAGCTTAGCATGGAGGCAAAATTGATGATCTTGCCGTAAGGGGTATCCTTCTTCAGAAACTCTCTGGCGGCGAGTTGGCTGAGCTCAAAGGGGGCGGTGAGGTTCACCTCAATTACATCATTCCAGTCCTCGAGGGGAAACTGTTCGCAGGGATGACGCCGCTGTATACCTGCGGCATTGACCAAACTGTCCAGCCCTCCCAACAGCTCTACTGCTTTTTCAAACCCCTCCATACGCTCATAGTGAGACATAACATCGACCTTTAATCCATGGCAATCAAATCCCCGTGAACGGAAAGCTGCGGCGACGGTTTCTACCTTGGCACTGGTGCCAAAAATCACGACCTTAGCGCCGGCTTCCAGCAAGCCTTCTGCTACTCCGTACCCAAGGCCGCGGGTGCCGCCGGTAACAATGGCTTTCATTCCTGCAATATCGAACAGATCATGAAACATAGTTCTACTTCCTTTCATGCTTTTGCCCAAGCATATTAACTCTATCTATTGTTTTCTTCTTCATATGAAGGCGCTCCCTCCATGTTTGACAGTGTTTTATTTTTACTGTCTCTCATAGAGGGAGCATATCATCTCTCGCGCAGTTGATTTGGTTAATTACCCATTCATGCCTTTTTCTGCAGGTATGCCTTCAGCATCTCATCCAGCACCGCCTTCATGTTAGGAGCAACCCTATCGTTGAACTTCTCACGCATACCCAGGGAGCCGTTATAATACAGCTTCTTTGCAGCGGCAGCGGCCATGGTATTGTCTATGCCCTCTTCCTTCTCAAAGACGGAAACAGACTCCACCTCTTCTCCCTGCCTCCAGGCATGGAGCACGTGGGTGACGGCTATAGTCTCCAGAGTCTCTCTGGGAGGATCGTCTGTCAGGTAGGAAACAATGGACTCGAACATGGGATCAGATATTCCATACTTGTGTGCCATGATCATGCATTCCATAAATGAGCTGATAAAGCTCTTTGTGAAAACGCTGCGGATGCACTTCAAAGCGGATGCCTGGCCAATCTGGTCGCCAATATTGACCATGGTCATGCCGTAGCCGGCAAGAATTTCTGTGGCCTTGGCAGCCATGGGACCGGATACCGTTACCGGGCATTTCAGACCCAACTGAGTGGGGTTATTCATAGTGACACCGTCTACAAAATCACAGCAGCCATCAAGCAAAGCCGCTATCTCATGCTTAACGGTGGGGATGGCGGAGTTTCCATCGATATAAATCTGTCCCGGCTTCAAGAAAGGCTTTGCCATCTCTGCGGTGCGTACCGCAACATGAGAGGTGGTGTTGGCCATTATAAGGTCGCATCCCTCGATGCATTCCTGCGGAGTTTTGGCAAGAGTTATTCCGCCTGCCTTGCAGCGGTCAAACAGGGGCATATCCTTAGGATTTTCAAATCTTATGTCATAGCCCTTAATTGTGGCCCCGTTACGGACCATTCCCAAACCGTACGCCGTTCCGACCTCGCCTAATCCCAAAAGTCCAATGACCATAGTGTTCTCCTCCATAAAACATTTATATTGTGATTAGTTTCCGGGCTACGCACGACCATGTCAGACATGACCGACGTATATTCGCCGTAAAAAATTTCGATACAACAATCTTTTTTGTCTCAATTTTTCACAGAATGCATATTCTGTAATGGTTTTTCCTTGCCTGTGCGTTTGTTTTACACTCCCGCAACGCGAAGATGAAAACCAATGAAAACGCTTTCAAAAGAATAGTAATACTATTTTTACGCTATGTCAATGCTTTTTTGATGGGGAACTTTCACAATTTGGATTTGTGTTTTTTGTGCAATATGAATCGCCCCTGGTGTCGCGGAAAGCGCCAAAATTTGCCTGAATTCGCATGCAGCAAACATTTGAATGGAAATAATACACCAATTAGCAAATCCGCTCAGCTCACTATCTGGTTATTTTGACACACTTCTCCACGGAAGCTCTTCAATTTTTTCACGCGATTATTATTGAAATTTCACGGATTTTGTCCAATTAACGGTTCATTTCCGGGGACTTGAATCAACATGCACAATAATCACAGTTTCGAATTGTGGAAGATTTTAGGCAAAAAATATTGACAGGCGCAGTAAATGGTGTTATTTTCAAAATGAAAACGCTTTTATAGTTCTTTCACACTTCGAGCGTCGAAAGTGTAGCTAAAAATCATGAAGAAAAGTGCCAACATTTCTCTGGCACCAAAATAAGTTTTATTAAGGAGCGAAAAAGATGTACAAGGTATTTGTTACTGCAAGAGTGCTCAAGAAAGAGGACGAAGTATTTGATATTTTGAGAGCAAACGGATGCGAGATTGTCCCTAATCCCTGCTATGGCCGTGCTCTGAGCGAAGAGGAGCTCATTGAGAATCTCATTCTCGGCATGGAGAAAATCAACGCCAACATTCTTTCCCATCTTGACTCCCTTAAAGTCATCTCCCGCTTCGGTGTTGGCTATGACAATGTTGATATAGTTGCAGCTGCTGAAAAGGGTGTTGCAGTCACCAATGTGCCCGGCCAGAATTCCGAATCCGTGGCTGAGCTGGCAATCGCTCTGATGCTGTCCATAAGCAGAAAGCTCCACAACGGCTATGACATGGTAAAGGACGGCGGCTGGGGCATCATCAACGGCAACGAGCTGAAGGACAAGACTCTTGGCATCATGGGTCTGGGCCGCATCGGCAGATCCGTGGCTCTCAAGGCAAAGGCCTTCAACATGAATGTCATCGCATACGACAGATCCCCCGACAAGAAGGCCGACTTCCTGAAGGCAAACAACATTGAGGTTGTCAGCAAGGAAGAGCTGCTCAAGCGCGCAGACTATGTCAGCCTGCACATGCCCGGCGGCGACGGTCTGAAGAACTTTATCGGTGCTGACGAGCTGGCCATGATGAAGCCCACCGCATATCTGATCAACACCGCCCGCGGAATGCTGGTGGATGAGGATGCTCTCTACACCTGCATGAGCGAGAAGCGCATCGCTGGTGCCGCTCTGGATGACCTGGCCAGCCTGCCTCTGCAGAAGGACAACAAGCTGCTGACTCTGGACAATGTCATCATCACTCCTCACATGGGCGCCAACACCTTCGAGGCCAACCAGCGTACCAAGATGATGGTCATCGAAAATCTGCTTGCCGGTCTGACCGGAAAGTACAACGAGAACGTTGTTAACATGTCCCTGCTCAAGAAGTAAGGCTCAATCCGGAGGAAGAAAAAATGGATACATCCGTCTTGAAAGGCCTTTTTCCGCCGCTCGTCACCCCTGTTACGGAAAACGAGGATATTGATGAGGGCGCACTGAGAAGCCTCGTAAACCACTGCATAGAGAAAAAGATCCATGGCATATTCATCGGTGGCACCATGGGCGAGTCCCTGTCCACTACCCAGGAGCAGCGCGACAGATCCATCAAAATAGCTCTGGATGAGGCCAAGGGCAGAATTCCCGTTCTGGCCGGCGTCATGGATTCCAGCACCCGCCGCGTCATCGAAAACATCAAGCGCTTCGAGCAGATGGGCGGAGAGTACGCTGTTGTCAGCCCTGTTTTCTATTCCGCTCATGCCGGCAACTACGAGACCATACGTCATTTTGAGGAGATATCCAAGCACACCGAGGCAAAGATTCTCGCCTACAACATCCCGGGTTGCACCGGGCTGAACATGACGCCTAATATGGTCTTTGAGATAGCCAAGTTCGACAAAGTGGTTGGCATCAAGGACTCCAGCGGCAATTTTGCTCAGTTCCAGAAGCTGCTCAACCACTTCAGCGGCACTGATTTCAAGATATTCCAGGGTATCTCCGCTCTGGCTGGCCCCAGCATCATGATGGGCGCCGATGGTCTTGTCCTCTGCTTTGCCCCGATTTTCCCTGAGATACACCACGATCTGTATGAGTCCGCCCTGAGAAAGGATGTAGACAGACTTAACAAGCTTGCACCCATTATTGACATGCTTGTTGCCATCAACAATCTGTCCACTTCCAACATAGCCGCCACCAAGTGCGCAATGGCCTCCCTGGGCATTGGCGACAAGCGGGTTATAAGACCCACTGAGCCCGTCACCCTGGAGGAAGAACGCCGCATCGTTGAGCATGTGAGAAAGATCAACGAGGCTTATGAGCAGCTGAAATAAGCCAAACAGATATCTAATTTAAGCATTACTTCACCTATCTCTTTTTTGGGGAGGGAGTCACTTTGCCTCTCAACCTATCGGGGACTCCCTCCTTTGACCCCACACCGTAGTTAAGGAGGAACTTCCAATCCGGGTTCTTCTTAAAACAAAAATAATAAAATGGAGGTAAAAAATGAAAAGCAGAAATCTTTCCCGTATCCTGGCGCTCGTACTGATGCTCGCACTGGTATTCTCCCTGGCAGCTTGCTCCAGCTCCGCACCCGCAGCTGAAGCTCCCGCAGCCGAAGCCCCCGCAGCCGAGGCACCCGCAGCTGAGGCTCCCACCACTGCATTCCCTGAAAAGCCCATCAACTTCTACGTAGCAGCAGGCGCCGGTGGCGCTATGGACGTTTCCCTGCGTGTTCTGATCCCCTATTTGGAGGACGAGCTGGGTGTTGATGTTGCCATAAACAACATCTCTGGTGCAGGCGGCTGGGTCTGCTATGCAGACGTTCTCAACAAGCCCGCAGACGGCTACACCATCACTTCCTACGCAAACTCCAACTTCTTTGGTCTTTACAACCCCACCTCCCAGATTGAGGGCGACATCAATGACTGGGAATTTCTGGCCAACGCCGTTACTGATGCCAACGCTCTCTACACCAACAAGGACAGCGAAGTTCAGACCCTTGAGCAGTTCATTGACTATGTCACCAACAACACCGATGTTCTCATTGGCACCACTTCCATCGGCTTTGACGATCACACCGCTTACGTGAAGTTGGCCAGCGCCATCCCCGGCATGCTGGAGAACACCACCGCTCTTCCCGCCTCCAACGTCACTGAGGTCGTTACCAACCAGCTGGGCGGCTTCCAGGACTTCATGGTTGCCAACGTTGGCGACTACAACACTGTCAAGGACAACCTGAACATCATCTGCATCTTCGCAGAGGAGCGCTCTCCCCTGGTTCCCGATGTGCCCACCTTTAACGAGCTGGCCGCAGAGCTTGGTCTGGATGCCGACGTTACCGCCAGCACCCACCGTGGCTATCTGATCAGATCCGGCGTGGATGCCGAAGTTAAGGAAGTTCTTGTCAACGCCTTTGAGAAGGCAATGGCCAACCCCGAATATCTGGCAGAGCTCAACGAGCTGTTCTTCGTGCCCAACTGCCTGGTCGGCGATGATGCACAGCAGATGATCATGGACGACCTGAAGGCCTTTGAATCCATTGTTCCTCTTCTTGTTGAAGAGCAGCAGGCTGACAATGACTGATATCTGTGCTGTTTTTTGCAAGCGGCACACTGATTTTAAGGCTATCGACATAAGTAATATGTAGCAATTTCCTCCGCTTTCCAAGTATGGGAAGGCAATTTGACTGAGCATCACTCACCCGTGGATCTGTAATGCCCGAAGGTTATCATACCACCGGTCATGACAGACTCCGGTGAGTGATTCCGAATACCCATATAGTGTCATCCCCCTGTGTGGCGTTTGAGTCAAAACAACATATCGTCATTATCAAAGAGGTGGAAAATGAAAGAAGAAAAAAAGTTCATCAGCATCGACATTTTTTTGGGAGTGTTTTGTGCTGTATTTGCAGTAATATTCCTTGTTCAGGCATTGCAGTTTCCTGGGCAGGTTGGCTTCTTCCCAAGCCTTGTTCTGGCATTCATGCTTTTCTTCAGCCTTATTACATTAGGCATAGGTGTTTATAAAACAGTACAGACACGCAAGGGTAACGCCGATTATGCAAACCCGGAAATGAAGCGGTTTCCTTTTATCGTTCTGGCTACCATCGTCATATATGTCTTTTGCATGCAGAAGATAGGCTTCTTTGTATCGACTGCTGTCTTCCTGCCCTGTGAGATGCTGCTGTTTGGACAGCGTAAGGTTTTACCTATAGTTATATCCACTGCAATTGTTTTGGTGTTCCTGTATTTCGTATTTGTAATGCAGCTGAATATCTATATGCCAGACGGTCTCTTATTCTGATTTTAGAGGTTGAATGCTTATGGAAATCATTATATCCTCGTTACAAACTGTATTTACTTTCGAAGTCCTTATAGCGATGCTCATAGGTGTTCTGTTCGGCATGGTTGTAGGTGCTCTGCCGGGCTTTACCGGCACCATGGGCGTTGCGCTGTTGCTGCCCATAACGATCGGAATGGAACCTATCCCTGCGTTATCTATGCTGGTGTGTCTGTACACAGCGTCAACCTACGGCGGCAGTATCACCGCAATTCTGATCCATACGCCCGGCACGGCAGCCTCTGCGGCAACCGCTGATGACGGCTATGCGCTGACTCTTCAGGGAAGAGGAATGCAGGCGATAGGCATGTCTACGGTTACTTCCTGCATAGGCGGCTTCCTGAGCGGCATCGCGCTGATCTTTATCTCCCCCTGGTTGGCCAAATGTTCACTGCTTTTTGGCCCCGGAGAATATTTCTTCGTTGCCCTATTCGGTTTGTCAGTTATTGCAAGCCTGTGTACAGGCGGTGTTGTCAAAGGTCTGTTATCAGCCTGCCTTGGCCTGTTCGTGGCTTGCATCGGTATCGATACCATAACTTCCTATGCGCGCTTTACATACGGATTTAACGGTCTTGGCGCAGGACTGGGCCTTGTGCCGACATTGATTGGCTTGTTCTCCATCTCTCAGGTCATGATCATGGCAGAAAATGATGTTGATGCGAATAAAGATGGAATAGTGAGCAAAGCAATTTCCAAGCTGAAAGGCACTGTTTTCATCCCTCTGGTTGAGTGGAAAAATTATATTATTCCTGTGCTTCGCTCTTATATAATTGGTCTTTTTGTAGGTATTCTGCCCGGCGCCGGTGGCGACATAGGCTCCTGGATAGCATACAACACCGGCAAGCAGCAGTCCAAGCACCCTGAGGAGTACGGCAAAGGCTCACTGGAGGGTATCGCCTGCTCCGAGACCGCCAACAACTCCGTTTGTGGCGGCGCGCTGGTTCCTCTGCTGACTCTGGGTGTTCCTGGAAGTGCCACTGCTGCGGTCATTCTGGGCGGCTTCACTATGCATGGTCTCATCCCCGGAAACGATCTGTTTACAGTGCAGGCCCATATGACCTACCCCATAATGATAGCCTTTGCTCTGTCCAATTTCCTAATGGCTGCGATTGGCCTGCTGGCTGCCCGCTATTTTGCAAAGGTAACCATTATTCCTATAAGTATTCTGGCTCCCTGCATTATCGTCTTTGCAACTCTTGGCTCCTACGCAGTTCAGTACAACATGGTTGATGTTTGGGCAATGGTCATATTCGGTGCCATCGGCTACTTCATGAGAAAGAACGGCATGGCAACTGCGCCTATCGTTCTGGCCCTTGTTCTGGGCCCCATGGCAGAAGGAAGACTGCTCCAGTCCACTATTGCCGCACGCTCTACCCCGCTGTTGCTCTACTTCATGTCCCGTCCCATCTGCGTGGTAGTCTTTTTCCTGATCATCATATCCATCGGTGTTCCCGTATACCAGAACTTCAGGGCCAAGCGGAAGACCAAGGCTGCAGGGTCCGACACGGTTGAAGCAGAAGAATAACATTTCAATTGTGAACAAGAGCATAAATCTTTGTGCTAATTAAACTGTCAGTAAAACT
The DNA here is from genome assembly GCA_949294945.1 of uncultured Eubacteriales bacterium. Taxonomy (GTDB): domain Bacteria; phylum Bacillota; class Clostridia; order Oscillospirales; family Oscillospiraceae; genus Limivicinus. Next base: position 14,408 of record CASFJB010000006.1, read on the forward strand.
TAAAAACCATTTTTAAAAGGAGAAAAATGAAATGGATAAAGTAATGAAAGAAAAGATGGATTACCTGAAGAAGGTTGGCACTGGTGTTGTCAGCGACGCAATGACTCTGCTGGGCATTGACGGCTGGACCACCCATGTATTCCCCACTGCAAATGATGCCAAGATCGCGGGCCCCGCTTTCACTACCCGCAGTGTTGTTCCCGTAAACGGCAAGGAAAAGACCATTGGCGCTTACGGCATGATTGACAGCTGCAGCCCCGGTGAAGTCATTGTCAGAGCCGGCACTCCTGAAGGCCGCCTGTTCGGCAGCAACATGGCTCTCATGGCCAGAAACAAGGGCGTTGAGGGCGTCGTTATCGACGGCAAGTCCCGCGACCTCAATGAGATTGAGGCTGTTATGCCTATCTTCCTGCGTTCCGCCACCGTGCGCCCCTCCGATGCCATTTCCAAGCTGGTAGAGGTTCAGGTTCCCGTTGTCTTCGACGGCGTGAACGTCAAACCCGGTGACATCGTTGTTGGCGACAGAGACGGCGTTCTCTTCATCCCCGCTGACCGTCTTGACGATGTTATTTACCAGGCCGAGATGATCGAGCAGGTCGAAAAGGAAGTCTCCGAAGCTCTCAATCAGAACCTGCCCGTTGCAGAAGTAGTTAAGATTATCAAGAAGAAGTCTACCCTGCGCGAGTAATACTGAAAAATAGATTTAGCGAGCAATGACTGCATATGCATTCAGCGTATCCCGGCAGACACTGATGTGTTTCTAGGCTGGCATCATTCGGCATAAAATGGGTACTTAAAAGTGCGGTTACGATCTGTATATTTCCCCCCTTTGGCTGGAATACAAAGGTGCTGCGAATATCCCGGTAATGTCAGTGCTCAGCGCAATTTCAGTATCGGTTTTGAAAAAAATCTTTACAGGTGGAACCTAGCGTCATGTAAACGCTCAAACAGGAAGGGTACAGCCTGTCAAGGGCGGTGAAGTTGTTCATTTTCTCTTGACAGGTTGCGCTTTCTGCGATGTTGCAGAAGGGACTCCCATGTAACAGAAGTGTTTTTATTTACGCCTTTTCTGATGATTAATTATCTTTGCCTCTTTTTTCACGACAATGTTGTGATATAATGTCATAAAATGGCTGAAGGGGAAAAAGCAATGCAAAAAAAGACGATTTATGATGTGGCAAAAGAAGCAGGCGTCAGCATCTCTACCGTGTCCAGGGTGCTGAATGGCAGCGCAAAGGTAAAAGAATCTACCCGCAAGCGGGTTGAGGAGGCTTGCCAGGACTACAGACCTTCTGCTTCGGCCCGTGAACTTCAAACAAAACGAAGCAAAACGGTTGGCTTGATTATCAATCACCGTCCGGAATACTTTTTCATGAATGAGACTTATGCCAATGCTCTGCTGGGCATCAGCGTCACTGCGAAGGAAAAAAACTACCGCTTGTTGCTTGATATCAGTGAGGATGATCCCGAAGTGTGCAACCTGTTCTACGAACAGAAGGTGGACGGCTTCATTCTGATGGGTGTCAAAAGAAACAGCATGCTGTTGAACGCATTGAAGGCTGGTGAAGTACCCTTTGTCCTGGTGGGCAGCTACCACGAGGATGAAGAAAATGTCTGCCAGGTGGATATCGACGACAAGAAGGCTGCTTATCAGGCAACCAACCACCTGATAAGCTTAGGACATAAGCGCATTGGTATCATTACCGGTTCTACGGTATACTCTTCCTCCTATGATCGTCTGCAGGGATATATGCAGGCACTGGAGGAGGCAGGAATTGAGTTGCGCGAGGAGTATATCCAGAAATGTGAGAATCTGACAGAATTAAAATCGGAGCAGTTGGCGAAAAACCTGTTTTACCAGATCCCCCGCGTAACTGCAGTGGTAGCTTTTAACGATTCAACTGCTATGGCAGTCTATAAGGCAGCTGAAAGCTGTGGAATTTCCATTCCGGAGCAGCTTTCTGTCATCAGCTTCGACGATACGGTAGTCGCTTCCTACATGTCTCCGCCGCTGACAAGCGTATGGCAGCCCAGTTATGAAAAGGGCGAGAATGCCATGAGCCTGCTGATTGATTGTCTGAAAAAGGGAATCATGCCAACAAAGCGAATGGAGCTTAACAGCATTATTATGTATCGAGGGTCTTGCGGTGCAGTTCCGCAGGAGTGAGAACTGAAGCAAAAGTGCCTCCATATATACACCGGTGGGCGAAGCGAAAAATAAATGAAGGAACGAATATAAAATGAAAATCGCACTTGTGAACGAAAACAGTCAGGCGCCTAAAAACGCCCTGATTTTTGAAACATTGAAAAATGTAGTGGAGCCAATGGGCCATACCTGCTATAACTACGGCAGATATTCCGCTGATGATCCACATGAGCGCACCTATGTGCAGGCAGGCCTTTTGACGGCACTGCTTCTCAACTCCGGCGCGGCAGACTTTGTCATCACCGGCTGTGGTACAGGTATGGGTGCAATGCTGGCTTGCAATGCATTCCCCGGCGTTATGTGCGGGCGTGCAAATGATCCCCTTGACGTTTACCTGTTCTCTCAGGTAAACAGCGGCAACGCGCTCTCCATGCCCTTTGCGCTGAACTTCGGCTGGGGTGCTGAAGTCAATTTGAAGTTTGTTTTTGAAACCTTGTTCGGCACAGAACCGGGCGGTGGTTATCCTGAGGAATGGGCTGACGCGGAAAAGAAAAACCGCGAAGTCCTCAAGCAGGTCAAAATGGTTTCTCATGCAGAATTTATGGACATCCTGAAAAACATCGATCAGGATTTCCTCAAGGGCGCGATTGCCGAGGAGAGCTTCCCTGAGATGTTTTTTGCAAATTGCCAGAACGAGGAGATCGCTGCATATATCCGCAAGGTCCTTGGCTGAGCGTAATATAACGAACTAAACTGACAGATCGACGAGCAAATACTTACAGGGTCAGATTTGATGTCAGCAGATGAACGGCGAATCTGATCGCGTTAGTCTTTCAAAAGTAAATCGCTTCAATCTTGCTGGTGAGGTTCGTAGATTAGCCGGATGAATTAATCCTGTTTGGTGTGGTCTCATTACATTGTAAAGTCTCCAGCGTACGGGAGGCTGAAGGATAGACCCCCCAAAAGGGTTTTTCCCGTTGCTGAGCGCATCAATTACAAAATTTGAAAGGTGCAAAGAATGAGAAAGGTATTAATTGCCAAACCCTCTTTTAAAAAACTCTGCCCCACCGGATACAAAATGCTACTGGATAGGGGATATGATGTGGTGTGCACAGATCTGGACCGGGATTATTTCCTTGAGGAACTGCTGCCCATGGTCGGAGATATCGATGCCTGCATTGCCAACTGCGAGCCTTGGGGCGAGGAGGCCATGAGCGTTGCTCCGAAGGTGAAGATTCTGGCCCGTTATGGCACCGGTATGAACTCTGTGGACACAGAGGCGGCCAAGCGCCATGGCATCATGGTGACCAACTGTCCCGGCGTCAATGCCAACTCCGTTGCCGAACACATTATTATGCTAATTTTGGCTGGGCTCCGTGATTTGCCTCGGATGAACGCGATGACCAAAGAGGGTCAGTGGAAAAATCTGAACTTTCATGAAGTTACCGGGAAAACTGTCGGTATCCTCGGCTTCGGTTACATTGGCAAGCTTGTCGCAAAGAAACTGACCGGCTTTGACTGCCGCACGATTGCCTACGATGTTGTGCAGGATCAGGATACCGCGGCAAAGTACAATGTGGAATTCAAGAGCTTTGAGGAACTCATGGCTGAGAGCGATATTATCTGCATTCTGGTTCCTCTTGTGCCCTCCACCCAGAACATGATTAACCGGGAGAGCCTGAAGCTCTGCAAGCGTGGGGTGATTTTTGTCACGGACGCGCGCGGCGAGGTCGTGGACGAGGAGGCAATGTATGAGGCACTCACGAGTGGTCAGGTCGGCTTTTTTGCCTCGGACGTGTTTGTAAATGAGCCGGCAACACCAGAAAACACGCCGCTGCTCACGCTGCCCAACGTTATCGCAACCTCTCATAACGGCGCAGAATCCTATGAAAACCTGGAAAACTGCGGCATTATGACGGCCCAGCAGATTATCGACGCGCTGGAAGGCCGCGAGCCCGTCAATCGCCAAGTATAAGGAGAGCAAAGCAAACTGCTTTGTAGGATAAATTATGGCATCCTAAAAGTCATTAGTTTGCTGATGCTTTATTTGGACAAGCATAACAAGTGAAAGCATGCGCTGTGAGAAACAGAGAAACTGATCTGTTTTCTCACAGCGCTTGGATATTGGAATTGTTGTTGACCCGACCGGGATTATCATGGGCGGAGTCACCGGCATCACAGGACTGGGGACGGGTGAGGGTATAGATGTTTGCAACGGTGCGTGAACGGACGGTCTGACTATGGCCTTGAACACGTGGAAACACATCTCTATCTCGTAATACGAACGCCGGCAAATAGCAACGAACGAATCGCAAATCGCAAAAAGGATACTACTCGCACTTTTTGCGGCAGGGAACCACCAAACCATCTGACCGGTGCCGTGGAAATTGCGGAAGGTAGTATATCTTTTTTTGATTGGAGGTCAAAAACAATATGACCCAAACCCCGTGTGAATGATACTGTAATAGTTAACCACAGTGACACTGAAATATTTTACCACTAATATTACATTCCTTGTAGAATAGGGGTAACTCTAGGAGCAAGGAGAGAAAGGTACTACCGCATGTTTTCTGCCCACTATGTGTTTCACACTGACTTCTGTAATGTGGCCAGTGGCAACGAAAAGGGATTGGTTGAGAATCTGGTGGGATACAGCCGCAACAATTTTCTGGTGCCCGTTCCCAGAGTGGACTCCATGGACACTCTGAATGCGCAGCTTCTGGAAAGATGCCTCCAATATCGTGACACCCACAAAGTCCAGGGCCGTTCTCAGTCTGTCAAGGACTTATATTTGGCAGACAGGGCGTGCCTGCATCCCATTGCTCCATATCGTTATGATACGGCACGAATGGCAACGCCTACCGTAGGAGACTACGCTACAGTCCGCTTTGACCGGAATGAATATTCTGTTCCGGTACGCTTTTTACGAAAGCCTGTCACGGTCAAGGGATACGCCAACAAAGTGGTGATTACTTGTGACCACAGTACTGTTGTTACATTTGAGCGGCTCTCAGGTCAGGGAAAGACGGCCTACAAACTGGAACATTACATAGGACTTCTGGAGCGGAAACCCCGAAGTGTCTTTCAGGCAAAGCCGGTTCGGCAGAATGTGAAGAAAGAGCTTCTGGAGCTGGGAAGACATCTTCCTGGCGGAAACAAGGATATGGTTCGCCTCCTGCGGCTGTGTGTAGACTATGGTGAGGACAGGGTGATCTTTGCAAAGAACCGAATCCCCGATGGTATTACTCCCACCGTGGATATCATCCGGAGTTACCTGGAAGAACCCGAGAAAGACACCGTCATTCGGTTCCAGAAGGAAGTTTACATCACCCAGACAGATCTTGCCTACTACGATGAGAAATGCGGGGTGGCAGCCAGATGAATGTATTGAACCGGCAGCTCATTTCCATGTATGCCAAGCAATTGAGAGTACCCACCTTTAACCAATATGAGGAAGCAATCCGGCAGATGAACCAAGACAAGGGTTTTGACGATTTCCTGGTATCCCTCATGCGCCAAGAACTTGAAAGCCGGCAGGAAAGCAACCGAAAGCGGAAGATTCGTTCTGCCCACTTTCCGTACAGTAAGACGCTGGAGGAGTTTGACTTTTCCTATCTGGAGCATGTATCCGAGGCGCAGATTCGCCAGCTGGCCAGCTGTGACTTTATACAGAATAAGCAGAATATAGTCATGATTGGCAATCTTGGTACTGGGAAAACCCATTTGTCTATTGCCCTTGGCCTCAAGGCCTGTATGCAGGGACTCAATGTGCGATTTTACACAGCGGCCAATCTTTCCAATGAATTGATAGAGGCACTGGATGGACACCGACTGCTGAAGTTAGAAAAACAGATTGCCGGCTGTGATCTGCTGATTATAGATGAGATGAGCTATCTCACATTCAACCGACACCAGTCGGAACTCCTGTTCAAAGTCATTGCGAACCGCAGCGAAAGAAAGAGTATCGTTGTATCCACCAACCTGGCATTCTCAGATTGGTTGACTATGTTCGAAAACCAGACTATGGTGGCCGCCATGATTGACCGGCTGACTTACCGAAGTTTCGTTCTGAACATGAATTCCAGCAAGCCCTACCGGGCAGCGTTTGCGGCCCAGTCCAGCAGCCCGGTCTAAGGTGAAAAGTGGTAAACAATTTCAGTGTCAAAGTTTACCGATGTGGTAAACTATTTCACTGTCAGCACTGGTAAGCAATTTCAGTGTCAACGGTAAAGAAATTCATTGACATTTACAACCCCGAAGTACGCACAGAAATACAAAGCCAAGGGCAACTGTCTTTACGAGATCATTCCCGGAAAAAGCGGTACCGTTGAGCGAAAGCTGTGCAACCTCGTACCGGAAATCCTGTGCGAGATTACCGTCGATGACGGTGCTGTGACCACCACGTATGTGAGGCTCCGAGGTGTTCACGAAAGCGGACGCATCCTTCCGGAGATCGAGATCCCTGCCGCCGAGCTTGCCAGCTTCAACTGGATGCCAGAGCGTTGGGGCATGGACTGCATTCTGGAAGTGGGCAAAACCGTTAAAGATTGCGTCCGCCATGCCATCCAGACCACCGCGGCCTATGCGGAAAAGAAAACCGTGTATCAGGTGACTGGATGGAGAAAGATCGGAGAGGACTGGCATTACCTGATGCCGGGAGATGCTGAACAGACTGTCATTCTCCCCGGCAAGCTGCAAGGCTACGGCATGGAGCGCACATGTGAGCAGCGCGACATTCAGACCGCAGCCTGTATGCTTCAAAGGATGCCTGCCCCGGAGGAGGTGATGTTCCCCTTGCTGGCCTTCACTTTCCTCAGCCCTCTGAACCAGTTCCTCAAGGAAGCCGGGTGTGAACCCAAGTTCGTTCTGTTTCTATCGGGAAAGACCGGCTCCCGGAAAAGTACATTGGCAGCGCTGATGCTCTCTTTCTTCGGAAAGTTTACGGCATCGGAGCTGCCTTTGTCTTTCCGGGACACTGCCAACAGCATCCTCCATAACGCCTTCACCCTGAAAGATGTGCTGACAGTCATCGATGATCTCCATCCCGGCAGCCGGATGGAGGAACAGAGAATGAACGGAACCGCCCAGGCCATCATGCGTGCCTACGGCGACCGCACCGGCAGAGGACGGCTCCGCTCCGACTCTACGCTGATGGAATCCCGCCCGCCCCAGGGGAATGCCATCATCACCGCGGAGTACGCTCCCGACATCGGTGAGAGCGGTACCGCACGATACTTCGCTCTGGAATTGAAGGAAGACGATGTGGATCTGCAAACCCTTTCTGTCTATCAGAAGGAAGCAGCCCAGGGAACCTTGCAGCGATGTATGTATGCTTACACCCAGTGGCTGAAGGAACGCTTCCTGTATTCCGAAGAAGCAAGGCAGGAATTCCTTCAGCGTTTGCATTCCCGCTTTCTTTTCTATCGGGATGCATTCCGTAGGAGCGGCAGCCGCTGCCATGGCCGGGTGCCGGAAACGGTTGCGCATTTGCAGATGGGCATGGATTTCTTCCTGATGTTTCTCCGGGACAGGAATGGCATGGATGAGGAAAGCTGCGTCGAGATTCAGATGCGCTTCCGTCAGATTCTCTATCGTGCTGCCTGGGTCAACTTCTCCGCCTCGGCTTCCAGCAGCTCGTTGAGGGTTTCCTCTACGCTGCCTCGTAGCAACTCCTTGAGCTGCCCCTTGATAACTTCTTCGTTTAGCTGTACAATTTTCTTGGACATGGTTTGCTGTCTCCTTTCGAATGGTGGTGTCGCAACTTCATTCTACCAGAGATCTGCAAACCATGTCCCTTTTTGTTTTTGCGAAACTTATTCTACCTTATCGCCTTGTTACAGAGAAATTTATATCAAATATTTGAAATCAATGTTGACAAGTCAACATTGATGGTTTATACTTAGCCGGCGGAAAGGGGGGAGCGGACATGAAACAGGAGCGTTTCGAGGACTTTGCCACTCTCATAGGTGGCATATACGGGGATATAAGACGTATAAAGTCGGCCTACACCCGGCAGCTGGGACTGAAAGAGGTACACATTTTCTGGCTGTACCTGCTGCGGGAACACCCGGAGGGCCTGTCCGCCTCGGAACTGGCGGCGGCAGGAAAGTCCGACCGCAGCCTGGTGTCCAGGGAGCTGGACAGCCTTATTGAGCAGGACATAATCTGCACCCGTGAGGGCTCCGGACGCCGCCGTTACGGTTGGAAGCTGGAGCTGACGGAGAAAGGCAGGGCTCTGGCGGAGAGAATATCCCAGGTGGCCATGGAGGTCCAGGACACCGTGAGCCGGGACATAGACCGGCAGGAGCTGGAGATTTTTTACAAGACGCTGAATACCCTTTCCCAAAATTTTGAGAGGCTGGCCAAGGAGCCCGCCGCAGGAGAAAAGTGATATGGTAAGAATAGTTAGCGATTCCGCATGCGACATGAGCCAGGCAGAGGCCGAAAAAAAGGGAGTGCGTCTTGTGCCCCTTAAGACTCTGATAGACGGGGTGGAATATCTGGACGGAGTGACCATCAGCTCCGAGGAGTTCTACCAGAAACTGTACGACTGCAAGAAGCTGCCCAGCACCAGCCAGATAGCCCCGGCGGAGTTTGGGGAGGTCTTCGAGGAGCTCACCGCCCAGGGAGACCAGGTGGTGGTCATCTGCCTGTCCGGCAAGCTCTCCGGCACGGCCCAGAGCGCCTTTATTGCAGCCGAGGATTATCCAGGTAAGGTCTGGGTGGTGGACAGCCGCAACGTGACCATAGCCCAGCGCATCCTGGTGGAATATGCCCTGCGCCTGAGAGACGGCGGAATGGACGCCGCAGCAATTGCGGCGGAGCTGGAAAGAATGAGAGACAAGGTCTGCCTGGTGGCCCGGGTGGACACCCTGGAGTATCTGATGCGGGGCGGCAGACTTTCCCGCACTGCGGCAGTGGCCGGGACTGTGCTGAATATCAAGCCCGTAGTGGGCATTGAAGAGGGCGAGCTGAAGGTACTGGGCAAGGCCAGAGGCTCCAAGCAGAGCAGCAACATGCTCACCGAGCTCATTGACAAGAAGGGCGGCATAGACTTCTCCATGCCCTACATGCTGGCCTACAGCGGCCTGGACGATGCTCTGCTGAAGGGCTACATAGAAAACAGCCGGGCCATATGGGAGGGGCACACCCAGGACCTGCCTATATCCACCATAGGCAGCACCATAGGCACCCATGCCGGCCCGGGGGCCATAGCCGTGGCCTTCTTTGCCAAAGGCTGAGAGGAATATTGCACAGCGCTTTACAGGCCGTATCCTCAGCGACCTGAAAAGTATATAGGAGTAGAACAAAGGCCTCAGCGGTTTTGCGCCGCTGAGGCCTTTGTTCCAGCTTGTCAAAGAAGGCATAGCCTTCTTTGACAAAAGGGCTTGCACTGCGCTTCGTGCCTCGGTTGTACGCCAAAGGCGTACAATTCCGCACTCCGCTCTGTGAGAAGTGTTTTTTGCGACGCACATGTCGCCGCAGAAAACGATTTAATTTATTTTTTCGCTGGGTTGAAAAAACTCTGCGAGGCATTATTGACGGCCCCGGATTGCTGCTCCCCTTGCTCGTCCTTTGTATGGACAGCAGGGAAGGGCCTGGGCACAGTTTAATTGGCCAGGGTCCAGAACTCCTCCCGGCGGTTCCGCCCGTCAATGAGGTAATTGTACTGAAGGGAGGCGTATTCCAGGAGCTTGTCCTCCTGGGTGTAATCGGATATGGCGTGGATGTTGCCTTCGGCATCCCAATAGCACTGGGAGGAGATGACGGGGTAGGACTCTTCCAGCTCCAGAAGGTATTTCTGAGCAGCGGTAAGCTCCAGGCCGCAGGCCTTCATCAGCTCTGCCGCCAGGTAGTTCAGGCTCAGATCCTCCGGCAGATCAAAGTCCACATCGTAGTTGGCCCAGAGCACATAGGGAGTTATATAGCGTTGGGACTTCTGGGCCGGGTCATCGGCATCCAGCTGGGTGCCGGTGAGCTCCAGGATGGCTGCGCCCACATCGTCGTTGGGCTGGTGGTCGCCGAAAAGGAGGATTATGGTTTTCTCGTCAGTGTTGGAGAAATACTCTATAAGCTCCTGAAAGTCCTTGTCCGTCTCCCGCATCAGGGTTATGTACTCAGTGACGGAGCCGTTGTCCTCCAGACCTTTGACGCTGACATAGGGGGCGAAATTCTCGGTGGTGCCGTGATAGCCCCCGTGGTTCATCATGGTTATTCCAAAGAGGAAGAGCGGCTGAGTGCTCTCCTCGTATATCTTTTCCACCTCTTTATACATCTCGCTGTCGGTTATCCACAGGCGGAGAGTTTCCGCGTCCTCAGGAAAGGACTCCTTGAAATACAGCTCCTGGAAGCCCAGCAGAGGATAGACCCGGTCCCGGTTCCAGGAGGCGCCCCAAAAGGCGTGGGAGCCTACAGTACGGTAGCCCAGGGCGTTGAACTGGGTGGCCAGGCTGGGCACAGGGCTGCTTATATACTGCTGATAGGCAATGACGCCCTGGGGCAGAAAGCCCATGGTCAAGCCTGTGAGAAACTCAAATTCGGAGTTGGGAGTGTTGCCACCCAGCACAGACACATGGGCCCGGCCTTTGGCAGTGTTTTCTTCCAGAGATTCAATGAAGGGAAAAAGGGGCTCACTGGTTTCAAAATCACCCAGCACGCTCAGGTCGGAGTAGGACTCGTTCATGATGACGATGACATTGGGCCGCTCCTCCGCCGTGGCGGATACCGCGTCAGAGGAATAGGCGGCGGAGATATTGTCTATCAGCTCAAGGCTGTAGTTCTCCGGCTTCCGGTTATAGTTGCTGGAGAGAAGGAAAGCTGCCGCAAAGCCGTTTTTGGTGTACATGCCGCTGATATTGCTGCTGGAATTCTCCAGAGAAAAAGTCCTTATGCAGTGGTCGGAACGCACATACAGGCAGGCGGACACCACCAGGACGCAGGAGATAAGGGCGCCGCCCAGGCGCAGGGGGAGGCGGCCTGTCAGGGGGCGTTCATTGCATTTAATGCCCAGAAGTATCTGGAAGAGGCCTATGGAGAGCACAAAGACTATGCGTATGTTGGGGATGAAGTCGTAATTGGACACCACGCCCATGGCGGTGGAGAAGGAGGAAATGTCCCAGGGCAGCAGGGGCATGCCCCTAAACTGGGTGACATAGTAGCTGACTATGCCCAGACCCACGGAAAAGGCCGTGGTGAGGGCCACAGCCCAGGCGGAGCTGCCCAGAAGGAAAAACAGAAACAGGCAGAGCAGATAATACAGGGCCAGGTTCAAAATTATAACGGGAATGGAGATATCCCTCAGAGCAAAGTGGGTGACATACTCCAGCAGGAAAAAGGCTATGCCGGGAGCCACGGCTATGCTGAGCAGGCGGATAAGCTTGGGCAGCCGGGGCCTGAACATGGCCAGGAGCACCGAGACAAGAGCAGCGGCGTGGACCAGCAGCACCAGCTTCTGCTCTCCCCCTTCTATCACGTCCACATAGGGCAGGGTATAGAAATAGGCCAGCTCCATGAGCAGGGCGGGTATAAAGCAGCAGACAAGCTTCAGCACAGCGGGAAAGCTGAATTTATCCGGGAGAAACATCTTCTTTATCACGAACACACATCCTCAAAGCACAGTGGCATCGGTTGAAATTTGCATTACAGCTTATAGTAGCATAAGTGCGTATTTTTTGCAATTGCGGCAAAGCGGGAAGGACAGCAAAAAATCTCCCTCAAAACGAGGGAGATTTTCTTGACTCTTCAACTAAACTATTTGACGGCGGGCAGCAGGTAGACGGCGCAGGTTTTGACAATGTCTCCGTACTGGGCCGCCTGGGTGACGCCGCCGGATTTGGATTTCAGGGGATTTAGCTGGCAGGTAATGTTGCCGGTGGACTCCACGGTGCAGTATTCCCCTTCGTCGTCGCCTTCAATGCTCCATGTCACCGTGGCCCAGGTAGGCAGGCCACGGGCGGACAGAGCTATGGGCTGGCCGCCTGCGTTCAGGGTGCGCTCCTCTTCAGCGTAGGTGATGCGCAGGGTATCCCCGGAGGGGGCAGGAGTCGGGGGCACCGCGGTACTGACATAAGAGCCGGTGCTGCTCTGGCTGCCGGAGTAGGAAGCGGGGTCCGCCAGCTTCTTGACAAGGTTTATCTTCACCTGAGCTGTCTGGCCCTCATGCTCTGCCGTGACGGTGACGCTGCCGCCGGTGCTGCCCAGGTTTTCCACTACGCAGGCTCCGTGCTTCCTGGGCTCCAGGCTCAGCTTGCTCTCGTCGCTCACCGTCCACTTCACATCCTCTATTGTGGACAGGCCCTCGCCCGGCTTCACCACCCCGGCGGTGAGCTCTATGGGGATGCCCGCAGGCAGGGAGAGCTCTTTTATAGCGGCGAGATAGTAAATGTGCAGACCCTCGGGCTGTGGAGTTATGGCTGTCACCGGGACTACACTGAGACTGGTTGGATTGGGGGGAGAATAGCCGAAGGCCAGCTCCCCGTCGATGGTGACATTGCTGCTCTCATTGACTATGCGGCTGAGGCCATTGTCGTGGATATCGCAGTTTTCAAAGCTGATGTTGCGGCAGCCGGAGAGGTTGATGTCGCCGCTGCTGCAGTCGTATATCTCCGTGTCCTTCACGGCAATGTCGCTGCTGTCTATGGCGGTGACGCCCCAGACGCCGCAGCCGTAGAGGGAGCAGCCGCCGACCTGCACATTGGAGGACTCATTGAAGTAGAGCACGCCGCCCACACAATAGCCCGTATCCTGGCTATGCCCGGCGGTAAAGCCGGAGAGCTCTATATCCCGGCAGTTGTCAAAGCTAAGAACCTCCGCATAGCGGGGCACGGCGGAAACTGTCACCTTGTCGGCCCCGCCGCCGGTGATGCTCAGACCCCGGAGATTGCAGATGACCAGCTGGGGCCCGTCCACCCCGGTGTCCTTCCACACATAGTACTGGCTGCCGTAGCCGCCGTAGCTGGAGGCGGTGCTGAGATCATAGACCCCGTCCTCCAGATAGATGGAGCTGTTGGGCCCTATGGCCGCCAGGAATTCGTCTACGGTGGAGACGTGTATGTAGCCGTCCTCACTCACAGGCAGACTGACGGAGTCCGGCGTCTTGGGCTCCCAGCCGCTAACGGTGAAGTGCTCCATGGACTGAAGCTGGCTCTCGCTCAGCTCATTGCCCTGGGCATCCACCGGGCAGAGGGACTCGCCTTCAAGCCCCCTCATGGAGCGGGAGACGTACCAGGCGCCGCCGTTGCCGCTGAAGGAACAGCCCTCAACGGTTACCTCGGAGCCGGCGAGGAAGAACATGCCGCCGCTGAGGGGGTTATTCTCTACAACATTTCCGGCAAAGTAGAGGCCGGGGCTGTAGCTCACGTCCAGCAGTACGGGGGAGGTGTTGCCGCTGATCTCACAGTTTATCACGGCGCAGTTTTCGCTGGTGCTGAAATAGAAGAGAGACGAGTAAGTCTCGTTGTCGTATATCTTACAGTTGTTAAAAACCACGTTGAAGCTGGTGTATATCTGGGCGGCGGAGTAGCTGCAGTCGTATATCTCGCTCTCCACCACCTGGATGCCGGTGGAGTCCTGGGATCTGACGCCGATAACGCCGCAGCCGAAGAGCTTACACTGGCTGATTATGGCGGAGTCCACCGCCGTCAGGTCCACCACGCCTCCCACACACTGACCCTCTTCTTCGGTGTGGCCCAGGGTGAGACCGGCCAGGCAGATTTCGGTGCAGCCGGAAAAGCTGAGCACGTCGGCATAGCGGGGCACGGCGGAGATGGTGACCTCGCCTTCGCCCACAAGGCTGAGACCGGAGAGGCGGCTGATGACCAGCTCGGGGCCGTCAAAACTGTTGACCCAGGTATAGTAGCCGTCCTCATGGGCCACACCGTAGTCGGAGGCCTGGGACAGGTCATAGAGCCCTTCGGTGAGGGTGATGGTGGTGTTGGGGGCTATAGCGGAGAGCAGCTCGTCCACCGTGGACACGGTGACGCTGCGGGGCTCCGGAGTGGGTATGGGGCTGGGAGAGGGAGCAGCGCTCACCTCGGGGGCGGCGCTCTCCGCCGTGTCGGCGGGGGCTTCCGCCTCCTGACTGCCGGGGCCAAGGGCTCCGGCGCAGCCGCACAGCAGCAGCGTGGCCGTAAGCAGCAGGGCAAGCCCCACCCGGCTCATGGGTTTATATTTCATTATCTGTTCCAACCTTTCTCTGAGATTCCGTTTCTCGGTGGCAAAGCTGGTGGCCACCAGACGCCGGGGCAGAGAACCGGCTGCCGCCAGGGAGAGCAGAGTCTCCCCGTAGCTGCGCTTGTCCTGAATGTCCATGCGGCGCAGCAGGCTTTCGTCGCAGCTCATTTCGCAGGCCCGGTCCAGTTCCCGGCGGGCCATATGTACAAGGGGGTTGAACCAGTGGATGGCGGTTACCAGCACCGCAAACCACTTGAGAACAAGATCCCCGCGGCGGTAATGGGTCAGTTCATGGAGGAAAATGTTTCTCAGCATTTCAGGGGAGTATTCCCGCTCCGGCAGCACCAGCCTGGGGTGAAGAAGCCCCATGAGCATGGGAGTGGCGGCGGCGGAGCTGATACCCAGCCTGAGGCGGCGGGGCGCTCCGGCCTCACGAAACTGGCGGTGTATGGCACCGGTGGCGGGGCGCAGGCTGCGTCCCAGGGCACGGCTAAAGACAAAATAGCTGCCCAGATACCACAGCAGGCTCAGCACTGCGCCCAGGCCCCAGAGCCGCAGCCAGAAGCCGGGACTGCTCAGCAAGCTTTCAAGAGAGGAAAAGAGGTTTTCTCTGAGGGCTGCCAGGGAGGGTATAAGGGCCTGGGGCCTCTCACTCTGAGGCTGGGGCTCCTGGACAGAGACGCTTTCGGACACTGACGCAGAAGGGGGAAAGTCAACTGCGGCAGCAGAGCCGGCGCGGCTCTCCGCCGTTGGCAGCTCGCCTACCCGGACATCCCTGAAACCCTGGGAGCTGTATTGTGACGATGGGACGGAAGGGGCTGCGGCTTCCACGGAACTTTCCGCGCCGGAGCCCAGAAAGCCGGGGACCGGCAGCACAAAGCGCAGCAGTACCAGCAGCCAGGCAAAGTAATAGAAGGCGCTGGGCAGCCTGCGGCCAAGGAGCAGCTTCAGGCCCAACACCAGCAGGGCCAGCAGGCTGCCGCCCAGGGACAAGGACAGGACCAACTGCAATAAGCCGCTCATTTTTCACCCTCCATTCTGAAGAAATCCCTCAGCTCCTGGATATCGTCCTCACTGAGGCTTTCGGAATTTACCAGGGCTGCCACCAGATTCCTGGCGCTGCCCCGATACAGCTTGTCTATGAGCCGGTTGGTGGCCCAGTGCTTGTACTCCTCCTGGGACAGAAGGGGGCGATAGTAAAAAACCTTCCGCTTCTCCTGGGCTATGACCTCCTTGCTCAGCAGCCGGGTCACCAAGGTCTTTACCGTGGTGGGCTCCCAGCCCTTGCGCTGCTGCAGGGCAATGCGTATATCGCTTATGGGCAGGGGCGTCCCCGCTTCCCAAAGCAGCCGCATCACCTCCAGCTCGCTGTCGCTTATCCTTTCCGCCAGATGTTCCATAAGAGCTCCTCCGTTTAAAATGCACATGCACAGGCCGCCGTGCACTCTGCGGCCTGAGAGACTACGTACGTCATCTGAGTATAAGATAGCATGAGGGTCTACAAATGTCAACCGGAGTTTCGGAAATAAAGAGGATTTTAAGAATTATTAATATACACTTCACAGACAGCCTTCGTCAGAGTTTGACAAATTGACCCTGTTAGTATATTATATTTATCTGTATAAACCGATATATGCAGGAAAATACATAAGTTTTACTTGTGAGGTGGATATTATGAAAAATAATCTGCGCCGTGTGCTTATCATAGCCGCAGTGGTCCTGGCGCTGCTGATGCTGCTGAGTATGGCGGCCTGCGGCAAGGAGGAGGCTCCCGCCGCTACCCAGACCCCTGCTGCCGGAGATGTCTCCCTGGACGCCGTCCAGGAGGAGCCCAGCCCCAGCCCCAGTCCTGAGAACCTGCTGCCCACTGCAACCCCGGTGCCTACGGCGGATGCCGATGGGCTGCTGACCTTTACCAGCATGAGCAAGGGCTTCAGCTTCCAGTACGACCAGGAATACATCGCCATGTCCAACCCTGCGGACAACGCCATGATATATGCCGCCGGGGACACCACGCTGCCTTACTGCTCCGTGTCCCTCATGACGGATACCGATGCGGCCGGCTACCTTAAGGAGATAGCCGCAGGGGCTTCCATTGAGCTGGAGGGCTCTATGAGCGCCGCCCCCGGAGAGCCGGCAGACGCCGGTGTGGAGGGCAGAGAGGTCTACACCATATCCTATTCCTACAGCTATGAGGACGAGGAGATCAGCGGGACCGTGGTCTGCACCTACTATGCCGAGAATATAGGCGAGGGCCAGGTGGCCGTTTTCAACTCCACTGCCCTGGAAAAGGACAGCGAGACTGTGGCCGCCATCCTGAAGCTGGCTATGGATACTTTCAAGCTGGGCTGAGAGCCACGATTTTTATAAAAAAGTACCGTGTCTAAAATGACACGGTACTTTTTTGCCCTAGGGCTTGGACTCATTCGTGGACTATCAGCTCCAGCACGTCGGGCCGGGCGTAGTGGCCCACGGCGTCGTGCTCCATCTTGCAGGATATGGGCAGGCTCATGTCCAGCTCTGCCAGGATGAGCTCCTCCCGGTCCCAGACCGGCTCGGTCTGATAGTGGCCGAAGGGGTCGATGATGCAGCTGCCGCCCCGGCATACCATGTCCGGCAGCTTCTCCAGGTCCTCTGCCGTTTTCAGGCCGGCGGGGTAGGAGGACTTGCGCACCAGCATGTCGGCGTTTATGAAGTAGCACTTGCCCTCGATGGCGATGTGCTGGATGGTGGCCTGCCACTCGGGATTGTCGTTGGTGTTGGGGGAGATATAGATGGTGATGCCCTTCTGGTACAGGGCTACCCTGGCCAGGGGCATGTAGCTCTCCCAGCAGATGAGGCTGCCAATGGGGCCCCAGGGGGTGGAGGTGACGGGGAAGTAGTCCCGGTGGGCATCTCCCCACACCACCCGCTCCGAGCCGGTGGGCTTCAGCTTCCGGTGGATCTTCCATGTGCCGTCGGGGCTGAAGATGACATTGCTGTTATAGAGGGTGCCGCTGACTTCATCCTGCTGGGAGAAGCCCAGGCTCACATAGGCCTTGGCTTCCACCGCCGCCCGGGACAGCTTCATGAAGCCGGCGTCCCCCTCAGTCATGGAGGCGTCGTAATAGCGCTTCCAGTCTGCCCGGCCCGGGGCCGTGCGCTTGCCCACGCTGAAGCCGAAGTTCATGCCTATAGGGTAGCCGGGGACAAACAACTCGGGGAAAACTATCAGCTCAGCCCCTTGGGCGGCGGCCCGGCCTATATAGTCCAGGGCCTTTTCCACGCAGGCCGCCTTGTCAAAAAGGGCCGGCTCGGCCTGGACCAGAGCCACACGGCAGGTGTTCTTTTGAATATTCACAGGCGCCTCTCCTTTCAAAATTACAGCGGGGCTCAGCCTCTGGGACTCTCCAGCTGGCTGATGTTCATGTATTCGTCGTAGCTGCACTGACGGTCGATGATGCCGTCCTCGGTTATCTCTATGATGCGGTTGGCCACGGTCTGGGTCAGCTGGTGGTCGTGGCAGGAGAAGATGACATTGTACTTGAAGGCCTCCAGGCCGTTGTTGAGAGCGGCTATGCTCTCCAGATCCAGGTGGTTGGTGGGCTGGTCCAGCACCAGGAAGTTGGCTCCGGATAGCATCATGCGGCTGAGCATGCAGCGCACCTTTTCACCGCCGGAGAGGACCTTCACCTGCTTGTACACATCGTCCCCGGAGAAGAGCATGCGGCCCAGGAAGGTGCGCAGGTAGCTCTCCCGCTTGTCCTGGGAGAACTGGCGCATCCACTCGATAAGGTCAAAGTCGCAGTTTTCAAAGTAGCTGTTGTGGTCCTTAGGGAAGTAGGCGGTGGTGATGGAAGCGCCCCACTTGACGCTGCCGCTGTCCGGCTCCTCCTGGCCCATGAGTATCTTGCAGAGCATGGTGACGGCAAGCTCGTTCTTGCCCACGATGGCTATCTTGTCCTCCTTGCCCACGATAAAGCTCACATTGTTCAGGAGCTTCACCCCGTCCACGGTCTTGCTCACTTCCGTGACGAAGAGCCGGTCTTTGCCCGGCTCCCGCTCCGCCTTGAAGCCCACCCAGGGGTAGCGGCGGCCGGAGGCGGGCAGCTCCTCCACGGTGATCTTCTCCAGCAGCTTTCGCCGGGAGGTGGCCTGACGGGACTTGGACTTGTTGGCGGAGAAGCGGGCAATGAAGGTCTGGAGCTCCTGTATCTTCTGCTCGGCCTTCTTGTTCTGGTCCTTTATCAGCTTCTGGACCAGCTGGCTGGACTCATACCAGAAGTCGTAGTTGCCCACGTACAGCTTTATCTTGCCGTAGTCGATGTCCACGATGTGGGTGCAGACGTTGTTGAGGAAGTAGCGGTCGTGGCTGACCACCAGCACCGTGCCCTCGTAGTCCATGAGGAAGTCCTCCAGCCACACCACGGAAGCCAGGTCCAGGTTGTTGGTGGGCTCGTCCAGCAGCACCACGTCCGGGTGGCCGAAGAGGGCCTGGGCCAGCAGCACCTTCACCTTCAGCCTGGGGTCCATATCCGCCATAAGGGTCTGATGGAAGCTCACGTCCACCCCCAGGCCCTGGAGGATGCGCCCGGCGTCGCTCTCGGCCTCCCAGCCTCCCAGCTCGGCAAATTCCTCCTCCAGCTCGGCGGCCCTTATCCCGTCCTCGTCGCTGAAGTCCGGCTTTTCGTATATGGCGTCCTTCTCCTTGCCGCAGTCATAGAGGCGCTGATTGCCCATGATGACGGTGTCCAGCACCGGGAAGGCGTCGTACATGTTCTGGTTCTGCTTGAGCACCGACATGCGCTTTTTGGGGGCCAGGGTGACGCTGCCGGAAGTGGGCTCCAGCTCGCCGGAGAGTATTTTTATAAAGGTTGATTTGCCCGCGCCGTTGGCGCCTATGATGCCGTAGCAGTTGCCAGGAGTGAATTGCAGGTCCACCCGGGAAAAAAGCACCGAAGAGCCGAACTGCATGGACAGGTCGTTGACAGATAGCATGTTTAACTCCGTTTCAAAGTATATTTTATCAAGGGAAGTATACGTGAAAGCCCCGGCGCTGTCAAGGCCGGGAGAGCCCCGTTGACTTTTCCGGTGATTTGAGATAACATTAATTAGTTTATTTTTCTCAGGAGAGAGCCTATGATTTTCAGGGACAGAGGTCCGAAAACGGAAAAGCTGCTGACGGGGCTGACCATTGGGGTCATCCTGTGTTTTTTCGCGGTTTTTGCCGTCATCAATTTTAAATGCTTCAACTGCTTTTGCGAGCCGGACATGTACGCCGACACCCTGGTGGCCCGGCTCATGTGGGAGGAAAAGACCCTCTTCCCCTTTGCCTATGTCTTTGGCAACCAGCTGTATGTGATAGCCACGCCGGTGCTTTCGGCCCTTTTCTACGGCCTGGGGGCAAGCCAGAATACTGCCATGGCCCTGGCCACCACTGCCATGTCCCTGTTCATCGTGCTCAGCTTTCTGTGGATGCTGAGACCCCTGGTGAAAAAAGGCCTGAGCCTTTGGGCTTCGCTGCTGATGCTGGTTTCCTGTGTATTTGGGGAAAAGCTGGTGAACCAGGAGCAGGGACAGCTGCTGTTTATAATGTGCAGCTACTACGCCTGCTATGTAATAACGCTGTTCGTGACCCTGGGGGACTATGTGCGCTCCCTGAGAGAGCCCGCCCACCGGTGGGGGACCCTGGCGCTCTCGGCGCTGCTGTGTTTTGCCACGGGGATGCAGAGCCTGAGACAGACCTGCATAATGGTCCTGCCCATCCTGGCCTTCCAGGCCCTGGTCCTGCTGGCGGGCAGACTGAGAGAGGGGCGCTTCCCCTGGCGGGAAAACAGGCCGGCCATATTCCGCGCCCTGGTGTACGCCGGGGCGAACCTGGCGGGACTGCTGACGGTGAAGCTCTTTGACGTGCATCAGTACACCATTTTCG
>CASFJB010000007.1 GCA_949294945.1 uncultured Eubacteriales bacterium
ATGCGGGTACCGCCGCCGCTGCGGGCCTTCTGGCCCTTGTGGCCACGGCCTGCGGTCTTGCCGTTGCCGGTGGCATGGCCTCTGCCCTTGCGCTTGTCAACGTGGGTGGAGCCGGGTACGGGAGAAAGTTCATGTATATACATTCTCTTAGCCCTCCTTATTCTTCGGTGACCTTCAGCAGGTAGCCTATCTTGGCTATCTTGCCCCGGGTCTGGGGATTGTCGGGCTGTACGGTCTCGTTGCCGATCTTGTGCAGACCGAGAGAGTAGGCGGTAGCGATATGGCTATCCAGCCTGCCGTTGAGGCTCTTTACGAGCTTGATCTTAAGATTTGCCATGTTCCGTCCTCCTTAACCCTGGATCTCTTCAGGAGTCTTGCCTCTGACGGCGGCCACCTGAGCGGCGTTGCGCAGAGACTTGAGGCCTTCCATAGTGGCTGCCACAACGTTTGCGGGGTTGTTGGTGCGCAGGCACTTGGTACGGATGTTCTTTATACCGGCTGCCTCAACAACGGCACGCACTGCGCCGCCGGCGATAACGCCGGTGCCTTCCGGTGCGGGCTTGAGCAGCACGCGGCCGGCGCCGAACTCGCCCAGGACCTCGTGGGGAATGGTGGTTCCCTGGAGGGTCACGGTGCAGATGTTCTTCTTTGCATCCTCCAGGCCCTTGCGGATAGCCTCGGAGACTTCGTTGGCCTTGCCCATGCCGTAGCCAACGCGGCCCTTGCCGTCGCCCACTACGCACAGAGCGGAGAACTTGGCCACGCGGCCGCCCTTGACGGTCTTGCTGACACGGTTGAGGGATACGACCTTCTCAACGAACTCGGAAGGAGCCTCGTCTCTGCGACGGTCTCTTCTGTCATTATTGTATGCCATAATCAGTTATCCCCCTTCCTTAGAACTTCAGGCCGCCCTCGCGGGCGCCTTCTGCCAGTGCCTTGACCCGGCCGTGATAGATGTAGCCGCCCCGGTCGAACACCACGTCCTCGATGCCCTTCTTCAGAGCACGCTCGGCTATGGCTGCACCGATCTTCTTTGCGGCCTCGATGTTGCCGCCGTTTCCTTCAAAGCCCTTCTCAACGGTGGAGGCGGCGGCCAGGGTGACGCCGGCCACATCGTCTATGATCTGGGCGTAAATGTTGTTTTCGCTGCGGAATACGCTGAGACGGGGTCTCTCGGCAGTGCCGGAGATCTTGCCTCTTACTCTGTTATGGCGCTTGATGCGCTGTCCTCTGGTATCAGGTCTTTTAATCATTCAGGCACACCTCCGTTTACTTAGCGCCGGTCTTGCCTTCTTTGCGGCGGATGACTTCGTAGTCGTACTTGATGCCCTTGCCCTTGTAGGGTTCGGGAGGACGCTTACCGCGAAGCTCTGCTGCAAACTGGCCGACCTTCTGCTTGTCGATACCCTTGACGGTCACGTGGTTTGCATCGGGAACGTCGATCTGGATGTCCTCGGTCTCGGACATGATGACCTGGTGGGAATAGCCCAGGTTCATGACCAGGTTCTTGCCTTCCTTGGATGCACGGTAACCTACGCCGTTTATCTCCAGCTTCTTCTCGAAGCCCTGGGTCACGCCGATGACCATGTTGTCGATCAGGGTGCGGGTCAGGCCGTGGAGAGAACGGTTCTCCTTGGTATCGTCGGGACGGGAAACGGTGATGACGCCATTTTCCACAGTGACCTTCATCTGGGGCACCAGGGTGCGCTCCAGGCTGCCCTTGGGTCCCTTGACGGTAATGTGGTTGTGCTCGTCCACCTTGACTTCTACGCCGGCGGGGACGGTGATGGGAGCTCTTCCTATTCTAGACATTCTGCTACCTCCTTACCAAATGAACGCAAGGACTTCGCCGCCAACATGCTCTTTGCGAGCCTGCTTGTCGGTCATAACGCCCTTGGAAGTGGAAATGATAGCGATGCCCAGGCCTCTGAGAACGCGGGGCAGCTCGTCGGCGCCTGCGTACACGCGCAGACCGGGCTTGCTGACGCGGCGGAGACCCTGAATAGCCTTCTCCTTGCCGGGGAGATACTTGAGGGTGATGCGGATGATGCCCTGGGTGCCGTCATCAATGACCTGGTAGTTCTTGATGTAGCCTTCGTTGAGAAGGATCTCGGCAATAGCCTTCTTCATCTTGGAAGCGGGGACATCGACGGTTTCATGCTTTGCGCTACCGGCGTTGCGGATGCGGGTAAGCATATCTGCAATGGGGTCGGTGATCTGCATTGATTTTATCCTCCTAGTTTAGAGTTACTGCCTTTGGCAGTTTCGGCGGCGAGGTTCCATGTCAATACATGATTGACCATGGCCTTTCGCCATCCGTTATATATTGCAGGCGGAAGGGATCGGCTTCCGCTCACAACCGTGGTTTTTTCCGGTCTCCCGGAATTAGCTGCCGCCGGTACATGCTGGCCTTCCGGCTCAGCATGTCCTTTATGCAGCTTCAGGCTGCTTTAGAAGCTGGCCTTGCGCACGCCGGGGATCTGGCCCTTGTAAGCCAGCTCACGGAAGCAGATACGGCAGATGCCGTAGTTGCGCAGGTAGGCGTGGGGACGGCCGCAGATCTTGCAGCGGTTGTACTTGCGGGTGGAGAACTTAGCAGGAGCCTGCTGTTTGAGAATCATAGATTTCTTAGCCATTTCTTAGTCCTCCTTAGCTAACGAAGGGTGCGCCCATGAGTCTGAGCAGCTCCCGGGCCTCTTCGTCGGTCTTTGCGGTGGTGGTGATGGCAATGTTCATGCCACGCAGCTTCTCGATCTTGTCGTACTCGATCTCAGGGAAGATGATCTGCTCCTTCAGGCCCAGGCTGTAGTTGCCCCGGCCGTCGAAGGCGTCTGCGGAAATGCCGCGGAAGTCGCGGACACGGGGCAGAGCCACGTTGAACAGACGGTCCAGGAACTCCCACATGCGGTCCTGACGCAGGGTCACCTTTACGCCAACCTTCATGCCCTCACGGAGCTTGAAGTTTGCAACGGACTTCTTTGCCACGGTGGCAACGGCGTGCTGACCGGTGATGGCGGAGATGTCCTTTATAACGGCCTCCAGAGCCTTTGCGTTATCCTTGCAGTCGCCGCAGCCCACAGACACAACGATCTTGTCCAGCTTGGGGATCTGCATGGTGGACTTGTACTGGAACTTCTCCATGAGAGCAGGAGCAACTTCCTCAAGATACTTTTTCTTCATTCTTGTCATAGTCAGTTATCTCCTTTCTCAGATTTCTGCGCCGCACTTCTTGCAGACGCGGACCTTCTTGCCGTCCACTATCTTGTGGCCGACGCGAGTGCCCTTGCCGCACTTGGGGCAGACCAGCTGCACCTTGCAGGCGTAGATGGGGGTCTCCACCTTGATGATGCCGCCGTCCTGGCCCTGCTTCTGGGGCTTCTGGTGCTTGGTGGCCACGTTCACGCCCTCAACGACGAGCTTCATTGCCTTGGGGTCGGCAGACAGGACCTTGCCCTGCTTGCCCTTGTCCTTACCGGACAGAACGATGACTTTATCGTCTCTCTTGATGTTCATATCTCTTTGCCCTCCATTAAATCACTTCGGGAGCCAGGGACAGGATCTTCATGTATTCCTTGTCGCGGAGCTCACGGGCGACGGGTCCAAAGATACGGGTGCCGCGGGGGTTCTTATCGCCGGTGTTGATAAGAACGGCGGCATTCTCGTCGAAACGGACATAGGTGCCGTCGGCACGGCGCACGGGCTTGACGGTGCGGACGACAACGGCCTTGACCACGTCGCCCTTCTTCACCTGGCCGCCGGGGGCTGCCTTGCGGACGGAGCATACTATAACGTCACCGATGCTGGCATACTTGCGCTTGGAGCCGCCAAGCACGCGGATGCACTTCAGTTCCTTGGCGCCGGTATTGTCGGCGACCTTCAGATAAGATTCCTGCTGTATCATTCTGGCGCCTCCTTACTTAGCCTTCTCTACTATTTCGACCACGCGCCATCTCTTGTCCTTGGACAGGGGGCGGGTCTCCATCACGCGGACGATATCGCCGACGCCGCACTCATTGTTCTCGTCATGGGCCTTCAGGCGGTAGGTGCGTCCGATGATCTTCTTATAGGTCTTGTGGGCAACCCGGTCCTCCACGATGACCACAACGGTCTTGTCCATCTTGTCAGAGACGACCTTGCCTACGCGGGTCTTACGGGAAGTAGTTCTTTCTTCATTCATAATTGCTTACCTCCTCAATTCTGCTTCTCGCTCAGCACGGTCTTGACACGGGCTATGTCACGGCGCACAGCAGAGATCTTGGTGGGGTTGTCAAGATGATTGGTGGCGTGCTGCATACGGAGCATGAAGAGGTCCTTCTTCAGCTCCACCAGTTTGCTCTGGAGCTCATCCACGGAAAGGGAGCGTATTTCGTTTGCCTTCATCTTATTCACCACCGTTCTCAGTCTCGTTGCCCTTGGCGACTATCTTAGTCTTGATGGGCAGTTTGTGGCTGGCAAGGCGGAGAGCCTCACGGGCGGTCTCCTCGGAGACGCCTGCGATCTCAAACATCACTCTGCCGGGCTTGACGACAGCGACCCAGTACTCGGGGGAGCCTTTACCGGAACCCATACGGGTCTCGGCGGGCTTTGCGGTTACGGGCTTGTCGGGGAAGATCTTGATCCAGACCTGGCCGCCGCGCTTGGTGTAACGGGTCATGGCGATACGGGCTGCCTCGATCTGATTGGAAGTGATCCAGCCGGGCTCCTGTGCTGCCAGGCCGAAATCACCGTAGTTGACTACGTTGCCGCGGGTTGCCTTGCCCTTCATGCGGCCGCGCTGTACTCTGCGGTACTTGACTCTCTTAGGCATTAACATTAGTCGTTGCCTCCTTCCTTAGCAGGGGCAGCGCTGCGGGGCCCACGGTTGTAACCGCCCTGGCCGGCAGGTCTGCTGCCATAAGGCTGACGGCGCTCGCCGCCCTGGCCACGGTTGTCCCGGTTGTAGCCGCCCTGACGGCGGTCGCCCCGGCGGTCGTCTCTGCGGCGGCGCTCACCGGCGGGCTTGGACAGATCCATGGTACGGGGGGTGGTGCGCAGGGTCTGGGAGAGGACCTCGCCCTTGTAGATCCAGACCTTCACGCCGATACGGCCGTAGGTGGTGTTTGCCTCGGCAAAGCCGTAGTCGATGTCGGCACGGATGGTCTGCAGGGGGATGGTGCCCTCGTGATAGCACTCGCTGCGGGCTATCTCGGCGCCGCCAAGACGGCCGCCGCACTTGACCTTGATGCCCCGGGCGCCCATTCTCATGGCGCGGCCCATGGCGTTCTTCATTGCACGGCGGAAGCCGATGCGCTTCTCCAGCTGCTGGGCGATGTTCTCAGCCACCAGCTGGGCATTGGTGTCGGGGGTACGGACCTCAACGATGGAGAGAGCCACGGGCTTGCCGATGAGCTTCTCTACCTCCTGACGCAGGCGCTCTATCTCCTGGCCGCCCTTGCCGATGACCACGCCGGGACGGCTGCAGTGGATATAGATGCGGACCTTTGCGCTGTCACGCTCTATCTCGATGGTGGGGACACCGGCGGAATAGAGGGTCTTTTTCAAAAACTGACGGATCTTGTAGTCCTCGACTATCAGATCGCCTACCTTGTCCTCTCTTGCGTACCATCTGGAATCCCAGTCCTTGATGACGCCGACGCGCAGGCCGTGAGGATTAACTTTCTGTCCCATAATTCTGCCTCCTTCCCTTAGTCTCTCTCAGCCACGCCGATGGTGATGTGGCTGGTGCGCTTGTTGATGCGGTACATACGGCCCTGAGCTCTGGGCATGCCCCTCTTGAGGATGGGGCCGGCGTTTGCGTAGGTCTCGCAGACGTAGAGCTTCTCGGGGTCCATTTCAAAGTTGTTCTCGGCATTGGCCATGGCGCTCTTGAGCACCTTTATCATCAGCTCGCAGCCGGCCTTGGGGGTGTTCTCCATCAGGGCCATTGCCAGCTTTGCGTCCTTGCCGCGAATCATATTGCAGATGATCTCAACCTTGCGGGGAGAAATACGGGCGTATTTGTGCTCCGCACGGGCAATTTTCTTCTCGTCCATTTTCTCTCCTCCTTACTTACCGGTCTTGCTGCCGGCGTGGCCACGGAAGGTACGGGTGGGGGCGAACTCGCCCAGCTTGTGACCGACCATATCTTCGGTGACATACACGGGAACATGACGGCGGCCGTCATGGACAGCGATGGTGTGTCCAACAAAGGACGGGAATATGGTGGAGGAACGAGACCAGGTCTTGACGACCTGCTTGTTGCCGGTCTTGTTCATCTCTTCGACTCTCTTCAGCAGCTCGGGAGCAACGAAGGGGCCTTTCTTTATGCTTCTGCTCATTTATCTATTCCCTCCTTACTTAGCGTTGCGGCGCTTGACTATGAACTTATCGGTACGGTTCTTAGTCTTGCGGGTCTTGTAACCCAGTGCGGGCTTGCCCCAGGGAGTGACAGGACCGGGACGGCCAATAGGAGCTTTGCCTTCGCCGCCGCCGTGGGGGTGGTCGCAGGGGTTCATGACGGAGCCGCGGACGGTGGGACGGATGCCCATGTGGCGCTTGCGGCCGGCCTTACCGATGTGGACGTTGGCGTGGTCGATGTTGCCCACCTGGCCCACGGTGGCGCAGCACTCCAGGCGGACCTTGCGGTACTCGCCGGAGGGGAGACGCACGGTAGCCATGCCGTTCTCCTTGGCCATCAGCTGAGCGGCCACGCCGGCGCTGCGCACCAGCTGGGCGCCCTTGCCGGGGTAGAGCTCGATGTTGTGGATAACGGTACCCACGGGGATGTTGGCCAGAGGCAGAGCGTTGCCGGGCTTGATATCGGCAGCGGCGGAGGAGACGATGCTGTCGCCGGCGGCCAGGCCCACGGGAGCCAGGATGTAGCGGCGCTCGCCGTCTTCATACTCGCACAGGGCGATGTATGCGCTGCGGTTGGGGTCATACTCCAGACGAAGGACCTTTGCGCTGACGTCCAGCTTGTTGCGCTTGAAGTCGATAACGCGGTACTTCTGGCGGTTGCCGCCGCCCTGATGGCGGACGGTGATACGGCCGTAGCTGTTGCGGCCGGCGTTCTTCTTGAGAACCTCTACCAGGGATTTCTCGGGCTTGACGTGCTTGGCAACACCGTCGAAGCCGGAGACGGTCATGTGACGTCTGGAAGGAGTTGTAGGTCTGTAGGTTTTGATAGACATTCTTTATTCCTCCCTTATGCCATGCCTTCAAAGAGCTCGATGTTCTTGGAGTCGGCGCTGAGCTTCACGACTGCTTTCTTCCAGGAGGCGGTCTTGCCCATGGGGTAAGCGCCGGTACGCTTTGCCTTGCCCATCACGTTGATGGTGGTGACCTTGATGACCTTGACGCCGAAGATCTCCTCAATGGCCTTCTTTATCTCGATCTTGTTGGCATCCTTGGCAACCTCGAATGCGTACTTCTTGATGTCCAGGTCTTCCATGGACTGCTCGGTGATGATGGGACGGATGATAACGTCGTATGCGGTCTTCATCAAGCGTACACCTCCTCGATCTTGGCAAGGGCAGCCTTGTCAACTACCATCTTGCCGCTGGTGAGTATCATGTAGGGGCTGAGGATGTTGGCCACGGTGGTGCTGACGCCGGCGATGTTGCGGGCGGACTTGATCACTGCTTCGTCAACGTTCTCGGTCACTACGAGAGCCTTGCCCTCCACGCCGATCTTGGTGAGGAAGGTCTTGAAGGCCTTGGTCTTGATCTCTTCCATCTTCAGCCCGTCGATGACGATGATCTCGGCATCGGCGGCCTTGGCGGACAGAGCGGACTTGAGAGCCAGGCGCTTGACCTTCTTGTTGAGGGTGTAGCTGTAATCCCGGGGCTTGGGGGCAAAGGCTACGCCGCCGTGATACCACACGGGGGAGCCTGCGTAACCGGCGCGGGCGCGGCCGGTGCCCTTCTGGCGCCAGGGCTTTCTGGTGGTGTAGGAAACTTCGCCCTTGGTGAGAGCGCTCTGGGTGCCCTGGCGGCAGTTGGCCAGGTGGTTCTTGACGGAGTCATGCAGGACGCTCTTGTTGGGCTCGATGCCGAAAATGGCCTCGGAGAGCTGGATCTCGCCGATCTTCTCGCCTGCCATATTAAATACGTTTGCTTTAGGCATTTATGCTGCTCTCCTTTCTTTACTTGGTACGCGCAGAAGCCTTCTGGGGATTGACACGGGCGGAAGCCTTCTGAGGATTGAGGCTGATGCCGGCGCCCTCGCCCTTCTTGACAGGCTGAGTCTTGGCGGTGGACTTGATGTACACGATGCTGCCCTTGGGGCCGGGAACGGCGCCGCGGATGGCGATCATGTTCAGCTCTGCGTCGACCTTCACTACATCCAGATTCTGGACGGTGACCTGGTCCACGCCCATGTGGCCGGCCTGCTTCTTGCCCGGGAATATACGGGAAGGATCAGTGCTGGAGCCCATGGAACCGGCGTGACGGTGAACGGGACCGCCGCCGTGGCTGGTGGGGGTACGGCCCTGGCCGAAGCGCTTGACAACGCCGGCGTAGCCCTTACCTTTGCTGGTACCGGTGACGTCGACCTTCTCGCCTTCGGCGAAAACGTCGGCCTTCACTACATCGCCGACTTCCAGCTTGCTGCTGTCCTCAAGGCGGAACTCCTTGAGGTGCTTTACCATGCCTACGCCTGCCTTCTTCAGGTGACCCTGCTCAGGCTGGCTCAGCTTCTTCTCGGCCACTTCCTCGTAGCCAAACTGGACTGCTTCGTATCCTTCCTTCTCCTTGGTCATCTTCTGCACGACCACGCAGGGGCCGGCCTCAATGACGGTGACAGGAATGACCTTACCAGTCTCGTCGAAGATCTGCGTCATGCCGACCTTCTTGCCGATGATGGCTTTCTTCATTTTATTTCCTCCTATCGGTTATTGGTTGCCTCGCTTAGCCCGGGTGTTGGGCGCCCGTCCAGAGGCTGGCAACTTAACCCGTCCGCATACGCAAGCTGCGGACAATGGGTCGTTGACTTGTGGGTTTTGCCGGGGATGGGTCTTGCTCAGAGCTTGATCTCGATCTCCACGCCGGCGGGAACTTCCAGATTCATCAGGGCCTCAACGGTCTTCTGGTTGGGGCTGAGGATGTCGATAAGGCGCTTGTGGGTGCGGCGCTCGAACTGCTCACGGCTGTCCTTGTACTTGTGAACGGCACGCAGGATAGTGACGATCTCGGTCTTGGTGGGCAGGGGGATGGGGCCGGACACCTTTGCATCGGTGCGCTTTGCTGCCTCGACGATGGTCTCGGCGGCCTTGTCGATGAGCTGATGATCGTAGGCCTTCAGGCGGATACGGATCATGTTCTTGTTGTTTGCTGCCATGTGTGTTCTCCTTTTCGTACGTTTTGTTCGGCGGCATTGGCTCCGCCTTTTACTATGCGTACGGATGAAACCCGATTTCTTATACACACAACCGTGCGTATCAGGCCGTGTCCGAAAAACAAACCGGCTTTTCAGCCGGTCAGAACCCGTCCACGCGATATACGCGTGTACAAGATAGGTTTCAGCCGCCCGATTGCGTGTTGAAAAACTTTTCAACACCGGACATACTCCACGGAAGTTACCTCGCACTGCGAGCAATCTCCCGCTTCATCGCATAATACGCCCGTGCTCTCGCACACGCGCTCAAATAATATACCAAGTAATCCCCCTGATGTCAAGAGAATTTTCTCTTTTCTGTAAAAAAATTTTCCTTATTTTTTGTGCAGGCTCCACGAAAATTTTTTTCGGCCAAAAATGGCGGCAAAAGAGGCCAAAGGCCGGGATGAACCCGGCCTTTGGGCGTGAGTCTGCTGCGATATCAAAGTATGTTTCTCCCGGTCCGGGACCGGGCTTCCTGCCCTTCCAGGCTCCTGAGCTTTTCTCCCAGCCCGTCGGCTTTTCCAAGCAGCTCCCGGGCTTCTTCCAGCAGCAGCTCTCCGGCGGCAGTGAGGCCCAGCACACGGTTGGAGCGGCTTATCAGGCGGACGCCCAGCTCCTTTTCCAGAGCGGATACCGCCCGGCTCACGGTGGAATGGCTGGTATAGAGCTCCCGTCCGGCAGCGGAGAAGCTGCCGCTTTCGGCGGCGGAGACGAACATCCGCAGCTGTTCCAGCTCCATGGCTCCCGCTCAGTAATTGAAGGTATAGGGCAGCAGCTCCGAGAGCTTGTAGCTCACGTAGCGGTCCCCGGCCTTGGCGCAGAGCACCTCCATATCCGGGGAGAACTCCGCCAGGAACTGGCGGCAGGCCCCGCAGGGGGTACACCAATTCTCACTGTCGGCATAGATGGCGATGCGGCGAAACTCCCTGTGCCCCTCGCTGACGGCCTTGCAGCAGGCGGTGCGCTCGGCACAGATGGTGCTGCCCAGGGCGGCGTTCTCCACGTTGCAGCCGGTATACACCGTGCCGTCGCTGCACTCCAGGGCGGCGCCCACGGGGAAGCGGGAATAGGGGACATAGGCATTCAGCGAAGCTTTCTTCGCTCTGGACATAAGTTCTCTGTCAGTCATTATTCTCCCTCTCCTTGTTCAGTAGTATCATCATCCAGTATGATCTCCCAATTTTCAAAATCATACAGGGGATTTCCCAGGTTGGCGTTCAGCCCTCTTATCATGCCCCGGTGGACGATTATCTCCTGGTGCTCAAAGCCTATGGAGATGAGCAGGCCCCGGGTGGCCACATGCTCGTAGAAGGTCTGGTACATGCTGGAGCGGGTGGCGTCGGAGGCGGCCAGGTAGCTCTCCAGCAGGCCCAGGAAGATGGTGTCGTTGCTGCGGGAATAGTTCAGCTCGTCCTCCGGGTCCAGCAGCTCCGTCAGGTCAAAGTTGTTGCGCAGCTTCACCTCGCCGTAGTACATGTCGAAGTCGCCCTCCTCCAGGGCGGTCATATACTCGTCCCAGGTCAGCTCCTGCACATCTATCTTCAGGCCTATAGTGGCCATGTCCTCGGCAAACTTCTGGCACATGCCTGTCTTTGCGCTGCTGTCGCTGCACACGATAAGCTTCAGGGTAGCGTCCTCACCGGCGGACATGTACTCCAGCCAGCCGTCCCCGTCATAGTCCTTCAGTCCCGCATTCTCCAGGATGGACTTGCAGGAGTTCAGGTTATAGTCCATGGTGTCGGCATAAGTCTGAGGGTAGGCGGCGCAGGTGGGATACATGGCCACGGAGGTGCCCACGCCGTTGCCGTGGAGCAGCTCCTCGGCAAAGTAGTCCCGGTCGAAGGCATAGTTCATGGCCATGCGTATGGTGTCGTAACGGCCCAGGGTGCTTTCGTTGTTGAACTGTATATAGTGGAGATTCGTAGTGGGATAGCTGCGTATCTCGCTGGTGCGGGCATAGCCCAGGTTGGTATAGCTGGAGGGGTCGTTGGTGACCACGTCGATGATGCCGTCGTCAAAGGCGCTGATGATGCTCTCGGCGGAGGCGTACTCCTTCAGATAGACCGTGTCCACCGGGAGGTCCTCATAGCCCTCATAGCCCTCGTAGGCCACCAGGGCGGTATAGTCCGCATTATATGTATAGGGGCCGCTGCCTGTAGGCCGGGCTTCGCTCATCTCGCCGTATTTTATAATAGGTATGTTCAGCAGCTTTACGAACTGGGTATCCCCTATGCCCAGTGTGACATAGAAGTTCTCGTCGTCATAGCCGGCGCCCTGGAAGCTGGAAAAGCGCCCTCTGTAGCGGTCGGAGTTTATGGCCAGGCTCAGAGAATAGCTCAGGTCACGGCCTGTTACGGGAGTTCCGTCATGAAAGACGTGGCCCTCCCCCACCTTGAAGGTCCAGCTCTTGCCGTCCTCGGTGCAGCTCCACTCGGTGATAACGTTGGGGATGGCCTCGAAGTTGTTGTCCACTTCCACCATATTCTCATACACCAGGCTGCACACCAGCTGGTTGGAGCGGTTGGTGGCCACAAGGGGATTGAAGGAGTAATCGGTATTGCAGTTGAGGGAAAAGACATTGTCCGCCCCCAGGTTGCGGGTCACGTCCTTGCCTTCGGTGGAGTCCGGAATGCCCGCATAGGGGTCGTCGGAGCTGCCGTCGCTGCACCCGGCGCAGCACAGCAGCATGGCCAGGGCCAACAGCAATGTCAGCATTTTGAATGTTTTCTTCATGAGTCTCTCCTTAGTTTCAAAGCACTATGGCTGCGCCCTGACTGCCCCGGCGGCCCTTGGTATAGCGGTGGGACCAGTACTTGTCATGGCTGCACATGGTGCACTCCGTGGATATGTCGATATTCTCCGCCTTCACTCCCAGCTGCATCAGCCGCCGGGCATTGGCCGCTCTCAGGTCCACCATGGTCTTTCCGTCCTCCCGCAGGTCGAAGAGGCCCCGGGTGTCTCCCCCCAGGTACCTGCTTACGGCCAGAGGCACGTCCTCATCGGTCTCAAAGCAGCAGCGGCCTATGGAGGGGCCTATGGCCGCCCGGATGCTCTCCGGCCTTGCCCCCAGGCTCTCCATCTTCTCCAGGGCATTTTTAAGTATATCCCCAACAGAGCTGCGCCAGCCGCAGTGTATGGCTCCGGCCACGGAATGCTCCCCGTCCCACAGCAGCACCGGCACGCAGTCGGCCACCATGCACAGCAGGGGCAGGCCCTTCACATTGCTGACTATGCCGTCGGCCTCGTAGGGTACGGAGGACATGCACACATGCCTGTCCTCTTCCGTCACTATGCGCACCTCATTGCCGTGGACCTGCTTTGTGACGGCCATGCCGTCTATGCCCACGCCCATAAGCGCACAGAGCCGGCGGTAATTTTCCCGCACGTCCTCCGGCTCGTCCCCACGGTTGGCACCCAGGTTCAGGGAGGCAAAGTCCCCCTTGCTCACTCCGCCATAGCGGGTGGTGAAGGCGTGGCGGGCGCCTATTATGTCGGAGCTCATATATATAAGCCCCTTTTCGTTGTTTTCCTTAAAGCTCATGGCATCTCCCTGCCCCCCTTGCAGGCGGGCAAATTTCTCCGGCCTTCACTGGTTCCTGCCGCAGCATTCCTTGTATTTCAGTCTCCGGCTGCCGTCGGCCTTCATCTTGCCGCAGGGGCAGGGGTCGTTGCGGCCGGGTTTGGGGGCCTTCTTCACCGGCTGCTTTTTCACCGGCTCGCCCCCCACGTTGGCGGCGGCGTTCTTTGCCACGGCCTTGCGCTCTATGGGCTGCTCCCGGCGCACCTGCACGGTGTACATGCGCCGGACCGTCTCCTCCCTTATGCCGTGGACCATGGCCTCGAACATGTCGAAGCCCTCCTGCTTATAGGCGTCTATGGGCTTTACGGCGCCGTAGCCTCTCAGGCCTATGCCCCGCTTCAGCTCGCTCATGGCGTCGATATGGTCCATCCAATACTCGTCCACCACCCGGAGCATGATGACCCGCTCCAGCTCCCGCATAAGGGGGGCGCCGTTGGGGGCAAGGCCGAAGGCGGCCTCCCTGGCGGCATAGACCTTCTCCGCCAGTTCCTTCACCTTTTCCGCTACCTGTTCCCATTTGGCAAAGCCGCCGAAGTCCTCTATCCTGAAGGTGCCCGGGCGCATGAACAGCTTCTCAAAGGGCTGGAGGGCGGCGTCCAGCTGCTGCTGGCTCTCGGCGGCGGCGCCGCCCAGGCCGTCGGACACGGTGGAGCTGACGAACTCGTGGACCATGCTCATTATCTGCTGGTGGATATCCTCTCCGTCCAGCACCTTCCGCCGCTCGCCGTAGATGATATTGCGCTGCTGGTTCATCACGTCGTCGTACTCCAGCACGCTCTTTCGGGTCTGGAAGTTCCGGCTCTCCACGGTTTTCTGGGCCTGTTCTATGGCCCCGGAGAGCATCTTGTGGTCCAGAGGCATGTCCTCGTCCACCTTCAGAGCTTCCATCATGTTCATTATCCGCTCGGAGCCGAAGAGGCGCATCACATCGTCGGTGAGGGCCAGATAGAAGCGGCTCTCGCCCGGGTCGCCCTGACGGCCGGCACGGCCACGCAGCTGGTTGTCTATACGTCTTGACTCGTGGCGCTCGGTGCCCAGGATGAAGAGACCGCCGGCGGCTCTCACCTTCTCCGCCTCGGCCTCGGTGACGGCCTTGTGCTCCTTCAGCTTCTGAGCGAAGAGGCTGCGGGCCTCCAGGATGTCCTTGTCGGCGGTGTCGCCGTAGCCGGTGGCCTCGCTGATTATCTCCTCGGTGTAGCCCGCCTTGCGCAGGTCGTTCTTGGCCAGGTACTCGGCGTTGCCGCCAAGCATGATGTCGGTGCCTCGGCCGGCCATGTTGGTGGCGATGGTGACCGCCCCCAGCTTGCCTGCCTGGGCCACTATCTCCGCTTCCTTCTCGTGGTACTTTGCATTCAGCACCGTGTGGGGTATGCCCCGCTTCTTCAGCAGGGAGGAGATATACTCGCTCTTCTCTATGGACACGGTGCCTACCAGCACCGGCTGTCCCTTCTCATGGCAGGCGGCTATCTGTTCGATGATGGCCCGGTTCTTGCCGGTCTCGTTTTTATACACCACGTCCGGGTCGTCCAGGCGGATCACCGGCTTGTTGGTGGGTATCTCGATAATGTCCAGGCGGTATATGGCCTCAAACTCCTCCGCCTCGGTGACGGCGGTGCCAGTCATGCCGGAGAGCTTGTCATATAGGCGGAAATAGTTCTGGAAGGTGATGGTGGCCAGAGTCTTGTTCTCCTTCTGCACGTCCACGTGCTCCTTGGCCTCTATGGCCTGGTGCAGCCCCTCGGAGTAGCGGCGGCCCAGCATCAGACGGCCGGTGAACTCATCCACTATGATGATCTCCCCGTCCTTGACTATATAGTCGATGTCCCGCTTCATTATGCCGTGGGCCTTCAGGGCCTGGTTTATGTGGTGGCTGAGGGTGGCGTTCTCCATGTCCGCCAGGTTCTCCAGATTGAAAGCCCTCTCCGCCTTGGCTATGCCCCGGGCGGTGAGAGTGGCGGTCTTGGCCTTCTCGTCCACCACATAGTCGGCGTCCAGGTTCTCGTCCTCCTCTTCCTTCTCGTCCACGGAGGTGTAGACCTGCTTTTTAAGCCTGCTGACGAAATCGTCTGCCCGGCGGTACAGGTCGGTGCTCTCATCCCCCTGGCCGGAGATGATAAGGGGAGTCCTGGCCTCGTCTATGAGTATGGAGTCCACCTCGTCCACTATGGCAAAGGCGTGACCCCGCTGGACCATGTTCTCCTTATACAGGGCCATGTTGTCCCTCAGGTAGTCAAAGCCCATCTCGTTGTTGGTGCCGTAGGTGATGTCGCAGTTATAGGCCGCCCGCCGCTCCTCGCTGGTGAGGCCGTGGACTATGAGGCCCACGCTCAGCCCCAGGAAGCGGTGCACCTTACCCATCCACTCGCTGTCGCGCTTGGCCAGGTAGTCGTTGACGGTGACTATATGCACCCCTTCCCCGGCCAGGGCGTTGAGGTAGGCGGGGAGCACGGCCACCAGGGTCTTGCCTTCGCCGGTCTTCATCTCGGCTATACGCCCCTGATGGAGCACGATGCCGCCGATGAGCTGCACTCTGAAGGGCTTCATGCCCAGCACCCGCCAGGCCGCCTCCCTCACCGTTGCAAAAGCCTCGGGCAGGATGTCGTCCAGGGTCTCCCCCTGGGCCAGGCGCTCCTTGAACAGCGCCGTTTTCTCCCTCAGCTCTCCGTCGCTGAGAGCGGAGTACTCCCCCTCCAGCGCCTCTATTTTGTCCGCTATAGGATATATTTTCTTAAGCTCCCTGTCGGAGTAGGAGCCGAACAGTTTGTTGAGTATGCCCATTTCACTGTGCCTTTCTCTCATGATTTCCGGGGCCTCAGCCGGGCCCCATGCCGATACAGAGTGTATTGTAGCACATCTTTATGAACAAAAAAAGTATAATGTTGTCTCTCCGGGAGATATAATCGTTGCCATCACCGCATTTTTATGATAATATTTCTTTTTGTTAAAAAAGAGAAGTGGAGATGCTCTGCCCTATGAACAAGATAGGCTTTGACAATGACAAGTATCTGAAGCTCCAGTCCCAGAACATCCGGGACAGGATAAGCAAATTCGGCGGTAAACTTTACCTGGAATTCGGCGGCAAGCTCTTTGACGACTACCACGCCTCCAGAGTTGTGCC
Source organism: uncultured Eubacteriales bacterium (assembly GCA_949294945.1). GTDB lineage: Bacteria > Bacillota > Clostridia > Oscillospirales > Oscillospiraceae > Limivicinus. Next base: position 16,053 of record CASFJB010000007.1, read on the forward strand.
CGGCTTCAAGCCCGACAGCAAGGTGAACATGCTCATGGAGATGAAGGATGATGCGGAGATAGTCATCGCCATCTCCGCCGACGATATCGAGCGCAGCAAGCGCCGGGGCGACCTGGGCATCACCTACGACGAGGACACCCTCCGCCTTATCGACGCCTTCCGGGGCATAGGCCTCTACATAGGCAGCGTGGTCATCACCCACTACCGGGGCCAGGCCGTGGCCGACCAGTTCAAGAAGCGGCTGGAGATGCTGGGCGTCCGGGTATACAAGCACTATATCATCCCCGATTACCCCTCCAACGTGCCTTTCATCGTCTCCGAGGAGGGCTTCGGAAAAAACGATTACATCGAGACCCAGCGCAGCCTGGTGGTGGTCACCGCCCCCGGCCCCGGCTCCGGCAAGATGGCCACCTGCCTCAGCCAGCTCTACCACGAGCACAAGCGGGGCATCAGCGCAGGCTATGCCAAGTTCGAGACCTTCCCCGTGTGGAACCTGCCTCTCAAGCACCCGGTGAACCTGGCCTATGAGGCCGCCACCGCCGATTTGGACGACGTGAACATGATAGACCCCTTCCACCTGGAGGCCTACGGCGCCACCACCGTCAACTACAACCGGGACGTGGAGATCTTCCCCGTCCTGGAGGCCATATTCAAGCGCATCTACGGCTCCAGCCCCTACAAGAGCCCCACGGACATGGGTGTGAATATGCTGGGCTTCTGCATCCAGGACGATGAGGTCTGCGTGGAAGCCTCCAAGCAGGAGATCCTCCGCCGCTATTACGCCGCCGCCTGCGGGGTGCGCCGGGGCACCGCCGACCCCAACGAGGTGCGGAAGATAGAGCTCATAATGAACTCCCTGGGCCTCACCCCCGCCGACAGGCCCGTGGTGGCCGCCGCCCTGGACAAGGCGGAAAAGACCGGCGGCCCCGCCGTGGCCCTGGAGCTCAACGACGGGCGCATAGTCACCGGCAAGACCTCCTCCCTGCTGGGAGCCTCCTCCGCCTGCCTGCTCAACGCCGTGAAGGCCCTGGCCGGCATAGACAAAAAGCTGCCTCTTATCGCCCCCGGCGTCATCGAGCCTATCCAGCACCTGAAGGTGGAGCACCTGGGCAACCACAATCCCCGGCTCCACACCGACGAGCTGCTCATAGCTCTGTCCATCTGCTCCGTCACCAACCCCATGGCCGGCTGCGCCATCGAACAGCTGGACAATCTCAAGGGCTGCGAGGCCCACTCCTCCGTCATCCTCTCCCATGTGGACGAGGACCTGTTCAAGAAGCTGGGCATAAACATCTCCTTCGAGCCCAAATACCAGGCCAAGAAACTGTTCCATAAGTAATTGTCAAGGCGTGAAAATGGCCCGTCGCAGAAATGAGAAAATCTGCGGCGGGCCCTTTTTGATATGCTGCTCACTTTTTCAGGCTTCCGGGGCTGATGCCGAAGCTCTCCCGGAAGGCCCGGTGGAAGGCGGAATAGTCTCCGAAGCCGCTCTCGGCGGCGGCCTTGCCCACCGTCATGCCCTCCCTTATCAGCCGGGCGGCATGGAGCAGGCGCTTCTGGCGCACATAGGAGTGGACGCTGCTGCCGGTCTGGGCCTTGAACAGGCGCATGAAGTGGTACTTGCTGAGATAGGCCTGCTCCGCCAGCTGCTCCACGCTCAGCTCCCTGCCCAGGTTTTCGTTTATGTAGGACAGTACCCGGCGTATCTTGGGGTCGTACTGGCTCTCCGCCGTCTCCCCGGAGGAGGCCGCCGTCATCCGGCCTATGTATATCAGCAGCTGGATAATGAAGCTCTCCCTCAGAGCCTCCGCTCCGAAGCCGCTGTCCTCCGCCGCCTCCTCATAGGCCGAGAGCACCGCCTCTATGGCCCGGCGCTGCCGCTCTGTGGGCAAAAGCAGATGTCTCCCGCTCCTGTCCGCCTGGTCGAAGCAGTCCGTCAGCCGGGCCTCCGGCATGCTGCGGGCAAAATATTTTCCGTCCAGATATATGATTATCCTCTCGTAAGGCTCCGACTTGTCGATGAGGGCCCGGTGTATGGTGTGGTGCTTTATAAGCAGCACGCTCCAGGACTTCAGGGCATAGGTGCTGCCCTCCACGGTATAGTCCACCCGCCCGGACAGCAGCAGCACTATCTTGTCAAATTCGTGGAAATGGAAGTCCAGCTCCTGCCCCGCCGTGTCCCGCAGGTGAAAGTAGTGATAGCTCTCCCGGAGATATCCCGCCCGGCTGACGCTGGTCTCGTCTTTCATCCCGGCACCTCCTTTTATACAGGCAACATTTTAAAGCATTATATGCAATAAATCAAGGGCAGTACACATATCTCATTGCAAATCACACAGGCAGCACAAAGCCCGCCGGAATTTCCGGCGGGCTTTTCGGTTTATTCAGTGGGTCCGTTTCTTATCTCAGGCGCTCGAAGCCGTCCTCGCTGGGCTTTTCCACCTTGGGCTTCACGGCCTTCTTCTGCATGTTCATTATCATCAGCCACTCATACAGCAGCAGCTGCATGGCCGCTCCCAGCATTATGATATGCATGCCCATATACCTGTCGTCGGCCAGGGCCATGACGCACATCATAACGCCCATCATAATGGTGAAGAAGCTCTGCCAGGTCTTTACCGCTCCGTAGGCAAAGCCCGCCGCCCGGAAAAAGGCCATCATGGCGGTTATTATTGCCATCATCTCTATGAGATAGGACCAGATAACGCTGTTGAGGGCGTTCTGCTTATAGCAGATTATCAGCCACAGGGCATAGAGCACTATGGGCAGGGTAGTGCCCAGGCAGGCCAGGGCCGGGTGGCGCAGCTTGCCGTACTTGTCATTGGCGCTGCCCAGCACCAGGGGATAGGAGAGGCCGGAGGCTATGGCCAGCAGAGCCAGCACCAGCAGCAGCTCCGCATCCTGGTCCGTCTCGCTGGTGGCGATGAGCACCACTCCTCCCAGAGCCATCACCAGGCCGCAGGCCCAGCGGGCTATGGCAAAGAGCTTGCCCTCATTTTTCAGGGCCTGGCAGAAATCGGTGGGTATATACAGCTTCTCGCTGCGGGCCTGCTCTATGAAGCGGTTGAAGAGCAAGGCCGAAGCCAGGATGACCAGAGGCACCAGGTAATTGAATACGCTGCGCTCTGCCAGTCCCGCGTCGTCAAAGGCCATCTGGTCCTGGAGCCAGCGGAAAAACACCCCGAAGGCCCCGGCTCCGCACACATAGCAGGAAATCTCCAAAGATCTTTTTTGCATAATCACATTCCCGTTTCAATAACTATTGATTGAAGCCCTGTCCCTCTTCAGGTCAGGGGAACATAACAGATTAATTTTATACTCATTTATCCATACAGTCAAGGAAAAACGGAGGCATTGCCATGAAAAGAACCCTTGTAGCCGCATATCTGGCCCTGTTTATCACTTGTGTGCCGGCCTTTTGCCTGGTCTGGCGCAGCAGCGGCGGAGCCGGGCCGGAGCCCAGTCCCGCCGCCGCCCCGGCGGTGCTCAGCCTCCGGGAGAGCGCCGTCCCCTCCTCTGCTCCCTCCCCGGCGGCCTCGGCCGCTCCCACGCCAAGCCCCACGCCCGCCGTCTCCCAGGCGGCGGAGCCGGCGCCGGAACGGCTGTTGGTAAAGTGCGGGCCTGAGGTCTACGACGTGGACATGCAGGAATACCTCATCGGCGTGGTGGCGGCGGAGATGCCCGCCTACTTTGAGCCGGAGGCCCTGAAGGCCCAGGCCGTTGCCGCCCGGACCTATGCCATGTACTGCGCCGAGACCTGCCGCCACAGCGACGCCCAGGTCTGCACCGACTACTCCTGCTGTCAGGCCTGGATAAGCCGGGAGGACATGGAGAGCAACTGGGGAGAGAGCTTTGAGGCTAACTACGCCGCCGTCAGCCGGGCGGTGGAGGAGACGGAGGGTGAGTATCTGGTCTATGAGGGCCAGCCGGTTTTCGCCGCCTTCCATTCCTCCTCCTGCGGGGCCACCGAGGACTGCGGCGCCATATGGAACCCCCTGCCCTATCTGGTCAGCGTCTCCAGCCCGGAGACCGCCGACACCGTCCCCGGCTATGTGAGCCAGGTGGAGCTGAGCTCCCTGGACTTTAGGGACACGGTGCTCTCCGCCTACCCCTGGGCGGACTTCACCGGAGAGGAGAGCTCCTGGGTAGGTGAGATCAGCCTGGAGGACAGCGGCAGGGTGGCCTCCGCCCTGCTGGGGGGCGTGGAGATATCCGGCACGGAGATACGCAGTCTCTTCTCCCTGCGCTCCACCGCCTTCACCCTGGAATACACCGGCTCCGGCTTTCTCTTCACCGTCACCGGCTACGGCCACGGCGTGGGAATGAGCCAGCACGGGGCGAATCTCATGGCTGCCCAGGGCAGCGATTACACCCGGATACTGGCTCATTATTACCCCGGCACCACCCTGGTAAAGTGAGACGCCAGACAGGCTTTTTCCTTATTTTATACGTTTATAGGTCACAAAGCAGTAGCGCAGGCCCTCTTCCTCCTGCCAGGATTCCTCTTCCTGCCGCTGCCAATTCTCATCGACGTCCAGGTTGGGAAAGTAGCTGTCCGACCTGGGCGCCAGGTCTATCTTGGTTATATGCACCGTGTCCACCCAGGGCATGAACTGCCGGTAGATGCTGGCGCCGCCTATCACCAGGCAGCGGTCCTGCCGGGCGGCGGCCGCCAGGGCCTCTTCCGTGCCGTGGACAAGCTCCGCTCCCTCTATCTCCAGCTCCTGCCGGGACACCACAATGTTGTGCCGTCCCTTGAGAGGCTTGCCCCCGGGGAAGTCCTCCAGGGTCTTTCGCCCCACTATCACCGCCGCCCCCATGGTCAGCTCCTTGAAGTGGGCCCGATCCGCCTTCAGCACCACCGGCTGGGTGCCGCCGCTGCCTATGCCCCAGTCGGAATACACCGCAACTATAGCTTCCATGGGCATCAAAGGGCCACCGGTATCTTGCCGGTAAAGTCGGAGTACTGATAGTTGTCCATGGTGAAGCTGTCCCGGGTGAACTTGTAGAAGTCCGTCACCTCAGGGTCTATGCGGAAGCTGGGGGCGCTCTTGGGGGGATTCTTGATTATCTCCTCTATGGCGGGCACATGCCGGTCATAGATATGGGCGTCGGCTATCACGTGGACGAACTCTCCGGGCTTGAGGCCGGAGACCTGGGCCATCATCATGGTGAGCACGGAATACTGCACCACGTTCCAGTTGTTGGCCGCCAGCATGTCCTGGGAGCGCTGGTTCAAAATGGCGTTGAGCCGGTCCCCGGTGACGTTGAAGGTCATGGAGTAGGCGCAGGGATAGAGGGCCATCTCCGACAGGTCGGCAAAGTTATAGATATTGGTCATGATGCGCCGGGAGGCGGGATTGTGCTTCAGGTCCCAAAGCACCTTGTCCACCTGGTCCATGTCCCCCTCGGGATAGTGGTGCTTGATGCCCAGCTGGTAGCCGTAGGCCTTGCCTATGGAGCCGTTCTCATCGGCCCAGGCGTCCCAGACCCGGGTGCGCAGGTCATGGACATTGTTGCTCTTGGCCTGCCATATCCACAAGAGCTCGTCTATTGCGGACTTCCAGTAGGTGCGGCGGATGGTGAGGATGGGGAATTCCTCCGCCAGGTTATAGCGGTTGACGATGCCGAATTTCTTTACGGTGTGGGCGCTCTGGCCGTCCTCCCAGCGGGGACGCACCTCCCTGTCCGTATCCCAGATGCCGTTTTCCAGGATGTCCTTGCAGTTTTGGATAAATATCTCATCAGCTCTGCTCATGCTGCAAAACCTGCTTTCCTTAGTATTTCCGGGCAGCCGAAACCTTGCCCGGGCGGAGTTTATTCTAACACAGGCACCCCCTCCGGCGCAACAGAATACTATGATATGGAGGTGCTGCTTTTGAAATTTGCTGTCATCGGCGGAGATAAAAGGTCGGTGCTGCTCTGCTCCCTGCTGTGGCGGGACCGGCACAGGGTACATAGCTTCGCTCTGGAAAAGGCGGAGCTGCCGGCAGAGATACCCAAGTCCGGCTGTCTGCAAAGCTGCGTCTACGGGGCCGACTGCGTGATACTGCCCACCCCGGCGGAGAAAAACGGCCTCATCAATTCCCCCTTCGCCTCCCAGCCCTTGAGGGCGGAGGAGCTGCTGGTGAACCTGTGGCCGGGCCAGCTGCTCATGGGGGGAAAGCTGAGCCGGGAGCTGAGCATGGGAGCCCTGAGCCAGGGCCTGCAAACGGCGGACATCATGCAGCGGCGGGGCTTTACCGTGGGCAACGCCGCCCTCACCGCCGAAGGGGCGGTGGAGAAGCTCATGGCCTCCAGCCCCCGGAGCCTCTGGGGCAGCTCCGTGCTGGTCACCGGCTGGGGCAGGATAGCCAAGATACTGTCCCTGCGTCTCTTCGCCCTGGGCGCCCGGGTGACGGTGGCCGCCCGCAAGGAGGGCGACCGGGCCATGGCCAGGGCGCTGGGGCTGGAGGCTCTGGACTTTCCTGAGCTGCCGGAGGCTCTGGGAAATTTTGACTTCATAGTCAACACCGTGCCGGAGCAGGTGCTGGGAGAGGCGGAGCTGGGGCGTATCCGCCGGGACGCCCTGCTGCTGGAGCTGGCCTCCGCCCCCGGGGGCTTTGAGCCCCACCGGGCGGAGGAACTGGGCCTTACGGCCCTGGCCGCCCCGGGCCTGCCCGGGCTCTGCGCCCCCTACACCGCAGCGGAGCTGATGCGCGACTGCATATACTCAATAATAAGGGAGAGGGAAGAATGAGCATAGAAAGCAAGAAAAGACTGGGGCTGGCCCTGTGCGGCTCCTACTGCACCTATGAAAAGCTTTTTGAAGCCGCAGAAAAACTCAGCGACAAATATGAGCTGATACCCATAATGAGCGAGAACGCCGCCGAGACGGACAGCCGCTTCGGCGCGGCCTCGGAGCACATAAAGAAGCTGATGCTCCTCAGCGGGAAAAAGGTGGTCACCACCATAGCCGAGGCGGAGCCCCTGGGCCCGGCCACGCCCATGGACGCCCTGCTTATCGCCCCCTGCACCGGCAACACCCTGGCAAAGCTGGCAAGCGGCATCACCGACACCTCGGTCACCATGGCCGCCAAGGCCCACATGAGAAACGGCCGTCCCCTGGTCATCGCCCTGTCCACCAACGACGGGCTCTCCGGCTCGGCGGAGAACATCGCCAAGCTCTTAAACCGCAAAGGCGTCTATTTCGTGCCCTTCCGCCAGGACGACCCGGCCAAAAAGCCCCGCAGCCTCCAGGCCGATTTCTCCCTCCTGGACGAAACGGTGCAGGCCGCCCTCCGGGGCTGGCAGATACAGCCCATACTTAAATAGGCCCGCCGGGGCCCGGACCGCCGGGAGCACTATTCCTTGTTGCCTTGAGCAGGCTAATCTGCTATAATATGGCAAGAGCTCCCGTATTTGTGAGGTGAAGGCCATGGCTCTGGATAAGGAATACTTTGATTCCATCGATATAAATATAGTCAGGCAGAAGTATTATAACGCCAACAAAGTCAACTCCCTTCTGGAGGACATCCGCCGCCAGGCAGAGGCCCTGACGGAAGAGAACCGCCGTCTGAAGGAGCAGCTTTCGGAGTTGGGCCAGGGCAAGTCCCAGATAGGGGATACCCTGCTCACCGCCCAGGCCGCCGCCCGGGATATAGTGGCCAAGGCCAAGATACAGGCCGCCAAGATAGTGGCGGAGGCCCAGCAGCAGCGGGAAGATATCCTCACCGGGGTGGTAGACCAGCAGGAATACGCCGCCGACTGTGTGCGCAAGGCCTTTGACAAAATAATCCACCAGCAGCTGGAGAGCATAGAGCTGCTCAACGGCATGTGGCAGGAGTTCCTCTGCGGCCTCGTAACCGAGGGGCCGGAGGCCAAATCCGTCAAGGCGCCCGGGCCGGTGAAACCGCAGCCGCCGCTGAAGGATGCAAAGCCGCCGAAAAGCGCCCCGGGAGATAAGGCGCGGATAGGCGAGCTGGAGTCCATGGTCAACAACATAGCCCGGGAGCTGTCGGAGATAATGGGCACAGACCGGGAAGAGGAATACAAAGTATAAAGCTCATAAAGTTTCAAGGCAGAGCAGGCCAAGGCCCGCTCTGCCTTTTGATTTTTTGTTCTTTTCTCTTATTGGTGCAGCTCCAGAGGCAGTCCGTCGGGGTCGAAGAAGAAGGTCATTTTCTTTCCGGTATAGCCGTCCAGCCTTATCTCCTCACAGGGGATGCCCAGGCTCTCCAGCTCCGCCACCGTCTTTTCTATCTCCTCCACCTTAAATGCCAGGTGCCGCAGGCCCCGGGCCTCCGGCTTGTCCGGCCGCTCCGGCGCCCAGTCCTGGCCGAATATCTCCAGCTCGATGTCGCCGCAGGCCAGGTCCAGCTTCCAGTCCCCCCGGTCCGGACGGTAGTTTTCCCGTATCACCGGAAAGCCCAGCTTGTCCACGTAAAACTCCCTGGATCGCTGATAATCGGAGACGATTATCGCCACATGGTGAATGGCGTCCAGCTTCATTTTTATCTTCCTCCTTCAGCGCTGCCGCTGGGTAAAGCGGCCTTTCATATCCGGGCGCAGCTGCTCCAGAAGCGCAATGCAGCCCCGGTTCACATCCTG
>CASFJB010000008.1 GCA_949294945.1 uncultured Eubacteriales bacterium
GGAATTTATCACCCTCTGCGTCAAACACCACATGGCGGGAAAAGTGCCTAAATCTAAGGATTTCTACAAGGTTTCTCTTTGTAGCAACACTATTGTCTCCACATGCTTTGTAAATGGGAACATGTCCACGGGCTGGAGCTTTTCCACCCGGTAGCCGCCCCGGAGGAGGATGTCCATGTCCCGGGCCTGGGTCTCAATGTTGCAGGAGATATAGACGATCTTTTCCGGCGCGGCCTTTATCAGAGAGCTGAGGAAGCGTTCATCGCTGCCGCTCCTGGGCGGGTCCATGAACACCACATCCACTCTGTGGCCCTCTGCAGCCAAACCCTCCATATACTGTCCGGCATCCCCGGCGGCAAACCAGCAGTTCTTTATCCCGTTGAGGCGGGCGTTGACTATGGCATCCTTCACCGCATCCCGGTTTATCTCCACCCCTATCACCTGCTTTGCCCGGGAGGAGGCACAGAGCCCTATGGTGCCGGTGCCGCAGTAGGCGTCCAGCACCGTCTCCCTTCCGCTGAGACCGGCAAAGTCCAGGGCCAGGGAATAGAGCTTCTCCGTCTGGGCGGGGTTGATCTGGTAGAAGGAGCTGGGGGAGATGCGAAAGCGCCTGCCCAGCAGGATGTCCTGGATGTAGCCGCTGCCGTAAATCACTTTCTCCCGTTTGCCCAGCACCACCGGGCCGAAGCGGTCGTTTATGTTCAGAATGACGGTGCTAATCTCTGGGTGCAGCTCCAGCAGCTTTTTAAGAAAGGGCTTTTGCAGCTTGAATATGGGGCTTGCCGCCACCAGCACCACCATCAGCTCTCCGGTGGCAAAGCCCCGCTTCACCAGCACATGGCGCAGCCAGCTCGTCATAGACCTGTATCCTGAACTCCGGCAGCATTTTCCTTATGCTGCGGATTATCCTGTCTGCAGTCTCGTCCTCTATCATGCACTCGTCCACCGGGACTATGGCGTGGCTGCCGGGCTGATATATACCGGATATCACCTTCCTGCGCCGGTCCAGGCCAAAGGCGGCATGGACCTTGTTGCGGTAGTGCAGGGGATTATCCATGCCAATAATGTTTTCCACGTGGCCGAAGCTGCCAAGTATCTTTACGGCCTCTCTCTGCTTGTGCTCCAGCTGCTGTGCATAGGGGAGGTTTTGCAGCTGACAGCCGCCGCACTGGCGGTGGTGGGGGCAGGGGGCCTTATAGCTCTCACTCAAATCAAACACCCGTTTCCTTCGTTTTTACGACATGATAACACAAAAGCCGCTCTTTGCAAAGAGCCGGGCCTGTGCTAATATATCCGGGAGGAGACAGATAAAATGGATAAGCTGGATATACTCTATATTGATAAGGATATAATAGTCTGCATAAAGCCTTCAAAAGTGCTGTCCACCGACGAGCCGGGAGGCCTGCCGGAGCTGCTGCGCCTTCAGCTTGGTGACCCCGGGGCGGATGTACGCACCGTCCACCGGCTGGACCGGGCCACCTCAGGGCTGATGGTGCTGGCCAGAAACGCCCGGGCCGCCTCGGAGCTGAGCCGTCAGATAAGGGAAGAGGGGATAGGCAAGGAGTACCTGGCCGCAGTGCACGGGGATTGTCCTGACCGGGGCTCCATGCGGGATCTTATGTACAGGGACAAGGCCAGAAAAATGAGCTTTGTCACCAAGGAGCCGGGGAAGGGCATACAGGAGGCCCTGCTGGACTATGAGACCCTGGGACGAAAGGAGGGGCTGAGTCTGGTGCGGGTTAAGCTGCACACAGGGCGCACCCATCAGATACGCTGTCAGTTCGCCTCCCGGGGCCTGCCCCTGGTAGGGGAGAGAAAGTACGCCCAGCCCCGGGAGGACTGTCCCCTGGCCCTGTTTTCCCAGGCTCTCAGCTTCAAGCACCCAATGACAGGGGAGACCATGAACTTTTCAAAGCAGCCGCCGGAGATCTATCCCTGGATACTGTGGAGCCGCTGAGCCGCCCTGGGACTTTGTTCAGGCTTTGCTTCGGGCCATGCCCTGTGTCCAAACCGCAGAGTGTGCTGTAGGCTATTAAGAAAAGATTAAAAAAAATAAAACAAGTTGATTTTCATATTGCTAAATTGACATATAGATTGTATAATTGCGCTGTCGCTATCAATATACTTCAAAAAATTGAAATAAATTTTTGACAAAGTTTCCTGAAAAACGAGGGAGGACGGCAATGGAAATCTTCAAGTATCTGCTGGTGGCCCTGGGCAGCTATCTTCTGGGCTCGGTGAGCCTGTCTATATATATGTCACGGAAAATGTACGGCGCAGACGTGCGCTCCAAGGGCAGCGGCAATGCGGGAGCCACCAACATGGCCAGAGTCTACGGCATGTCCGCAGGCTTTCTCACTCTGGGGGCCGATGTGCTGAAGGCGGTCATCTCCATGGGGGCGGGCTATCTGCTGCTGGGGGATGTGGGCCTGTCCATGGGCGGCATATGCTGCATAGTGGGCCACTGTTTCCCGGTGTTCTACGGCTTCAAGGGGGGCAAAGGCGTCTCCGTAGGCGGGGCCCTGTCCCTGATGCTGGACTGGCGGGTGGGCCTGCTGGTCATTGCTTGCTTCCTGCTGGGGGCTTTTCTCAGCAAGAAGGTCTCTCTGGGCTCCGTGCTGGGAGCTCTGGCGGCGGGCATCGGACCTTTTATTTTCGGCGTTTCCGGCCCCAGAATGGTGCTGGGCGTGGTGGCCATGTGCATAGTGGTCTACCGCCACAGGGAGAACATAGTGCGTCTCATAAAGGGCACCGAACCGGACTTCAAGGCCGCCAAAAGGGCCAAGACCAAGGAGAACTGAGATAGGCCGAGAACTGAAAAGAAATAACACAGATAAAAAACGTGCGGAGCGAGAGCCCGCACGTTTTTTCATGAGGGCCGATTGTGTTGCAAAATCGGCCTGTCAGTAGTATATTTTAATACGGAATATTTTACCGGCGGCACATAAACCGCAGGAAGGAAAAAACTATGGATAACAAAACCATGAAGGATGTAAAGAGCTTTGTCAGTGAAAACTGGGAAAACGTGATAAGGGACATAGGCCGCCTGGTTGCCATCGACAGCGTCAGAGGCCAGGCCCAGCCGGGCATGCCCTTTGGTCCCGGACCGGCAAAGGCCCTGGAACTGGGCCTGGAGATAGCCGGCGAACTGGGGCTGGATACAGTCAACTGTGAAAATATGATAGGCTATGCCCAGGTGGGCCAGGGGGAGGACTGCCTGGCCACCATCACCCATCTGGACGTGGTGCCCAGCGCCGGCTGGAAGGAGGACCCCTTCACCCTGCGCCGGAAGGAGGGCTATATCATAGGCCGGGGCGTTATGGACGACAAGGGGCCCAGCGTGCTCTGCCTCTATGCTCTCAAGTACCTGAAGGACAGCGGGGTTGAGCTGCGCTATCCCGTCCGGGCCCTGCTGGGGGCCGACGAGGAGTGCGGGATGCAGGATCTGGAGTACTATCTGGAGAAGTATCCGGCGCCTCTCTTCTGCTTCAGCCCCGACGCAAACTTCCCCCTGTGCAACGGTGAGAAGGGCATCTTCCACGCCCGGGTCATCTCCACTCTGCCCCTGGACAAGGTGGCGGATATCCGGGGCGGCGTAGCCCCCAATGTCATCCCCGGCAGCGCCCAGGCCTGGCTGCGCCATGAGGGCGAGCTGGAGTCCACCGAGAGCGTCACCGCCGAAAAGGAAGAGGGTCTGTGGCACCTCACCGCAAAGGGCGTGGGCGGCCATGCCTGCCATCCTGAGGAGACCAGCAACGCCATAGCCTTGCTGGTGGACTATATCCTGGACAAGGATGTGCTCAGGGGGGATGAAAAGGAATTCTTCCTGGGGCTGCAGAGGCTCCACTGCGACAACTACGGCAAGGGCATAGGCGCCCAGGCCAAGGACGAGATGTTCGAGCCTCTCACCATAATCGGCGGCGAGATCGGAGTAGAGGACGGCCACATCTTCCAGAGCGTGGACAGCCGCTATCCTACCACCAGCAGCGGCGATAAGCTGAAGTCCCTGCTGGAGCAGAACTGGGGCGGCCTTGCCCGGGTTGTTAAGACCGGGGACTCCGCACCCTTCTACATGAGCCTGGACAATCCCGCCATCCAGGTCTGCACCCAGGCCTACAATGCCGTCACCGGGGAGAACGCCAAACCCTATACCATAGGCGGCGGCACCTATGCCCGCCACTTCCCCAATGCAGTCTCCTTCGGCCCGGAGCACCCGGAGCGCCCCGCCCCCGACTTTGCCGGACCCATCCACGGCGTGGACGAGGCCGCCTGCGAGGACTGGATGAAGGAGGCCCTGGAGATATATATCCTGGCCCTGCTGGAGCTGGAGAAGCTGGACTATTAAGGCTTTATTAAAAACCGCTTTTTACACATTTTTAACCTTTGCGGCGGCGCTTGCAGTATAATTATGCCATGAAATTATATTATTGAGAGGGGCAGAATATAAATGACAAAACGCGCCTTGATAGTTGAAGACGACGGGAATATAGCGGAACTGCTGAGGCTCTACCTGGGTAAGGACGGCTTTGAAGTGATGATCGCCTCCGACGGAGGCAAGGCCGAATCCATGTTCGATCTCTTTGCCCCGGACGTGGTGCTGCTGGACATTATGCTGCCGGTGAAGGACGGCTGGCAGGTTTGCAAGGATATACGGAGAAAGTCCTCCGTGCCTATAATCATGCTCACCGCCAAGGGCGAGACCAGCGACAAGGTCAGCGGCCTGGAAATGGGGGCCGACGACTATGTCACCAAGCCCTTTGAGGTGAAGGAGCTGCTGGCCCGTATCCACGCCGTCATGCGCCGTACCGACGCCGATGCTCCGGTGGAAAAGAAGCTGACTTTCGACAAGCTGGTGATAAACCTGGACTCCTACGAGCTCATCGTGGACGGAGTGAAGGTGGATACGCCGCCCAAAGAGATGGAGCTGCTGTACCACCTGGCGGCCTCTCCCAACCGGGTATTTACAAGGAACCAGCTGCTGGACGAGGTCTGGGGCTTTGACTACTTCGGCGACTCCCGCACTGTAGACGTGCATGTGAAGCGGCTTCGGGAAAAGCTTGAGGGCGTCAGCGACAAGTGGTGCCTTAAGACGGTCTGGGGCGTGGGATACAAGTTTGAAGTCACCGAGTAAGCTTTGATGAAAAGCATTTATTTAAGGAACTTCACCGCCACGGCGCTGCTGGTCCTCACCTGCTTTCTTCTGGTGGCCTTTGCCTGCGTAGGCATAGGCAGGATATACTTTATCCGGGAATACCAGAGCTCCATGACCAACAGCGCCAAGGAAGTCTCCCGCATCGCCGCGGCCATAAGCAATACCGACTCCCTGAACAGCTGGCTGCTGAGCATGTCCATCAGCGCCATTGCCCGCTCCACCGGGAACAACGTGATGATAACCGACAGCGAGGGCATGGTGGTGTCCTGCTCCGACCGGGCCCCGGTCTGCGAGCACCTGGGGAAGCTAATTCCCCCGGAACTGATATCCAGTATGGAGAGCAGGGAAAATCTGGTCATTAGCGACCTGGGGGGAATTTATAAAAAAGGGCATTATGTGGTCACCGCCTCCATAAACTCGGAAGAGGACGGAGAGATCATCGGCTATGTGCTCATCACCAGCGACACCGATGAGATCCTGGGGACCTGGTCTACCTTCCTGATGATGGCCTCTGTGGTGGCGCTGCTGGTGTTCTGCCTGTCCATGATAGTTTCCCTGGTCTATTCCAAGCGCATGGCCCGGCCGCTGGACGAGATGGCTCTGGCATCCCGGCGTTTTGCCCGTGGGGATTTCTCGGTGAGAGTGCGCCAGCAGGACGACCCCACCGACGAGATGGGAGCTCTTATCGAGTCCTTCAACAAAATGGCCGACTCTCTGGAGAAGTCCGAAAAGCGCAGAAGCGAGTTCATCGCCAATATCTCCCATGAGCTGCGCACGCCCATGACCACCATAGCCGGCTTTGCCGACGGAATACTGGACGGCACCATCCCTAAGGAAGAAGCGGAGAAATACCTCAAGTCCATAAGGGATGAGACCAGAAGGCTTTCCCGTCTGGTACGGGATATGCTCTCCGCCTCTCAGGCCAATGCCAGAGCCGCCGACCCGAAGAAGCGCTCGGTCTTTGACCTGACGGAGCTGATGCTTCAGATACTCCTGAGCTTTGAGAGCAGGGCCACGGCAAAGAACCTGGACGTGGACCCCCAGCTGCCGGATAATCACCTGATGGTAGTGGCCGACAAGGACGCCATAACCCAGGTGATATACAATCTTCTGGACAATGCGGTGAAGTTTGCCCGGGTGGGCAGCTGCCTTACCCTGCGCCTCTATAAGGACGGGAAGAAGGCCTATGTGTCCATTAAGGATGAGGGGGAGACCATACCTCCCGACGATCTGCCCTTCATCTTCGACCGCTTCCACAAGTCCGACCGCTCCCGCAGCCTGGATAAGGACGGGGTGGGCCTGGGCCTGTACCTGGTCAAGTCCATAATCAACAGCCACGACGAAGATATAGCCGTGAGAAGCGAAGACGGGGTGACCGAGTTCGTATTCACCCTGAAGCTTGCAGAAAAATGACCCGGGCTGTGGGTAAAAATATGTGTGAGGATAACAGATGAGCAATACAGAACGCAGCAGCTTGGAAAGCTGGTATGCTCCCCTTAAAAGAGAACAGCCGGATAAGAAGCCGCGCCGTCGGAAAAAGACCGCCTGGCGGATAGCAGCTGTGCTTATACTGGTGCTGGTACTTATTCTGGGCTCTTCCCTGGCCTTTTCCGGTTCACAAGGGCAGCAGTCCCAGAGCGGCTCCATGCCGGAGGACTGGGAGGACTTCTTCAAGGATTACTTTGAGGACGCCCAGACCGGCACTGTGAACACCAGCATACCAAGGGCCGAGCTGGAGCCAGGCTTCACCCTGGAGCTTCGGGAGCAGGGTGAGGAGGAACTCAGCCTCCAGCAGCTCTATGAGCTCTGCGCCGACAGTATCGTGGCCATAACCGGCACTGTGGAGGATGAGTCCGGCTACTATTGGGGCACCGGCGTCATCGTCAGTTCCGACGGCCTCATAGTCACCAACGCCCACATAATCGACGGCTGCGACAGCGCCAAGGTCACCTTGTACAATGACGAGAGCTTTGAGGCGAAGCTGGTAGGCGTAGACGGTATAAGCGACCTGGCTCTGCTGAAGATAGAGGCAGAAGGCCTGCCCGCCGCCGTCTTTGGGGATGTGAGCTCCATTGCCGTGGGGGACGAGGTGGCCGCCATAGGCAACCCCCTGGGAGAGGACTTCCGCTCCACCCTCACCAACGGAATAATCTCCGCCATAGACCGGGGCCTCAACTATAACGGCCGGACCATGAGTCTGCTCCAGACCAATACCGCCATCAACCAGGGCAATTCCGGCGGAGCCCTCTTCAACATGTACGGCCAGGTGGTGGGCATCACCAACATGAAGATGATGTCCTACTACTCCAGCATCGAGGGCATCGGCTTCGCCATCCCCTCCAGCACGGTCAAGTCCGTGGTGGACTCCCTGGCAGCCAACGGCGAAGTGCGGGGACGCCCCTCCATAGGCATCACCGTAGGGGCAATCCCAGAGGATGTGTCCAGCCACTACGATATTCCCTCCGGACTCTATGTCTCAGGTGTCCAGGAGAATTCCGACGCCCAGCTCAAGGGAGTGCAGGTGGGGGATATACTCACCGCCGTGAACGGGCAGCAGGTGTATACCACGGAGGAGGTGGCGGCCATAAAGGATGCCATGGCCGTGGGTGACAGTATAACTCTCAGCCTCTGGCGGGAGGGCGAGACCCTGGAAGTGGAGATCCAGCTTATGGATACCAACGATTTGTACTGAGCTGAACGCAAACCTGATATAAAAATCCGCAGCGGGAAAACCCGCCGCGGATTTTTTTCATATGTATAGTGGGGACTCCCGGCAGCTCAGCCGCCGATTATGGAGTCCACGCCGAAGTAGGCGGCCATATATGTGTTGGGCCAGGAGTCGGCGGTTTCAGTGTTCAGATAGCCCAGGCCTTCCAGGGCACAGTAGCCGGTGCTGGAGTAGACCCGGCTGACTTTAACATCCATGATGCCCTCCTCACGGCAGGCCACTATCTGCTTCTCATTTTCCGTAAGGAAGTAATTGGTTTTGACGATGTCCTGCAAGCCGACGCTGCCCTTATACAGGGCAGCCATAAGGCATATAGCCCCCAGGGCCGCCATGAAAGGCCGGAGCTTCAGCTCCCGGAAGAGAAGGGAAAAGAGCACCGCATCGGCGGAGATTATAAGGAGCGTGCCGATATAGGCGCTGCGCTCCGGGAAGAAGCTGGCAAAGGTGAGCACGAACACCGAGGCCAGAGAGCCCAGCATAAGCAGAGCCGCCAGGATCTGCCTGTCCCTGTCCGCTTTGCGGCTGTAGGCCAGGGCTGCCAGCACCGTGTAAACCACCAGGGGAGTCCAGATACGCCGGTACATCTCCAGGGCGGCGACGAAATTGTCAAAGAGGTTGGAGACGGTGAACTGGCTGGACTTGTTGGCTATCTGGGCCGGGGCGGTCATCATGAAGGCAAAGCCGCAGAGAGCAAAGAGCACCGCTATCCACAGGTAGGGGGCTATCTTCTGCTTTTTCAGGAAACGGCTCAGGAGCATGAAGCAGCAGGAGAGGAAGATAAGCGTGGAGGCGCAGTTCTCCGAGTATGCCCCAGCCAAAAGGGCGGCCAGGACATAGAGCATGCGGCCGGGCAGGGATTTTATGTCCCGGTCAAACAGGAACTTCCTGATGTACACGGTGAGGTAAAGCAGGGAGAAGAAGGTAGCCCAGAGATAGTTTATCGAGCCGTCCTGCCAGAGGATGACCTGGCCGAAGTTCAGGGTAAATATCCAGATGCAGCCGAAAATGCAGAGAAGCAGCAGATTGTTCCGCTCCTGCTTCCCCATGGCAATGCGGTATACCAGATACACCTCAGCCACCAGCACGGCGGAGTTCACCAGCTTGAATATCCACAGGGGCAGCATCAGGGATATCTGCACCAGACCGTGGGATATAAGACGGCCGTTCATGGTCAGGCGGTGGGCGGCCATGGAGGGGATGAGCTGGCTCAGGCTCTCCATGCGGCTGCCGTCGGCAAAGCTGAAGCAATACATGAAATCGTCGGCCAGAAGGTTGGTCTTTAAATTGCAGTAGAGCATCACCAGGTACATGAAGGCCAGTATGAGCAGCATCAGGGGCCTGGAGCGGTTCAGCTGCTCCGGCAGTTTTTCAAGGGATATTTTTTCTTTCATCTTACACTCCAAAGGGCGGCCTTCAGTCCCCAAAGACCCAGAGATGGGTGACGCCGAAGGCCTCTCTTATATAGCAGTTGAGCATGTATATGGGGTAACCCGGCAGACCGGCCACGCCGGCCACATCGGCCCCCAGCATCCTGGCCATGGACTTGGCCCGATACAGGTGGTAGGAGCTGGAGAGTATGGCCACGTTGCCGTCGGGCTCATCACCCCGTTCCCTGATTATCTCAAAGGAAAAGGTAAGGTTTTCCATGGTGGAAGTGGACTCATTTTCGCATATAATGCGGTCCCTGTCAAGCTCGTGGCGGATCAGCCAGTCCTGCATGCATTCCGCCTCGCTGATGTTCTCCCCGGGGCCCTGGCCGCCGCTGACGATGACCATGGTGTCGGGATAGGTGTTCAGGTATTCCAGGGCTCCCTCCAGCCGGTTGGTCAGGGCCAGGGAGGGAGTGTCCCCGTGGACGGCAGCCCCCAGAACTATCAGGTACTTGCGCTCCGGATCCGGGTCCGTCCGGGAGTTTTTGATGATTGGTATCTCCACCAGGCAGAAATACAGAAAGCCTATGCCTGCCAGGATGAACACCAGACGGCGCAGCATGGGGCTGCCCAGGTGCTTTACCAGTATCAGCGCCGCTATGAACAGCAGGGTGTAGCTTATATATGTGTAGCCCCTGAGGCAGAAGAAGAAAAAGGCGGCGGCCACCACCAGTATGGCCACGCTGGCGCCCCAGAGGGGGATGCTCCTTATGCTCATTGTTCCAGCTCCTCCCATTTTTCGTACAGCTCCAGAAGCTGAGCTTCCAGTTCTTCCTTCTGGGCGGCGATTTCCATCAGCTTCTGGTAATCGGTGGCGTATTCCTCCGAAAGCTTGTCCAGCTGGGCGGACTTGTCCTCAAGCCGCTGGATCTCCCGCTCCAGCCGGGCGATAGCCTTGTCGTTATTTTTAGGCCGCTGGGGCTTGGGCTTCTTCTCCCGTTCCTGCCGTTTTTCCACCTGGGTAAAGACCTGCTGGCGGCTCTTCCACTGGCAGTAGTCCTTGTATCCGCCCCTAAAGTCAGTGATCTGACCGTCGCTGAGGGCCCAGATGCGGGTGGCAAACTTCTCTATAAAATAGCGGTCGTGGGAGACAAAGAGCAGGGTCTGCTCATAGTCGGACAGGGCATCCTCCATCCACTCCCGGCTGGCGATGTCCAGATGGTTGGTGGGCTCGTCCAGGATGAGGAAGTTAATGTCTCCGCCCATGAGCATGCAAAGGCGCAGCCGGCTCTTCTCACCGCCGGAGAGGGCCCCCACCGGAGTGAACACATCCTCGCCCCGAAAGCCGAAGGCAGCCAGACGGTCCCTGGCCTCCTGGGGCTGGCAGCGGCAGTCATAGAGCATGGTGTCCAGGGCGGAACGCTCGTCCCGGGAGAAGCTCACCATCTGGGGAAGATAGGCGGTGCGCACTGCCGGGCCCTTGTAGAGGTAGCCGGTGTCCGGCGTCTCCTCTCCCATGATGAGCTTTACCAGGGTGGATTTGCCGGTGCCGTTGTCACCGATGAGGGCAACCCGCTCACCTCCCGCCACCTCCATGCTGAGACCGGAAAACAAAAGCCTGTCTCCAAAGCCTTTGGATATGTCATCCAACACCAGCACCTCGTCGCCGCTGAACTGGCGCTCTTTAAATTTCACGCTGAGCTTTTTCTGCTCCGTGGGCTTTTCGCTGGTCTTTAGCTTTTCTATGCGCTTTTCCATGGAGAAGGCCCGCTTATGGAGCTTGTCATTGCCCATGAAGGCCCAGAGGTGCATCTGCTGGGCGGCCCGGGTGAGCTGCTCTATCTTGGCCTGGTCCTTTTCATATTTCTTCAGCTTCTCCTCGAAGCGGCGCTGCCGCTCCTGAACATAGAAGCTGTAATTGCCGCTGTAAAATTCCGCCTTGCCCTCGCTTATCTCTATGCTCCGCTGCACCACCTTGTCCAGGAAATACCGGTCGTGGCTTATCACCAGCACGGTGCCCTTGAAGCGGAGCAGATAGTCCTCCAGCCACTCGGTGGAGCGCAGGTCCAGGTGGTTGGTGGGCTCGTCCAGCAGCAGGATGTCCGTGTCCTCCAGTATCAGCCGGGCCAGGTTGACCCGGGTCTTTTCCCCGCCGGAGAGGGAGTCGAAGCTCTGGGAGAGCATGGCCGGAGAGATGTCCAGGCCGTTGGCCACCCGGGAGCGCTCGGTATCCATGTCATAGCCCCCCAGGCGGCGGAAGTCCTCCTGGAGCCGGTCGTATTCCGTGAGCAGGGAGCGGGACTGCTCCTTCTCCAGCAGCAGACTCAGCTCATCCATGCGCCGGGATATATCGTAAAGGCGCCTGTGGGCCTGCTTAAGCACCTGCTCCGTGGTCCAGCCCTCCGGATATACCGGTATCTGGGACACCAGACCCAGGCGCTTGGAGGGGGCCACCATCACCTCCCCCTCGTCGGGGCGCAGCTGCCCGGAGAGGATGCGGAAAAGGGTGGTCTTGCCGCAGCCGTTGTGGCCCAGTATGCCCACCCGCTCCCCGGAGTTCACGGTGAAGGACAGGCCGTCCAATATGTTTTTCCCCAGCTCAAAGGCTTTGACCAGGGAGTTTACCGAAATGTCTATCATTGCTTATCTACCTTTATATTTTCTACTGCCCATTGCAGTACATTGTTGGCTATGGGTCCGGAGGTGCTGAGACCGTAGCCTCCCCGCTCCACCAGAGTTACGAAGGCAAAGGGATGCTCCTCATCTGCCAGAAAGCCTACGAACCAGGCGTGGGAGCTACCGTCGCCCAGCTCGGCGGTGCCGGTCTTGGCACAGAGCTTAAGCCCCGGGAAGTTCTCCTCACCGTTGTAGTGGTCCACAACATTGTAGTTCATCATCTGCTTGAGCTGATTGGCGGTTGCAGCCTCCATTAACCGGCTGCTCTCCGGCTCTCCATCCTCCAGCACCAGGCTGGGCTCTATCAGCTCTCCGCCGTTGGCCACGGCGCAGAGGAAACAGAGCATGGAGTAGGGACAGATCATGTCCGTGGACTGGCCTATGCCGGACCAGCCCAGCTCCGGGTCACCCACAAATTCCGTGGGATAGCTGCCGGCGGCAGTGTTGATGCCGTTGAGCTGGTGGCTGTCCAGAAAGCCGTATTCCCTCACATAGTCCACCATGGTGTTCTGGCCCAGCTCCACCGCGATCTGGGCAAAGGCCACGTTGCAGGAGTTGGACAGGGCCTGCTCAAAGGTCTGGGTATAGTGGGAGCCGGTACAGATTATGGGAACTCCGGCTATCTCATACTCACCCTCGCAGTAAAATTCCGTCTCGTTTATGTCGTCTATCTGTTCGATGGCGGCGGCTGCGGTGATGAGCTTGAATACGGAGCCGGGGGTGAAGCTGGCGGAGAGGCAGCGGTTTATATAGGTGCCGTCCTTAAGTTCCGCCTCGGTGTCCAGAGGGTCCGTGGAGGGCACCGACACCAGGCCCAGTATCTCCCCGGTCTTGTAGTTGGAAAGGAGCATCATGCCCTTGGTGTCCTCACCCAGGGCCATGAGCTGGTCATAGATGTATTCGTTGAGCCTGGAGTCTATGCTCAAAGTGAGAACGCTGTCCTCTGACTTGGTAGTGCCGGTAAAGATGGAAAAGCCCTGCATGCCGCTCCAGTAGCGGGAGAGGACGCCGGCCCCGGTGCGTCCCCAGTAGTCCCCGGTGACATGGTAATTGGCGGTCCTCACATGGGCGTCGGGGGAGAACTCCTCCCGGGACTGGCCGAAGGAGGCCAGCATCTGCCCGTTGCGGTCCAGCAGCAGGCCGCTGGAGCCGGAGTTCACCCGGGAAAAGTAGAGGGCCCAGTCCTGGCCACGGTCCACATATTCCATAAGGTACAGACCCATGCCGCAGATCACCAGGGCGGCTATAAGCAGCAGGGAGAAGGCCCGGTTAGTTATCTTTCTCATAATTCTCCTCCTGCCAGGGCTCTATAAAGGGATTGCCTTCGGCGATGTTGATGTATTCCTCCGCTTCCTCTTCTTCCTCCTCCTGGCCCTCATCATAGCCGGAGGAGCGGGCCGGGCGCACGGCAAAGCTGGCCCCCTGGCGGTTGTCGGCGCTTTTTATGAAGGCCATCAGCAGCCAGCAGGAGATAAGGGAGCTGCCGCCCCGGGACACAAAGGGGAAGGTGACCCCGGTAAAGGGCAGCAGGTCCAGAGAGCCGAATACGTTCAGGGCCATCTGGCTGAGAAGCAGAGCCATGGCGGCGCAGGCGGCTATGGGGTAGTAGGCGGAGCGGCCCCGGCGGGCGGAGCGCACTGCAAAGAAGGCCATCACCAGCACGGCGGCAACCATGCACAGACCAATGATGAGCCCCAGCTCCTCACATATCACTGCAAAGACCATATCGGTGTTGGCGGCAAAGATATCGTCCAGCCAGCCGAAGCCCGCCCCCTTGCCGGTGAGGCCCCCGGAGGCGGCGGCGGACATGGCCCGGGTCTGCTGGAAGCCAGCCCCGTACACGTCCTCCCAGGCATGGCCCCAGGTGGCGAAGCGCTGGGCGATGTAGGGCTTCACGGTGACGGCAAGAAAGCCGGCCAGAGCGGCGGCGGACACCGCCAGAAACACCGTGCCCAGGCTGCCGGAGCGCATGTAGGATATTATAAGGAAGGTGATGAAGAAAATGAGGGCCGTGCCGAAGTCTCCTATCAGGGCCAGGGCTACGACACACAGGGCGGAAAAAGCGATAAAGCCGTAGAGGTTGCGGCGGAAGAAGAGGCGCTCCAGGGTGGAGGCGCCCACATAGATGTAGCAGGCCTTCACTATCTCCGAGGGCTGGAAGGAGTAGCCTCCGAACTCCAGCCAGTTCCTGGCGCCCAGCACCGCATCGCTGGCCAGAACGTTCACCGCCATCAGGGCCAGGGCCAGCACCGCCACGGGAATGCGCAAGGCCATGGTGCGCCGGAGGTTTCGCATCCACCAGCCGGAAAAGAGAAAGAGGGCCACGGCGGCCAGGGTGAGCAGTATCTGCCTGTACATGTCCTCAGGGGTAGAGGAGGCGGCCACGCTCATGCCCAGGCTGGTGAGGTAGAAGGCCAGAGTCTCCACCTCGAAACCGCTGCGGTTCATAAGGCGCATGGCGCTGTAGCAGCACCATTGGAGGGCCATCAAAGCCACGAAAGCCAGGGCGATGGAGCGGATGTGCTCTGCCTCGGCGGACATGGCGTGCTGACAGAGGAGGGCCAGCTGGAAAAGGCTCAGCTCCAGCAGGGTTATGGTGGGGGAGACATGCTGGCCTGCGCTGGTGCGCCCCGCCTCATTCCGAGCCTGGTCTGCGGCGCTCATGTCGTAGAACTTCAGGGTGAGCCCGCCCAGGTTTATCACGTCCCCGGCCACCACCTGGGAGCCGCTGCCTCCAACTTTCACACCGTTGACCCACACGCCGCTGCGGGAAAAAATGTCGTATATCTTCCATATGCCCCGGTCGTTTCTGGACAGCACCGCGTGGCAGCGGCTGACCCCGGGGTAGCAGAGGCGGACGTCGGAGCTTATGGAGCGGCCGATAAGGTTTTCCCAGTGGGTGAGGGTGTAGCTGTCCCCCTCACAGCCCAGGTGGCCCCAGACCTCCGACTCGTATTTTTCGCTGAGCATGGAGCGCAGGCAGCGGGCCAGGATGAGTATGGACAGTATAATGACCGCAAACTTGGATGTGGTCAGGGCGTAATCCAGAAAGACCTCCATGGCCTGCCTCCTCTCCGGTAAATTTGGATTTCTTTATAATATAACATATGTTTCACCGAAATGCCAGAAAATATATATTAAAGCCCGGCGCGCTTCGTGATTGACAAGGGGCTGAGAATAAACTAATATGTAGCCTATGGACAGAAAAACTAAGATTTGGACAATGATATTATTGGCCGTGGTGCTGCTGGGGCTGCTGGGCTGGTGGGCCCTGAGCAGCCTGGGAGGCGGCACCGTGGCCGTCATCACCGTGGACGGGGCGGAGTACGACAGGATAGACCTGTCCAAAGTCACGGAGAGCTACGATATCCGGATAGACACCCAGTACGGCCATAACACGGTGCATGTGGAGCCGGGGCGCATATCCGTAACGGAGGCGGACTGTCCCGACGGCATATGCGTGGCCCAGGGGGCAATAGACAAGGGGGGAGTGCCCATCGTGTGCATGCCCCACCGCCTGGTGATAAAGATTGAAGGGGGCGGCATAGATGCCTAAGACCAGGAAGCTGGCCCTTATGGCCCTGCTCACCGCCATTGCCCTGACCATATTCATGATAGAGAGCCAGCTGCCGCCGCCTGCGCCTATACCGGGAGTGAAGCTGGGCCTGGCCAATATCATCACCCTGGTGACCATGCTGCTGCTGGGCAGGAAGGAGGCCGGGGCGGTGCTGGCGGTGCGGGTGATAATGGGCGCCATGTTCTCCGGCAGCATGGCCTCCCTGCTCTACAGCGCCGCCGGGGGAGCCCTGGCCTATCTGGTCATGTGTCTCACGGTGAAGCTTTTCAGTGAAAAGCAGCTGTGGATAGTCAGCGCCCTGGCGGGCATAGCCCACAACGCCGGCCAGCTGCTCTCCTGCGTGCTCATAGTGCAGACCCCGGGGGTGCTGGCCTACGGCCCCATATTGGCGGCCTCGGGAGTGATAAGCGGCTGCTTTACCGGCTTTGCCGCCATGTACCTGCTGAGGGCGCTGAAAAAACTCAGGCCCTGAAAAAGAATCTGAAAAATTCATAAAAGGTAATTTGACTAATGGGATAAAAGGTATATAATGTACCCATGCTATCAGAAGCGGTCTATCCGAAAACCTAAGGAAAGGCAGAGAGAACAGACAAATGAGCGAATGCAATCACGATTGTTCATCATGCAGTGAAAACTGCTCCGAAAGAAGCGCCGAGAGCTTCCTGAAGGCTCTCAATCCCCAGTCCAGCGTAAAGAAGGTCATAGCCGTAGTCAGCGGCAAGGGCGGCGTGGGCAAGTCCCTGGTCACCAGCCTTATGGCATCGGAGATGCAGCGCAGAGGCCATAACTGCGCCATATTGGATGCGGATATCACCGGCCCCTCCATCCCCAAGTCCTTCGGCATCCACCAGCATGCCACCGCTACCGACGAGTATATAATCCCCGTGCGCACCCACACGGGCATGCAGATAATGTCCATCAACCTCATACTGGAGGACGAGACCTCCCCGGTGGTGTGGCGTGGCCCGGTGATAGCCGGCGCCGTCACCCAGTTCTGGACCGACGTTATCTGGCAGGATGTGGATTACATGTTCGTGGACATGCCCCCCGGAACCGGAGACGTACCTCTCACCGTGTTCCAGTCCCTGCCGGTGGACGGCATAGTCATAGTCACCTCTCCCCAGGACCTGGTGAGTATGATAGTCACCAAGGCGGTGAACATGGCGGATATGATGAATGTCCCGGTGCTGGGCATAGTGGAGAACATGTCATACTTCAAGTGCCCTGACTGCGGCAAGGAACACTTCATCTTCGGCGAGAGCAAGGTGGAGAAGATAGCCGCAGAGCACGGCATTGAGCACATTGCCCGGCTGCCCATCGACCCGGTCATCGCCACCATGGTGGACGCCGGAGAGGTGGAGTCCGTCAGCGGCGAGCACGTCGCCCCCATTGTAGACTATATCGAAAAGGAGATTTAATAAGATGCGTATAGCCGTTACCTACAAGGACGGAGAGATATTCGAGCACTTCGGCCACTGCGAGTGCTTTGCCATATACGAATATGGCGAGGAGGTCAGTGACTGCAAAAAGACCCTGGTTGACTGCTCCGACCGCCACGGCCATCAGGCCATGGCCGACCTGATGAAGGAGCAGGGCGTGGATGCCGTCATCTGCGGCAATCTGGGGGGAGAGGCCCGCTCGCTGCTCCTCAGCTACGGCATAGTTCCCGTTGCCGGCTACTGCGGCCATGCGGACACTGCCGCCGACATGCTGGTGACCGGCCGTCTGCCCATTATCGACGGAGCCGGTGCCTGCGGAGGCGGCTGCGGCGGATGCGGAGGCGGCTGCCATGGCGGGGACGAAGGCGGTTCCTGCGGCTGCGGCTGCCATGAGGACGGAGAAGAGGGCGGCTGCTGCTGCCACTGAGAAAATATGAATAAGCAGTATACCCGCTGCCGGGCAGCGGGTATGCTTTCTTTTTTACCGAGGGGAAAATATGAACGACAGCGATAAGCAGCTACTTTTTGAAAAAATGCCCATACCCGGCGCCGTGGCCCGGCTGGTGGTACCCACCATAATGGGCAGCCTGGTGATGATACTTTACAACCTGGCGGATACATACTTTGTGGGCTATCTCAACGACCCGGTGCAGAATGCGGCGGTGACCCTGGCGGCCCCGCTGCTGCTGGCCTTCAACGCCGTGAACAACCTCTTCGGCGTGGGCGGCTCCAGCATGATGAGCCGGGCCCTGGGCCTGAAAAAATATGATACGGTGCGCCGCAGCGCCGCCTTCGGCATCTACTGCTCCATAATCTGCGGCCTGGCCTTTTCCCTGGGCTACAGCCTTATGAGCGGCAGCGTTCTGGAGATGCTGGGGGCGGACGAGACCACCATGGAGGCCACCAGGCAGTACCTGTTCTGGACGGTGAGCCTGGGGGCGGCCCCGGCCATCACCAACGTGGTCATGGGCTATATGGTCCGAGCCGAGGGTTCGGCCATAAACGCCAGCGTAGGCACCATGAGCGGCTGTTTTCTCAACATCATCCTGGACCCCATATTCATCATGCCTTGGGGATTGGGCATGGGGGCCGCCGGCGCCGGCTGCGCCACCTTCATCTCCAACTGCGTGGCCTGCCTGTACTTCTTTATATATGTGCTGGTCAAGCGGGGCCGCAGCTACGTATGTCTCAAGCCCAACATGGCCCTGTGCGGCAGGGCCGTGGCTCTGGGGGTTTTTGCCGTGGGCGTGCCGGCCATGGTGCAGAACCTCCTGAACGTCACCGGCATGACCATCCTGAACAACTTCACCGCCGGCTACGGCTCCGAGGCCGTGGCGGCCATGGGCATTGCCAACAAGATTCAGATGGTCTTTATGTATGTGAACATGGGCATATCCAACGGCATCATGCCCCTGGTGGGCTACAACTATGCCGACGGCAATATCAAACGCATGAAAGAGGCCATGGCCTTTACGGCAAAGCTCATTCTGAGCATCCTGGGCCTGGCCACTCTGGGCTGCCTCATATTCAGCCGGCAGCTGGTGGGCCTGTTCATAGAGAATGCCCATGTGATAGAGCTGGGCTCCGCCTTCCTCAGGGGACTGAGCCTGTCCCTGCCCTTTATGGCGGTCGACTTCATGGGCGTGGGCATGTATCAGGCCTGCGGCATGGGCAGCAAATCCCTGGCCTTTGCCGTCATGCGCAAGATAATCCTGGAGATACCGGCCCTCTTTATCCTCAACGCCCTCTTCCCCATGTACGGCCTTGCCTATGCCCAGCCCTTTGCCGAGTTCATCCTGGCCTTTGCCGCAGTCGTCGTTATGCTCAGAATATTCAAAGGTCTGGAGAAAAGCAAAACGGAGGCATGAGGACAAAATCACAGCTTGTCAAAAAAGTCTGTAGGACTTTTTTTGACAGTCTCAAGAAAATCCACGCTTCAAAGCGTGGATTTTCTTATATATCTTCTTATATATAAAATTATAAAACAAATGCCAAAGGGAGCTCAGACAGGGGCCTCAGCCGGCAGGCTCAGCTCAGCTGCGAAATGTTCGCCGTCGTTTTCCACGCTGAAGCCGCCGTGCATCTGCTCCATGATGCGCTTGCAGGTGCGCAGGCCTATTTTCGTGCTCTCCACCCGGGCCAGGTCCCCGGTGATGAAATTGGAGAAGCAAAGGCTGAGCCGGGAGTCCTTCAGCTCGCTGACTATGGTCACCTGCTTTGCCCGGTCCCCATACTTCATCACATTGGACACCAGATTGTCTACCACCCGCTTGAGATACAGAGGGTCGGCCAGAATATTGCACTCGCCCTGAAATTCAATGCGCTGTATGCAAAAGCCCTTTTCCGACAGCGTGAACTCCGCTTCGCTTACCAGCTGCTCCAGCAGCAGCCGGCCGTCATAGCTCTCCATCTCCAGCTTCAGCTCAGCGCTGCCATAGACCAGGAAATATTTGAACAGCTCGTCGGTGAGGGATTTGAGATCCATGGCCTTGCCGTAGGCGGCGTTGCTGAACTGGCGGCAGCGCTCCGTGTCGGAGAAATCGCTCTCGCACAGCAGGCCCAGATAGCCTATCATGGATGTCATGGGGGTGCGGATGTCGTGGGAGATGGCGGTTATCAGCTCGTTGTTGGCCTGCCAGGCCCGGCTCTCGCTGCTCATCTGCTCTATCACCGACTGGCGCATCTCCTCCATAGCCCGGGCCAGACTGCCTATCTCGTCGTTGCCCGGGGCGCTTATGCTCATCTCTAGGTTCCCGGAGCTGACTACGGTGGCGGCCTTGGAGAGGTTTATTATACGCTTTGTCAGCCGGTTCATATACAGCAGCAACAGCAGTATCATGCTGCCGGCGGCTATAGCCATGGCGCTGAAATCCGCCAGTACATACTCTCTGGACTCCGAGCTGTCCACAATGGCAACCATATACACCCCGTCGGAAAAACGCATGGGATACAGGCTGCCGTATTTGGACGAATCATAGTCGCTGTTGAGCTCCGGGACCACGGCCTTCTCACCGGAAAAGCGCCGGTGCTTGTTGCCGCTGTCATAGACCAGGATGGTGATGTACTCGTTTTCCGAAGCCCAGAGGGAGAGCGCCTTGGCGTCCTTGCCGGAGACCTCGTTTTCCGTAATGTAGTTGCTGAGGCGGGAGTATATCTCAGCCTTGCGCTGGGATACGTTTTCCTCGCTCATGTATACCTTCTCCACCATAAGGCAGCCCAGCTCCCCGGCCAGTATATACAGCAGCACCACCGCAAGCATCCCCAGCAGGGATACGTACAGCATTTTGGCCGTGAGGGAGCGGGGGAGTTTCAGCCTGTCAGTCAATCTGATAGCCCTTTCCCCATACCGTGCGGATTATTTTAGGGCTGGAGGGATTTTCCTCTATCTTCCGGCGCAGATTGAGGACGTGGACCATGACCGTGTTGCCGGAGCCGGAGAGGAACTTCTCTCCCCACACAGCCTCGTAGAGCTCCGCCGCCGTGACGGTGTTGCCCCGGCGCTTCATCAGGTGCTCCAGGATGGAGTACTCCGTGTCCGTGAGGGAGACATGGCTGCCCTGGTATTTCACGCTATGGCCGGACAGGTCCACCTCCAGGTCGCCCACGGAGATGACTCCGTCGTTTTTGCCCCGGTATTCCCGGTAGCGGCGCAGCAGGGAATTGACCTTGGCCAGCAGCTCCTGGTGGGAGAAGGGCTTGGAGAGGAAATCGTCCCCGCCGCTGCTGTAGGCGGAGAGCCTGTCCGCCTCGGCGGACTTGGCGGTGAGGAAGAGGATGGGGGCGTGGCTCAGCTCCCGGAGGCGGGAACAGGTCTCAAAGCCGGAGAGCCCCGGCATCATCACATCCAGGATTATCAGGTCTACCTCCGGGTGGGCGGAGACATAGTCCACCGCTGCGGCGCCATCAGAAGCCTCCGCAACAAAATATTTATTTTTAAGCAAAATTTCAAGAACATTTCTTATGTCTGCATCGTCATCTACTATGAGCACGTGGGGGAGTGCCGTCATATAATCACCTCAGCTTGATTGTAACATAAATTTGCCGGGGTACAATAAACTTTTATATGTTTTAAGAAAGTTTAAGACTTTCGCTCCCGCTTCTGTGCTATAATTATGTCTACCTATGTTAGCATAGGAAAAGAATGTTTATTCATTTAATCACATATCAAGGAGGACAAAAATGAAAAACAGACTGAAAAGCCTGCTGTCCCTGCTGCTTGCCGCGGCAATGATGCTGTCACTGGCAGCCTGCGGCAAAAGCGGAGACGGCTCTGAGGACAAGGACAAGGCAGATGAAGACCATCCCGAGTTTGCCTACACGGCGGTGTTTGAAAAAATTGCCGGAGACCAGGAGGTCAGCCTCTACCCCAGAGCCTATACTGAGGACGGCTTCTATTCCACCAGCTACGAGAAGATAGGCAACAACACCCCGGAGGGCGTAACTCCGGAGTACGAGGGACAGTACGATGTGTACGGCAGCTTCCTCTACTTCGTCAGCTTTGACGGCAAGGTGGAAAAGCTGGAGAACTACCAGCGCCTGGAGCCCCCTGCCAACGACGGCAATTACAAGGACTTTAACTCCAGCAGCGATGTCAACGGCATCTGTGTGTCTGATGACGGCAAGCTGGTGGTGACGGAGATACAGTACAAGTCCTGGAGCGAGGCCCCCGACGGCATGAGCAGCAGCGACAACGAATACTGGAATTACTATAAGTACGAGCAGAGCTACTATGTCCGCTGGCTGGAGCCGGACGGCACCGAGATCAGCAGCGCCCCGGTAGAGGTAGACCCGGATATGTATCTGGACAGCTATAACATGAAGCTGGACCAGGAGGGGAATGTGGTGTGCCTCTATAACGGCACCCAAATAGTGGGCATAGCCCCTGACGGAAGCTTCAGCTATAGGATTGAGGCGGATTCCGAAAGCTATATAGACACCATTGTGAAGCTGGCCGACGGCACCATTGCCGCCAGCATTTCCAGCGGCAGCGGAATGGAAGTCTATCCCATAGACATTGCCAACAAGAAGCTCAGCGACACCAGCTACCCAATAGAGAACGTGTACCTCTATAACGCCATCACCGGCAGCAACGGCTATGACCTGTACTACACCAACGGCACCAACTTCTACGGTCTGAAGCTGGCGGAGGGAGTGCAGGAGAAGCTCTTCAGCTGGCTCAGCTGTGACGTCAACGGAAACGACATGAGCAGCGTCACCGTTAGGGACGACGGCTCCGTGGTGGGTATTATCTCCGATTACGACAGCAGCAGCCGCAGCTACAGCTATGAGCTGGTCACCGTAAAGCAGGTGCCCTATGAGTCCGTGCCCCAAAAGGAGATAATCACCCTGGGCTGCATCGGCCTTCAGTATCAGACTCAGGACATGATAGTGAAGTTCAACCGCGGCAATGACAAGTACCGCATAGAGGTCACCGACTACTCCGAGTACAACAACGAGGAGAACGGCTATGACGCCGGACTCACCAAGCTGAACACCGAGATAATGGCCGGCAACGTCCCCGACATCCTGGATATCAGCAACCTGAATTATGTGCAGCTGGCCTCCAAGGGCATCATCGAGGACCTGTACCCCTACATCGATGCCGACGAGGAGCTGAACCGGGAGGACTACTTTGAGAACGTTCTGGCTGCCATGGAGGTGGACGGCAAGCTCTGCTGCACCGTGCCCGGCTTCTACATCCAGGCCGTAATGGGCGCAAGCAAAGTGGTGGGCGACACTCCGGGCTGGACCTATGAGCAGTTCAACGAGGCCCTGGCCTCCATGCCCGAGGGCTGCGAGCCCTTCGACCAGTACGTCACCAGAGACAGCATACTTCAGAGCTGCCTGGCCCTGGAGATGGAGAACTTTGTCAACTGGGCCACCGGCGAGTGCAAGTTTGACAGCCAGGAGTTTGTGGACCTGCTGAACTTTGCCGCCCAGTTCCCCGAGACCTTCGACTGGGAGAACTACGACTACTCCTCTGCCGAGAGCACCCAGGAGCGCATAGCCCAGGGCAAGCAGATGCTGGTGCAGACCTCCGTGTATATGATAGAGGACCTGTTCTATAACCAGTACACCGAGAGCTTCGGCGGAGATGTCACCTTCATAGGCTACCCCACCTCCAGCGGCACCGGCAACATGCTGGGTATCGACGGCGGCGGCTACGCCATGAGCAGCAAGAGCCAGTACAAGGATGTGGTGTGGCAGTTCCTGCGTACCTTCATGACCAAGGAATACCAGGAGGAGAACGTGTGGAGCCTGGCCAGCCGCAAGGACATCTTTGACGAGAAGGCCGAGGAGGCCATGACCATCCAGTACCAGGAGGATGCCGACGGCAACGCCATCCTGGACGAGGAAGGCAACAAGATACCCATAGCCCGCTACGGACGCTGGAACGAGGAGACCGGCGAGACCGAGGAGATCTATGCCATCGACCCGGAGCAGATCGATCAGCTGAGAGAGCTTATCGCCAGCACCGACCGCAAGGCCAATTATGACAGCGACATCTTTGAGATAGTCTCCGAGGAGTCTGCCGCCTTCTTCCAGGGGCAGAAGACCGCCGAAGATGTGGCAAAGCTCATCCAGAGCAAAGCCAATATATTCGTCAACGAGCAGCGCTGAGCCCGCACCGGACGGATTCAGGATACAGGCAGGGGGGCGACTCCCCCTGCCTGTAAGATATAATTATTAAGAATTGTTTTGTTTTGCCGGCTTTTATTGAATCGGTCTACAAGATGTGGTATTATTACCTGGAGTGTACACATCATAACTAC
The DNA here is from genome assembly GCA_949294945.1 of uncultured Eubacteriales bacterium. GTDB lineage: Bacteria > Bacillota > Clostridia > Oscillospirales > Oscillospiraceae > Limivicinus. Next base: position 23,716 of record CASFJB010000008.1, read on the forward strand.
ATTGGATAACGAAACGGCAAGGTCAAATGAAGAAACATAAACTGAACCTTCGGGAGCGCACTCTGGATCTGCTCAAGAGCCTGTGCTTCCTCTTCCCCAGCCTTCTGGGCGTGGGAGTGTTCTTCATCGTTCCCTTCGGCGTGGTGGTCTACTACTCGCTGATAGACGGAGTTGGATCGAAGAACTTTGTGTTTTTGGAAAATTTCATAAAGCTGTTCGATAACTCCGCCTTTCTCATGGCGGCAAAGAACACCCTGAGCTTCTCCGTAGTGGCGGTGCCCCTGGCGGTCATCCTGGCCATGTGCCTGGCATTGATGCTGGAGTGCCGCATACCCATGAAGAGCCAGTTCCGCACCTTTTTCCTCAGCCCCATGATGGTGCCGGTGGCTTCGGTAGTGCTCATCTGGCAGGTGCTTTTCAACTTCAACGGCACCATAAACGAGTTCATCATGCTCTTCGGCGCCGACAGGATAGACTGGCTCCAGTCGGATTTCTGCCAGATAGTGGTCATCATCCTGTTTTTGTGGAAGAACCTGGGCTACAATATGATACTTTTCATGGCGGGCCTGGCCAATATCCCCAAGGAACTGCTGGAAGTTGCAGACGTGGAGGGGGCCAGCGAGACCTACAAATTCTTTGCCATCAA
>CASFJB010000009.1 GCA_949294945.1 uncultured Eubacteriales bacterium
GCAACGGACATATATCCTCCTGCATGTATATCGACAGGGACTGCTTCACCGCCGACTATTATGAGGAGATATTCCTCACCATAAATGACAGGTCCGGCGCCTACAGCGACGAGTATGACGCCAGGATAGAGGAGACCGAAGACGAGATCACCGCCCTGGCCGAGACCGAGGCTCAGCTGAGATATAAGGAGCTGGTGCTGGATAACCGCCAGGAGATAGCCGACGGGCGCAAGACTCTGGACGAGGCGGCGGAGGAGATACAGAAGCAGAAGGAGGACGCTGCCGCCCAGGTGGAGGACTTCATGAGCTCCATGGGCTTTTCCCCGGAGGAGAATCCCGGCTACTATAACCGCATGATGAACGAGATAGAGGAGTCCTTTGCGGAAGCTGAGGCGGAGCTTGCGGATTACTATGCGGACCTGGACGAGGCTGAGGAAGAGATAGCAGACATCGACGAGCCCACCGTCTATGTCCTGAAGCGCAGCGAGAATGCGGGCTATGCGGCCTTTGAGCACGACTCGGCCATAATAGAGAACATCTCCGTGGTGTTCCCGGTGTTTTTCTTCCTGGTGGCGGCCCTGGTCTGCGTTACCACCATGAGCAGAATGGTGGATGAGCAGCGCACCCAGATAGGCGTATGGAAGGCCATGGGCTACGACAAGGGCCTTATAAGCCTGAAATATATAATCTATGCCGGTTCTTCCGGCTTTATCGGCAGCGTGCTGGGCTTTTTCATAGGCACCTATTTCATTCCCAAGGCCTTCTGGAACGCCTACAGCAGCATGTATAATTTCACCGAGCAGCTGAGCTACAATTTCGATTCCATAATGTTTGCAGCCTCCCTGGCGGTGGCCCTGCTGTGCACCGCGGGAGTGGGGATATACAGCTGCCGGAAAGAACTCAGGGAGGTGCCTGCCTCCATACTCCGGCCCAAGGCGCCCAGAAACGGCAAGCGCATTTTCCTGGAACGCATGACCTGGCTGTGGAGCAGAATAGGCTTTCTACACAAGGTGTCCCTGCGAAACGTGATGCGCTATAAGCAGCGCTTTTTCCTGATGATCCTGGGAGTCAGCGGCTGCACGGCATTGCTGCTCACAGGCTTCGGCGTGCGGGACTCCATCCAGAATGTCACCGACTACCAGTACGGGGAGATCAGCGTGTATGATGCAGAGCTGAACTTCACCGACTCCCTCAGCGATGAGGAGCTGGATAGCTTTCAGGCCGGCCATGAGGGCCTGGAGAAGCTGCTGCATCTGTCCTCCTTCAGCGTGGACATCGGCTCGGAGGACAATCTGAAGAGCTCCAGCCTCAGCGCCGTTATCAGCGGGGAGCTGGAGGACTTCATCAAGCTCCGCAGTGAGGAGGGAGAGGTATCCCTCCCGGGCCAGGGGGAGATACTCCTGTCCAAGGGAATGGCCTCCATGCTGAACGTGGAGCGGGGAGACAGCGTCACCGTCACCAACGACGAGTTCAGGAGCCTTGAGCTGACTGTCTGCGGAGTTTTTGACAACTATATCTCCGACTATATGTTCGTCACTCCCGAGACCCTTATGGAGCTGGAAGATGAGACCCCGGTGAATACCGCCTATGTGATATTCAAGGAGGGCATCGACCAGAACACCGCTTCCGCCCGGCTGCTGGACGACGAGCTGGTGAGCCGTGTGGCTCTCAGCCAGGACACCAGGAACTCGGTGGACAGCTCCTTCTCCAGCCTTAATATCATCGTTGTGCTGATAATCCTCTGCGCCGGAGCTCTGGCCTTCATAGTGCTCTTCAACCTTATAAACATCAATATTGGCGAGAGGATAAGGGAGATAGCCACCATCAAGGTGCTGGGCTTTTACAACAGTGAGTCCTCCGCCTATGTGTTCCGGGAAGTGAATATGCTCACTGTGCTGGGAGCGCTTCTTGGCCTGTGGCTGGGCAAGCTTCTCCATGCCTTTGTCATGACTCAGATACGTACCGACGGCATCTGTTTTGATGTGCGCATAGCCTGGCAGAGCTATATCTTCAGCCTGCTGCTGACCTTTGCCTTTGCCGTGCTGGTGAGGATAGCCATGAGCTATAAGCTGGGGCGGATAAGCATGTCCGAGTCCCTGAAGGCTGTGGAGTAAAACGGCTGACAGCCCAAAATGAAGAATAATGATCAAAGACACAGCCTGCATCCTACCTTGCGTTGGGATGCAGGCTGTGTCTCTGTTTACGCTTACAGGGATTTGGGAGCGTGTATCTTCTGCTGGAACTTGTCCTTCTCCCGGGACTTGGGGATCTGGGTGGGGTAGCCGCCGCCGAAGCAGGCGGTGCAGAAGCCGCGGGCCTCGTCCCCGGCCAGACGCATTGCGTTTTCCAGGCTGAGATAACCCAGGGAGTCCACCCCGATTATCCGGGCGATCTCCTCCACGCTGTGGTGGTTTGCAATGAGCTTTTCCTCGTCGTCTATATCCGTGCCGTAGAAGCAGGCGTTGACGAAGGGAGGGGCGCTGACCCGCATGTGGATCTCTCTGGCTCCGGCCCGGCGCAGCAGCTCAATGGTGCGCCGGCAGGTGGTGCCCCGGACGATGGAGTCGTCTATCAGCACTACCCGCTTGCCCTCCACCACGGAGCGGATGGGGTTGAGCTTGATGTTCACGCCGTTCTCCCGCATCTCCTGAGTGGGGGAGATGAAGGTGCGGCCGATGTATTTGTTCTTGGTAAAGCCCAGAGCGTAGGGGATACCGGACTGGGCCGCATAGCCCAGAGCCGCATCCAATCCGGAGTCCGGCACGCCTATGACCACGTCGGCCTCCACCGGGTGCTCCTGGGCCAGGAAGGCCCCTGCACGGTTTCGGGCAAGGCAGACGCTGCATCCGTCGATGACGGAGTCGGGCCGGGCAAAATAGATGAACTCAAAAACGCAGAGGCTGGGCTGAGCTTTGCCGCAGTGACTGCGGTCGCTGCGAATGCCGGTGGAGTCCACCGTGAGCACCTCGCCGGGGAGCAGGTCCCGCTCAAACTCGGCGCCAACGGCGTCCAGAGCGCAGGACTCGCTGGCAAAGACCACCATGCCGTCCCGGCTGCGGCCCATGCACAGCGGCCGGAAGCCGTGGGGGTCTCTGGCGGCGATGAGCTTGGTGGGGGAGGAAATGACCAGGGAGTAGGCCCCTACCAGCTTGTCCATGGCGGCACAGACTGCAGCCTCTATGGAGGGGCAGCGCAGCCGTTCCTGGACTATCATGTAAGCGATGACTTCCGAGTCGGTGGTGGTGTGGAAGATGGAGCCCCGCTACTCCAGCTTTTTCCTCAGCTCCATGGAGCTGACCAGATTGCCGTTGTGGGCAAGGGCCATACGGCCCTTGTGGTGGTTGATTATCAGGGGCTGAAGATTGTTTTTGTGGTCGGAACCGGTGGTGGCGTAGCGCACGTGACCCACAGCTATGCTGCCCTCCTCCAGGTCCTTCAGGCGCTGGGTGGAAAAGACCTCGTTCACCAGCCCCACATCACGGTAGGTGCTGAATACGCCGTCGTCGTTGATGACTATACCGGCGCTCTCCTGACCCCTGTGCTGCAAAGATTAGAGGCCGTAGTACATGAGCTGGGCAAGAGGGGCGTTTACCGGAGAATAGATACCGAAAACGCCGCACTCCTCGTGGATATGCCGGTGCGCGGGGTAGGAAAACTCACTGGGCGTCATGGTCCAGAAGCCTCTTCATTATCTCGGCGTAAGCGTCCTCAACGCCGCCCAGGTCACGGCGGAAGCGATCCTTGTCCAGCTTCTCATGGGTCTTGGCATCCCAGAGACGGCAGGTATCGGGGCTGATCTCGTCGGCCAGAACTATGGTGCCGTCGGCAAGGCGGCCGAACTCCAGCTTGAAGTCCACCAGAATAACGCCGCACTCGGCCCAGAAGGCCTTGAGGAAATCGTTGACTTTGAAGGAGTAGTCCTTTATGATCTCTATCTCCTGAGGAGTGGCCAGCTTCAGAGCCAGAGCGTGATAGCTGTTGAGCAGGGGATCGCCCAGCTCGTCGTTCTTGTAGGAGAACTCGATGGTGGGGGCGTCAAACACTATGCCCTCTTCCACGCCGTAGCGCTTGGCAAAGGAGCCGGCGGAGATGTTGCGGATGATGACTTCCAGAGGCACGATGGAGACCTTCTTTACCAGAGTCTCCCGCTCACTGAGTTCCTGAACGAAGTGGGTGGGCACACCCTGCTTTTCCAGCTTGGCCATAAGCCGGTTGCTCATCTGGTTGTTGATGACGCCCTTGCCGGCTATGCTGCCTTTTTTCAGGCCGTTAAAGGCGGTAGCGTCGTCCTTGTAGTCCACTATAAGCAGCTGGGGATCGTCGGTCTTGAATACTTTCTTTGCTTTGCCCTCGTAGAGCTGTTCCAATTTTTCCATGGTCCATGCCTCCATTAAAAAAATACGCTCAGATATTAACACCCCTCAGGGCGCCGGTGCAACTTATTTTTTTCATTTTGTGGGAATGTACAAGGCCGGGGGCGGCCGGACCGCCCCTTTACTGCAAAAGCCCCTATATTCTCCTGCTGTGGGCGGATATGCCCCATAAAAGTTGACAAGCTTTGCAGCCGGGAATATAATGTCCAGCAGGAAAGACGGCGGCTTTTGCCGCATATGAGGAGAACAGCCCTATGAATATGGAATTTGTACGCAAACTCACCATCCCTGCCGAGGTCAAGGAGATGTATCCCCTTACCGGAGAGATGGCCAGATGTTTTGAACAGAGAGATATACAGCTCAAAAAGATCCTCTCCGGCAGAGACAACAGGCTACTGCTGATTATCGGTCCCTGCTCCGCCGACAATCCCGACAGCGTAATGGACTATATGGAGAGACTGCGGAAGGTGCAGGAGGAAGTGGAGGAGAAGATATTCATCGTCCCCCGCTGCTATACAAACAAGCCCCGCACCACCGGCAAGGGCTACAAGGGCATGCTCCACCAGCCGGACCCGGGCCACAAGCCGGACATGTTCAAAGGCCTTATCGCCATACGGGAGATGCATATGCGTGTGGTACGGGAGACCGGCTTCACCTGTGCCGACGAAATGTTGTACACCGAGAATTACAAGTACCTGGACGATATCCTGGGCTACGTGGCCGTGGGGGCCCGCTCCGTGGAAAACCAGCAGCACCGCCTCACCTCCAGCGGCATAGAGGTGCCTGTGGGCATGAAGAACCCCACCTCCGGGGACCTGTCCGTAATGATGAACGCCATCACCGCCGCCCAGGATAAGCACACCTTCATATACCGGGGCTGGGAGGTCCACTCTCAGGGCAATCCCTATGCCCACGCCATTTTGAGAGGCTATGTGAACAAGCAGGGACACAGCCACCCCAACTACCACTATGAGGACATACTCCTGGTGAGCCAGCTCTATGGGGAGAATCCGGGGCTCAGCAACCCTGCCGTCATTATCGACTGCAACCACTCCAACTCCGGCAAGCAGCCTCTGGAGCAGGTGCGCATCGCCAAGGAGATAGTGGTCAACCGCCAGCTCAATGCCCGGGTGGGCAAGCTGGTTAAGGGCCTGATGATAGAGAGCTATATAGAGGACGGGGCCCAGAGCGTGGGCGGAGGCTGCTACGGCAAGTCCATCACCGACGCCTGCCTGGGCTGGGACAAGAGCAGCCGTCTTATCTATGAACTGGCAGAGATGCTGTAAAAACTGAACAGACGGCGCCGGGCCCAGGGCTATGCAAGCTCCGGGCCCGGCGCTTTGTCATGGAACATCCCATGGGGATATAAAACCGCAAAAATAGTTTAAAAACTCCCGGGACTATGGTAAAATGTAAACAGAATGAAAGCTCAGTACCCAAAAGGAGGTAAAACTGATGAAGCGAATTTTGCTGCTGCTGAGCCTTGCGCTGCTGCTGTGCGGCTGCTCCAGGGGAGAGACAGGCCCCGGCATACCGGCGGAGGAGGGCATTGCTCCCTATGAGCTTTCCCAGGACCAGCAGGAGCTGCTGGGCGCCTTCGGCATGGAGGACAGTGCCGGACTTTTTGCATTCCTTGCTCCGGAGGAAGCCATCACCATAGAGGTCACTGCCTGCCGCCTCACGGATGCAGGAACCTGGGAGGTCACGGGAAGCGGAGCCATGTCCATTGGTGCAGAGCGCCAGCCTGTATCCAGCTTGTCCGGTACCATCGCCATGGAACTGAGGGAGGATTACAGCATAGACTTTAATATAAACTGTGCCGGGCGGGGCTCTTTCAGCTCGGAGAAGATAGAGTTTAAGGCGGAAGCCCTGGGAAGCACCAAAGCATTCCTGACGCAATTCCAGCCCATCCGGCTCAATGAGGAGATCCCCCTGGCCATTATGGTCTACGACAGCGGGACAAGCATGCGCAGCTATACGCCTGGGGATTATTTCGATGTGTCCCTTTTTGAGGGCATGGACCTGGTACAGGCCGTGACAGTTAAGTTCTCGGATAAAGAGATTGGCGAATGATTTTATAGACCATACTAAAAGGGTATCGCAGATGATGCGGTACCCTTTTTAATATCCGAAAGCTCCGGAATCTTCAGTCCTCACCGGCCTCCGCTTCCATGGGGACGGCAATGGTGGCCAGATCCACCTGGTGGTCCAGGATGCGGCTAATATGTATCTTCATGCCCTTCAGCTCCAGATCTATGTTCTGCTCCCCGTTGTCGGGTATGGTGCCCAGGGCGTCAAAGACAAAGCCGGTGAAGGTGTCGTAGTCCTCGGAGCAGAGCTCCAGGCCGGTGGCCTCGTGGATATCCTTCAGCGGCACATTGCCCACCAGCTTCCACAGTCCGCCGTCCAGCTTCTCAATGTAGGGTTCCGGGTCGCCCGGGTCGTCGGGTTCATCCCCCAGGTCTCCCACCAGCTCCTCAATAAGGTCATAGAGGGTTATGATGCCCACCATGCCGCCGTATTCGTCCATGACCACTGCCATGGTGTTCCGGGTCTTTTTCAAGTTGCGAAACAGCAGGTCCGCCTTTACGGTCTCCGGCACGAAGTAGGCCGGGTGGACTGCCCGGGCCATTACGCTTTGCCGGGACTTGTCGTCCAGGCGGAAATAATCCTTGGCATTGAGTATGCCAACTATCTTATCCGGGGAGCCGTCGCAGACGGGGTAGAGGGTGTGGCGGCTCTCGTGTATGGTCCTTTCCCATACTTCATCGCCGTCCTCCAGCCAGAGGATGACCACGTCGGTGCGGTGGGTGGAGATGTTGCCCACCATGATGTCGTTGAATTCAAAGACGTTCTGGATGAACTCTTTCTCCTGATGGTCTATGGTGCCCTTTTCGCTGCCGGCGTCAACCATCATCCGTATCTCCTCCTCGCTGACCTGATCCTCCGCCTCGTTGGGGTCGATGCCGCACAGGCGCAAAACCAGGTTGGTGGAAACGCTGAGCAGCCACACCAGGGGCTTGAAGGCTACGGAGATGCCGCTGACTATGCCGGAGATGCCCATGGCTATCTGCTCGCTGCGCTTCATGGCTATGCGCTTGGGCACCAGCTCGCCGAAAATCAGGGTGACGTAGGAGAGAATGAGGGTGATGAGCACCACCGCTATAACATCCAGAGAAGCGCGGGGGATGTTCACTCCCAGCCCCAGGATAAGGTCCACCAGAGGGTCGGAGAAATTGTCGGCGGCAAAGGCGCTGCCCAAAAAGCCGGAGAGGGTTATGGCCACCTGGATGGTGGCAAGGAACTTGGCCGGCTCACGGGTGAGGCGGAAGAGCCGTCCGGCCCGTTTGTTGCCCTGCTGGGCCATGCGCTCCAGCTTGGCCTCGTTCACCGTGAGCACGGCTATCTCGGCACTGGCAAAAACGGCGTTGAGAGCAATAAGAACTATTTGAATAAATAACAGAAATATCAGGGATGAGCCCATATTTTACTGAACCTCTTTCAAAAACTATTTTGCACCTTGGTTGACCAAGGGCTTAAGATATAAAAAAACACAGACCACAGCCCGTGACACATACAAAGATGCCACGAGTGCCAGCCTGCCTATTCCAAAAGGTATATGATTATAGCCTTGGGCTTACTTCCGGGGTCACTGTCGCCGCTGTCCATTATATGAGACCGGCCTCCTTTTTAATAAAATGTAGTGATGAAAAGTATAAACCAGGGACCTGCCCTTGTCAACGGGGTAAGAGGTCGAAAGCCCGCCGGAGATGTTAAGATGGAGTTAAAAATCTTGACTTTTCCCATCCCTGTGGTAAAATATTCATGTACCTAGGGTACTTCGTTTGATACATTATCGCCAACAAGTGTATGCTTGTTGGCTTTTTCTTTTTTACATTATATATCTCATGCAATACCGGGAGGATAAAAATGAAGGAAAACCGCAGCCGGCAGGAGGATAACGCCTTTCTCTCCGGACCCATACTCAGCCCCCTTGTCCGCTTTGCCCTGCCATTGATGCTCTCTCTGCTGCTCCAGGCCCTTTACGGCGGGGTGGACCTGGCGGTGGTGGGACACTATTCCCCCACGGCCAGCGTCTCCGCCGTTGCCACCGGCAGCCAGGCCATGCAGGTGCTCACCGGGCTTATAAGCGGCCTGACCATGGGGGTGACGGTGCTGGTGGGCAAGGCCATAGGCGCCGGAGACAGAAGGACGGCCGGAGAAGTGGTGGCCGGACAGATACGCCTCTTTGCCCTGGTCGCCATACTTCTCACCGGACTGATGCTGGCCTTTGCCCCTCAGGCGGCGGCGCTGCTGAATGTGCCGGAGGAGGCCGTGCCGGAGACTGTCAGGTATATCCGCATCTGCTCCGGGGGCATAGTTTTTATCACCGCCTATAACGGCATAAGCGGCATATTCCGGGGCATAGGCAACTCCCGTTCCCCCTTCATATTCGTGTCCATTGCCTGCATGGTGAATGTGGTGTTGGACCTGGTCTTTGTGGGAGGCTTCAATATGGCCGCCTCCGGAGCGGCTCTGGCCACGGTGCTGGCCCAGGGCGTGAGCGTGCTCTTCTCCCTGAACTATATGCGCCGCCATCCTCTGCCCTTTTCCGTAAAGGAGAACTTCAGCCGGGGCGGCGGAAGCGTGAGCGGCATACTACGGGTGGGGGCGCCCATAGCTCTTCAGGACTTTTTGACCAGCCTGTCTTTCCTGATAATCACCGGCATAGTCAATACCCTGGGCCTCATCGCCTCTGCGGGGGTGGGCATAGCGGAAAAGCTTTTCGCCTTTTTGTCCATAGTGCCCATGGCCTTCATGTCCGCCCTGTCCGGCTTCGTGGCCCAGAACATGGGGGCCGGGAACCGGCAGCGGGCAGACCGTGCCCTGTACCAGGCCTCTCTAATATCCCTGATATTCGGTACGACCATGTTCCTGCTCACCTTTTTCGGGGGCAGCCTGCTGGCCTCCATCTTTGAAAATGACCCCCAGGTCATTGAGGCAACTGCGGATTACCTCCGGGGCAGCGGCATAGAGTATGTGATTTGCTCCGTGGTCTTCTGCTTTTTGGGCTACTTCAACGGCCGGGAGCACACCGCCTTCGTCATGGCCCAGGGCCTGGCCTCCGCCTTCCTGGTGCGCATACCCCTGTCCTATTACCTCAGCCGGCTGCCGGACACCGGAATGTTCCTCATAAGCCTGGCGGTGCCTATCTCGGCCCTGGTGAATTTCCTCCTGTGCCTGGGCTATCTGCTGATCCTCAGGAGGCGGGAGCGAGCCCAACTTTTGGACATGTAAAAAAATTTACATTCTAAAAGGCATTCCCGGCCTTTTCGCGCTTCCATTTTCAGACGAGATATATTATAATCACGATGTGTCAAAGAAAAAACGAGACTGGAAAGGAAAGGTGATTTCCATGGCTGCTTTACACTATGACGCCGTAGTTATCGGCGCCGGAAACGGCGGACTTGCGGCGGCGCTGACCCTGGCAAATGCAGGGAAAAAGGTGCTGCTGGCGGAGAAGCACAATCTCCCCGGCGGCTTTGCAACCAGCTTTATCCGGGGGCGCTTCGAGTTTGAGGCCTCCCTCCACGAGCTGTGCGACTTCGGGACCCCCGGCAACAGCGGGAACCTGTATGCTCTGTTTGAAGAACTGGGCGTGCTGGACAAGCTGGAGTTCGTCACCGTGCCGGAGGCCTTCCGTACCATCACTCTCAGCACCGGAGAGGACTATACCATGCCCTTCGGCGTGAAGGAGTTCACCGACAAGATGGAGAGCTATGTCCCCGGCAGCCGCAAATCGGTGGAGACCTTCTTCGCCCTGGCCGACGAGTCCCGCCGGGCCATGGCCTATCTCACCAAGATGCGGGGCAACCCGGATACGGCGGTGCTGAAAAGCGAGTACCCCAACTTCATGCGCACTGCGGCCTACCCTGTGGAGACGGTGCTCAAAGCCATAAAGATGCCCAGAAAGGCCCAGGATATCCTGAACGTCTATTGGTCTTACCTGGGCGCTCCGGAGGACCAGCTCAGCTTCCTCCACTATGCCCTGATGGTGAACCTGTATATCACCCTGGGCGCCCAGATACCCAAGACCCGCTCCCACGGCATAAGCTGCGCCCTGGCGGACACCATTCTGGAAAAGGGCGGCGAGATATGGTATAACAGCGAGGCCGAGCACATCATCACCAAAGAAGGCAAGGTGGCCGGAGTCCGCTTTGCCGACGGCAAGGAGGTGGAGACCTCCCATGTCATCAGCAACGCCTCCCCCCACAAGGTCTACGGCCATATGGTGGATAAGGACTGCATACCCCCTGAGGAGCTGAAGCTTGCCAATGCCCGCAGCCTGGCAGGCCGGGGAGTATCCATGTTCCTGGGCCTGAACAAATCCCCCCAGGAGCTGGGCCTCACGGACTACAGCTATTTCATCTATGACAGCCTGGATACAAAGAAAGAGTTTGAGCTGATGAAGACCATGGACAACCCCTCCCAGGTCACCGTCTGCCTTAACAATGCCCTGCCCGACTGCTCCCCGAAGGGCACCACCATAATGTACTTTACCTCCCTCCTCTTCAGCGACTGCTTCTGCGAGGCGGCCACGCCGGAGAACTACTTCGACCTGAAGGAGGAAATGGGCAGCCAGATGATAGACGCCTTTGAAAAGGCTACGGGAGCGAAGATAAGGGACGCCATAGAGGAGATAGAGATAGGCAGCCCCGTCACTTACGCCCACTATACCGGGTCGCCCCAGGGCAGCATCTACGGCTACCTGCTCACGGGGCTGGACAATATGATGCCCCGCATCATGAGCATGTACAACGAGAAACACCTGCCCGGCCTGCACTTCTGCGGCGGCCATGCCATGCGTGGCTCCGGCTACAACTCATCCTATCAGTCGGGAGACCTGGCGGCCAAGTTCACCCTTATGGACATGAAAAAGGAGGCAGAGTGAGATGAATGTGAAGGTAAGTCTTATCGGCGTCTTTGACATGCTTAAGTTCAGGGACCTGAAGAAAAACCGGGCGGAGATGATTGCTTCCGCCCCGGCAGAGCCTCTGCCCTCCACCGACAGGGCCAATGTGCTGGCCCAGCGGCTGCATCCCAAGGTACAGCAGCTGAAGATTGCCGAGATCGTCCAGGAGACCCATGACGCAAAGAGCTTCATCCTGGCGCCGGATACCGACAAGGGCAGCAAGGAGCTGGCCCCCTTCAAGGCCGGCAGCTATATAAACATCAGAACGGAGCTGGCCGGCTCCGTGGCCCGCCGCACCTACTCCCTGTCCTCCAGCCCTAAGGAGGCCCTGGAGGGGAAGTACCGGGTCACCGTCAAGCTGAAAGAAGGCGGCTTCATGTCCGCCTGGCTCCACAACGAGGCCAAGGTTGGGGACAGTATCCTGGCCACCGAGCCCGGCGGCTTCATCACCCACTCCTCCATAAGGGACTGCCGCCGCATTGTGGGCCTTGCGGGAGGCAGCGGCATCACCCCCTTCATGTCCATGGCCAAGGCCATACAGGAGGGCAGCGAGGACTTTGAGCTGACCCTGCTCTACGGCGCAAGGACGGAAGCGGATCTGGTGTTCAAAGCGGACTTTGACGCCATAGCCGCCGGCTGCGACAAGGTGAAGGTGGTCTATGTCCTCAGCGACGAGGCGAAGCCCGGCTTTGAACAGGGCTTCCTGTCTGCGGAGCTGATAAAGAAATACGCCGGGGAGGAGCCCTTCTCCGTGTATGTGGTGGGACCCGGCGCCATGTGCGACTATCTGGACAAGGAGCTGCCCAAGCTGAATCTGGAGAGAAAGTTCATCCGCATGGAGCGCACCGAGGACGTGTATGACGCCGGGAAGCCGGTGGACTATACCCTCACCGTCCGCTACCGGGACGAGGTATTCACCATTCCCGCCCGCAGCGACGAGACGGTGCTCACCGCCTTCGAGAGAGGCGGCCTGGCGGTGAACAACAAGTGCCGGGTGGGCTATTGCGGCTTCTGCCGCAGCCGCCTCATCAAGGGAGAGTACCACGCCAACCGCTATGAGAAGCTGCGCCTGGGCGACCGGCAGTTCCACTACTTTCACCCCTGCTGCTCCTACCCCATGTCCGACATGGAGATAGAAGTCTACAGCAAATGAGCCGCTCCGCCGGGCGGGCTTGAAGCATTTACATCAACAGGCACGAGGCCGGAGCCCCCAGGAGGGGCGTCCGGCCTCGATCTTATCTCGGCCCCGGGGGAGAAGCTCTCCCCCGGGGCCTTTTTACGCCTTCCCGCAGCGGTAAAAGAGCGGGATATCAGGGGTGATTCAGTTTTCTTAACGGATAAAAAAATTTTTTTACAGTATATTTATGCCCTTTTATCGGAACAAAAGTCCCGCACTACATGGGGGAGGCAACAGGCAATAAGTGAAAAAACAGAACTTTTTCTGTGTAATTATCTGGTAATTATAAATTAATTCCATAAAATACGCCAATAAAGGAGTATTGTGCTGAAGCCTGGGATATAGTATAATAAATATAAAAATATGGCGCTGATATCGGCGGACAGGAAAGGCGGAATGTCATTGATAGAATTTGTCAAAGTCTCCAAGTATTACAAGCAGGATATGGTCATCCAGGAAATGGACTTGACCATAAACAAGGGGGAGCTGGTAGTGCTGATAGGGCCGTCGGGCTGCGGCAAGACCACCACCCTGAAAATGATCAACAGGCTCATCCAGCCCAGCTCTGGGAAGATCCTCATAGACGGGGTGAATATCATGGAGCAGGATGTGATAAGCCTGAGGCGGAACATCGGCTACGTCATACAGCAGACGGGGCTTTTCCCCCACATGACCGTAGAGGAAAACATACAGGTAGTGCCCAAGCTGAAAAAGATGCCGCCGGAGGAAATAAAGCGCAGGACTCTGGCCATGATGGAGATGGTGGGCATGGACCCGGAGGAGTTTCTCCACCGCTATCCCATACAGCTCTCCGGCGGCCAGCAGCAGCGGATAGGCGTCGCCCGGGCCTTTGCCACCGACCCGGACATCATACTCATGGACGAGCCCTTCTCCGCCCTGGACCCCATCACCCGTTCCCAGCTCCAGGATGAGCTGGTGGAGCTGCAGGGGCAGCTGCACAAGACCATAGTCTTTGTCACCCACGATATGGACGAGGCGATAAAAATTGCCGACAGGATATGTATACTCAACGGCGGGAAGATACTCCAGTACGGCACTCCCGAGGAGATACTCAAAAATCCGGCCCACGGCTTTGTCAGCGAATTTGTGGGCCGCAACCGGATATGGAACAGCCCGGAGCTGATAAAGGCCGGGGACATAATGATATCCGATCCGGTGACCACCAGAGGGGAGCATACCCTGCTCCAGGCCATAGAGGTCATGCGCCAGAGCAAGGTGGACAGCCTCATGGTGGTCAATTCCAGACACCAGCTCAAAGGCATAATAAGCGCCCGCATGATACGCCAGGCCCAGGACAAGAACGCCCTGGTGAGAGACTGCATGGACACCCAGTGCATAAGCATCTCCAGGGACGACTCCATAGTGAATCTGCTGCGCACCCTCAAGGACAATCAGATATCCGCCATCCCGGTACTGGGACAGGACAGGGAGCTGGCGGGAGTGATAACCACCAGCAGCCTTGTGACCACGCTGGGGGCCAGATTTATCGACGCATAAGGAGGGCGGCAGCATGAATTTCTTTGAATATGTGGTATACCGCCAGGACCAGATAATCCAGGCTCTGGTGGAGCATGTGGAGCTGACGCTGCTGGCTGTGGCCTGCGCCGTGGCGATAGGCGTGCCTCTGGGGCTGCTGATAGCCAGCGTCAAGCATCTGAACAAGCCGGTGATAGGGGTGGCCAATGTGGTGCAGGCGGTGCCCAGCCTGGCCTTCTTCGGCTTCCTCATACCCCTGCTGGGCATAGGCAGTCTGCCCACCATCTTTATTGTGGTGCTCTATGCGCTGCTGCCCATACTGAAAAATACATATACCGGCCTCAAAGGCATCAGCGCCGATGTGCTGGAGGCGGCCAAGGGCATGGGCATGACAAAGCTCCAGGTGCTGTGGCAGGTGCGCTTCCCCCTGGCGCTGCCGGTGATAATGGCAGGCATACGCATTGCCTCGGTCAATGCGGTGGGCCTGGTGACCATTGCGGCCTTTGTGGGGGCCGGGGGCCTGGGCTACCTGATATATTCCGGCATCCAGACCCTGAACAACAACCTTATCCTGGCCGGGGCCATACCCTCCTGCCTGCTGGCCCTGCTGATGGATTTCCTGGTGGGCCGGGTGGAGAAACTGGTCACCCCGGTGAGCTTCCGCCTGGGCAGCGTAAAGCTGGACAAGAACACCAATATGCGCCTGCGCCGCAGCCGCCGCATAGCCTTTGCCGCCGTGGCATTGGTGCTGGTGGTGTCTCTGGGCGCCATGGCCGTCAATGCCTTCAGCAGAGAGGAGAAGGTCATCAGCGTGGGTTCCAAAAACTACACCGAGCAGCAGGTCTTGGGCTATATGGTCTCCGACTTGATTGAAGGCAACACCGACATCAAGGTGGACAGGCGCATCAACCTTGGCGGCACTCAGATCTGCTTTGAGGCGATCAAGAGCGGGGATATCGACCTGTACATAGATTACACCGGCACTGCCTTTGTGAGCATGCTCAACAACGAGGCCGTGTCCGACCGGGAATATGTGTATCAGACTGTAAGAGAGCAGATGGCTGAGCAGTTTGATATTGCCGTGCTGCGAGAGCTGAATTTCAATAACACCTATGTGCTTGCCATGATGCCGGATGTTATGGAAGAATATGGCATAGAGTGCATAAGCGATTTGAAGGGCTTGGGGGACGAGCTGATGTTCTCCCCGACGCCGGAGTTCTCCAACAGGGAGGACGGCTGGCTGGGCCTGGAAAAAGCCTATGACCTGAGCTTTTCGGACATAAGGGTGCTGGACGGCGGCATGCGCTACTCCGCCGTGACGAATTACGAGACGGATATCATCACCGCCTTCTCCACCGATGGGCTTTTGAAAACCTATGAGCTGGGCACCCTGGTGGACGACAAGAGCTTTTTCGTGCCCTACTATGCCGTGCCTCTGGTGCGCCAGGAGACTCTGGACAAATACCCGGAACTGCAGCCGGTGCTGGAGATGCTGTGCAGTGTACTGTCCGACGAGGTGATGCGGGAGCTGAACTATGAGGTGGACAGCCTGGGCCGGAACCCGGCTGAGGTGGCCCATGAGTTCCTGGTGGAACAGGGCCTGATAGAGAGCTGAAGCCCCGGCGTAAAAAACAGAATACCTTTCCCCGGGACCGTGATACAATGGCCCCGGGGATTTTTTTCAGTCCCTGTAATCCGAAAGGCCGAAACCGCAACTATACAGATGAGAGCACTCACAGGAGGTTTGTATGGACGACAGTAAAATAATAGAGCTGTATTGGCTGCGGGACCAGGAGGCCATAACTCAGACGAATATGAAATACGGCGGGCTGTGCAGGAGCATAAGCATGAACATAGTCTCCGACTCCAGGGACAGCGAGGAATGCGTGGCGGACAGTTATATGGCCGCCTGGAACAGCATGCCGCCTCAGCGCCCTTTGCGGCTGAAAGCCTGGCTGGCGGCTGTGGTTATGTAAGCTTCGGTCCGGACCGGGGGATAATCAGTACGGAGCTGTGGCGCAACGTGAAAGGGTACTTTGCCCAGGGAAATCTGGAATTTGCCTCTGACAAGCAGCTTCATGAGCGGGTGTATACCACTGCCCAGGGCCTGAATATCCTCATAGTGGATGACGGAGCGGGTTCCGCCGCCCTGTTTTACGACGGGCCTGCCGCCTTTGTGGCCATGGGACTGTACTCTTTTGACGAGCAGCTGACAGAAGAAAAGCTGGAGGAAATTGCCGAGGGGATAAACTTCCTGGGCCTGGGGGAGAAATCCCAGGTGGACGAGGATGCCATGCAGCCCCGCCCCACGCCGCTACCTCCCACCGGCGGGGAGATGCAGGAGCGGAGAAACAACATAGCCGCCGGGACTGTGGACATGGGGGAGAGCTTCCGGGGCAATCCCTACAGCCCTACAAATTCAGGACTGGAAATAACTGTGGAGGAGCTGAGCCTGACAAATAACATCTATGCCGCCGGCTGGGAGCCGGAGCAGTTTCTGGAGCACAGTGTGGTGAGCAGGGAAGAAAACGGAACACTGAAAACCATATCCTATCCGGATTATTTTGACCGGGACAGCGGGGAACTTATAGACGGAGTCCGGCTTCTGACAGTGAAGATAACAGTGACCAACCGCAATGGCGGGGACGTTGACACCGGCCCTGGCACGAACCTGTTTGCAAACTGCCAGCTCCACCTTATAAACGCCGGTAAGACGATAAGGGACGAGGACAACTCCTACACGGACAACATAGCCTATTCCGGCCCATAGGGCGGTGGGCAGTATAGTCTGGTGGAGATCTTACCGGGGGAGACCTTGAGCTATTGCCTGGGCTATGCCATAGACGATGCCTTCCCCCTGGAGGAGGCCTGGCTGACCACCGTGCCCCAGGGCATCCCTGGAGCTTACATGCCGGCCAGCCTTGCAGAAATAAAGTAGGGACAGCGGGCGATACAAAATATCCCCGGACACTGAGCGTCCGGGGATAAACATTTTTATACTCCAGTTAGATCGTGTTGGTGCTCAATCTTTCTTGCCCAGGTCCAGCTTAACAGTTTCAAACTCCTGATTAAGCAGGTCAAAGTAATAGATGGTCCCGGTCTCCACCGGGCGGCCGATAAGCATTTTCACCGCCAGAGCGGCTTGGACGGAAGCGCAGAGGGAAGGAGCAAAGCTGAGGACGCTCCTGTCCCGGAAGCTGACGCCCTGGGGATAAAGCACATCTATCAGCCCGTCGCCGGGCATGGAGATGCCCACCTGGGCTACCCAGCCGGATATGGCCCCGTGGATATAGGGGATGTTGGCCTCGGTACAGGCGGCGGCCAGAATGCGCCGGGCGGGGATGTTGTCCAGCCCGTCCAGAACCAGGTCGCAGCCGGAGACTATATCCTTGGCGTTGCTGTTATCCAGGTAGGCGGCCACGGGCTCCACCTCTATCCTGGGGTTGATGCGCTGGACCCGGGCTTCGGCGGCCCTGGCCTTCGGGCGGCCCATGAGGGGCTGCTCGCTTAAAAGCTGTCGGTTAAAATTGCTCTCCTCAAACACATCGCCGTCTACGGTGCGTATATAGCCCACGCCGATGCGGGCCAGCAGCTCAATGAGGTAGCCGCCGATACCGCCGCAGCCTATGACGGCGACTCTCTTGCTGCGCAGCAGGCGGCACTCCTGGTCGGAGAGCGCCGGGATATTCCTCTCATAGCGTCTTTCCATTTCAGCCACCTCCTACAGGGGGGAAGAGGGCGACAACGTCCCCATCCACCAACTGGGCCTCCAAGCTCTTGTGAAAACCGTTGACCAGAAGAATGGACACCTCTCCCGGAAGAATATCCAGGTGAGTGAGCACATCCTGTACAGTGGGAAAATCCTTGCTGTCAAGCATAATGGATCTTTCCCGGTCTTGACGCAGTGTGGCGAACAGACGAACTTCTATCATGACTTCTCTCCTTTCGTGCAAATTAATCTCCGCTTGGGGAAGAAAGTGCAGGGAAATATTCCGTAAAGGCTTCAGGCCTCAGGTAATACCGGAAAGAGACTGTATGAACTGAAATGACGCCGTGGTCCTGAGAGAAGGGGACTGCAATATAAAAGAGACTGCGATACTGCTCTATATCCTTTATTATTATACTTTTTTTACAGCACCCCCGTCAAGTCCAAGCTTCTGAAACTTATACCATAAAATGGGATATCCGTTACAATTTTCATTAAATACTTGTGCGCAGCTTACCCAAAGGAGTATAATACAGAAAATATGACGGAACGGGAAAAATTTTAGTACATGCTTTTCGGTGACCGCGGACTGGCATCCGAGAGGCTTTAAGTTGAACGGCGGCAGAGGTACAAAATGCTGAGAGTAAAGACGCCGGAAGAAGTTCTGGCAATAATCGAGAAGGAATTCCGCCCCCTGCCCGGCAGGACCGAACTCATAGCTCTGGAAGAGGCTCCGGGCCGGGTACTGGCGGAGGATATAACTGCGGAGGAATACGTGCCGGACTTTCACCGCTCCACGGTGGACGGCTATGCCCTGAAAGCGGAGGACAGCTTCGGATGCTCGGAATCCATCCCTGCCATACTGCGCTGCACCGGGGAGGTGCTTATGGGGGAGGCGGCGGACTTCACCTTGGACAGGGGCTGCTGCTGTGCCGTACCCACCGGCGGAGCCATACCCGACGGAGCGGACAGCGTGGTGATGCTGGAATATGCCGAGGACTACGGCGACGGCACCATAGGCATAGGCAAGAGCACCGCTCCGGGAGAGAATCTGATATTCAGAGGAGGCGACGTACATCCCGGAAAGATCGTGCTGGAAAAGGGCCGGGTGCTGAATTCCCGGGACATCGGGGCTCTGGCGGCTATGGGCCGGGTCCGGGTGCCGGTGGTGAAAAAACTGAGGGTGGCCGTCATCTCCACCGGGGACGAGCTGGTGACCCCGGAGGAAAAGCCGGGGCCCGGCCAGGTGCGGGACGTGAACGGGCCCATGCTCATAGCGCTGCTCCGTACCTTCGGAGGGGAGGCCGTCAGTTACGGCATTGTGAAAGATGAGGAGGAAAAGCTCCGGGCAACGGTGGAACAGGCTTTGAGAGACTGTGATGCAGTGCTGCTTTCGGGAGGCAGCAGCGTGGGGGCAAAGGACGCCGCCTGCCGCATAATAGAAAGCCTGGGGGAGCTGCTGCTCCACGGCATAGCCATAAAGCCGGGCAAACCCACCATCCTGGGCAAAGCCGGGGTGAAGCCCCTGGTGGGCCTGCCGGGACATCCGGTGGCGGCCTGGTTCGTGACGGAGCTTTTCGTGCTGCCCCTGCTGTCCCGGCTCATGGGCAGGGAGAGGGAGAGCTATAGCCTCAGCGCCCGCCTTACCGAGAGCGTCAGCGCAAACCACGGCCGGGCCCAGTACCAGGGCCTCAGGCTTGAGCGGAAGGAAGGAGAACTCTGGGCCCGGCCCATACGCAGCAAGTCCGGGCTTATCAGCTCTCTGGCAGGAGCGGAAGGCTTTTTTGCCATAGACCGGGACTGTGAGGGCCTGCCCCAGGGTGCGGAGATCCAGCTTATAACAGGAGAGTGAAACATGGCTTTTGAATATCTGACCAACACCTCTCTGGAAAAAGCCAGAGAGGACTATATAGAGCTGCTGCTTGAAAAGGGCTTTGCCTCAAAGACCGAGACCATACCCGTATACCGGGCCTGCGGAAGGATAAGTGCAGAGCCGGTGTACGCCAATATCTGCGCCCCCCACTATGCAGCCAGCGCCATGGACGGGGTGGCGGTGAGGGCCCGGGACACTTTCGGCGCTACCGAGACCACCCCGGTGAACCTGAAGCCGGAGCAGTTTATAGAGCTGGACACCGGCGACCCCATACCCCAGGGCCGGGATGCGGTAATAATGGTGGAGGACATAGTGAGAGAGCCCGACGGCTCCATAAGCATCCACGCCCCCGCCGCCCCCTGGCAGCACATCCGCCAGATAGGCGAGGACATCTGCGCCGGGGAGATGATACTGGGGGAGCGCATGGAGCTGAGCCCGGCGGCCATAGGCGCCATGCTGGCCGGAGGCGTTCTGGAGCTGGAGGTGATCAAAAAGCCTCTGGTGGGCATTATTCCCACCGGAGATGAGATAATCCCCCCCTGCGACGACCCTGAGCCCGGGGACATCCTGGAGTTCAACTCCTCCATCTTCTCCGCCATGCTGGATAAGTGGGGGGCGGAGAGCCGGGTCTATCCCATCGTGCCGGACCGCTTCCAGGATATACGGCGGGCCCTGGCCAAGGCCGGAGAGGAGTGCGACATGGTCATCCTCAATGCCGGCTCCTCCGCCGGCCGGGAGGATTACTCCGCCGCCGTCATAGCGGAGCTGGGCCAGGTGCTTTACCACGGCATAGCCATAAAGCCGGGCAAGCCCGCCATCCTGGGCTGCCTGGGGGCGAAGCCGGTGCTGGGGGTGCCAGGCTATCCCGTCTCGGGAATAATAGTCATAGAGCAGCTGCTGAGGCCCCTTATTGACTGCTGGTTCCACCGCAGCCCCGCCCAGAAAAAGACCGTGTCGGCCACGCTCACCCGCCCCGTGGTATCCAGCCTGAAGTACCAGGAATTCGTCCGGGTGCGCATGGGCTATGTGGGAGACAGGCTCATGGCCTCTCCCCTCAGCCGGGGCAGCGGCGTGGTCAGCTCCTTCATGAAGGCCGACGGTATTTTGACCGTGCCCCAGGGCTCGGAAGGCTATGAGGCGGGGGAGCAGGTGGAAGTGGAACTGCTGAGCCGGGAAGAGCGGCTGAAAAACACTCTGATGGTCATAGGCAGCCACGATCCCCTGCTGGACGAGCTGGCAAACATGATGCACCTGGAGGACCCCAGGGTCTATATGAGCTCTTCCCACGTGGGCTCCATGGGCGGCATCATGGCCATACGCCGGGGAGAAGCCCACGCCGCCGGCTGCCACCTGCTGGACACCGAGACCGGGGAATATAACCTGTCCTTCATAAGAAAATACTTCCCTAAAGGCGGCGTCCGCCTCCTGCGCTGCGTAGGCCGCCAACAGGGCCTGATGCTGCAAAAGGGCAATCCCCTGAAGATGTTGGAATTTAAGGACATCGCCGGAGAGGGTGTGCGTTATGTAAACCGGCAAAAGGGTTCCGGCACAAGGATACTGGCGGACTATCTGTGCAAGAAAGAGGGCATAGATCCGGCCAAGGTATACGGCTATGAGCGGGAGGAGCTGACCCACACCAGCGTGGCGGCCCAGATAGCCTGCGGCTCGGCGGATGCGGGCATGGGCATATACTCCGCCGCAAAGCTCTACGGGCTGGACTTTCTGCCGGTGTGTACAGAGGAGTACGACCTGCTCATCCCGGACCATGCCTGGGACAGCCCCATGCTGCGGCAGCTGGTGGCTACCTTGAAGAGCGCCGCCTTCCGGGAGAAGATAGAGTCCATGGGCGGCTATACCCTGGACAGGCCCGGGGAGATAATAGACCTGGAATACTGAAAGCGGAGATTTGAAGAGAGATGATCGACCAATACGGACGGAAAATAAGCTACATGCGCCTGTCGGTAACGGAGCTTTGTAATCTCCGCTGCCGATACTGCATGCCGGCGGAGGGCGTATGTAAAAAACGCCATGAGGATATGCTCACCGAGGACGAGATGATAAGGGCGGTGGAGGCCGCCGCGTCCCTGGGGATAAGCAAGCTGCGCATTACCGGAGGGGAGCCCCTGGTGAAGAAGAACATTCTGTCCATCTGCCGCCGGGCAGCGGCGGTGGAGGGGATAGAGGAGCTCTGTCTCACCACCAACGGCACTCTCCTTCCGGAGCTGGCAAGGCCTCTGAGGGAGGCGGGAGTGCGGCGGCTGAACATCAGCCTGGACACTCTGGACAGGGACAAGTATGCCTACATCACCCGCACAGGCAGCCTGGACCAGGCGGCGGAGGGCATACGGGCCGCACTGGAGGCGGGCTTTGAGAAGGTGAAGATAAACTCCGTGCTTATCGGAGGCTTCAACGACGATGAGATAGGGGAGCTGGCAGAGCTGACGCGGCGCTATCCTCTGGACCTGCGCTTTATAGAGCTAATGCCCATGGAAGCGGGGGAGTTTGGGAAGAAGGCCTTCATTCCCTATACCCGGGTGCTGGAACGGCTTGCTGAGCTTGAGCCGGCGGAGCCGGACGGGGGCGTGGCCAAGCTCTACCGCCTGCCGGGGAGCCTGGGGAACATCGGGCTCATAAGCCCGGTGAACGCCCATTTTTGCGGCAGCTGCAACCGCATCCGCCTGACGGCGGACGGAAAACTGAAGCCCTGCCTCCATTCCTCAAGTGAGTACGGAATAAAGGGGCTGGACTTTGAACAGATGCGCTCCGTGATGGAAAAGGTGATATACAACAAGCCCGCCTGGCACGGACTGCTGGATGCGGACAATCCCAGCCACGCCGGGCGGAGCATGAACCAGATAGGAGGCTGAGTATGGGAGACTTCACCCATTTCAACGACCAGGGCCGGGCAAAAATGGTGGACGTGGGGGAAAAGCCACCCACCCGGCGCAGCGCCACGGCGGCGGGCCGGGTGCTGGTGAATGAGGAGACTTTCCGCCTCATTGAAAGCGGAGGAATGAAAAAGGGGGATGTGCTCACCGTGGCCCAGGTGGCCGGGGTGATGGGGGCAAAGCGCACCCCGGAGCTCATCCCCATGTGCCACCCCATACTCATAGACGGCATCGACCTGAAGCTGAGCCTGGACCGGCGGAGGCTCTCCGTGGAGATAGAAGCCACGGTGAGCTGCGACGGCAGGACCGGGGTGGAGATGGAAGCCCTCACCGCCGTCAGCGCCGCCGCCCTCACGGTGTACGACATGTGCAAGGCGGTACAGAAGGATATGGTGATAGCGGACATCCGCCTGATAAGAAAAAGCGGCGGGGTCCACGGAGATTTTGAGATGGAGGCGGAGACATGAGCTATACGGCGGCGGTGATAACCGTCAGCGACAAGGGCTACAGAGGGGAGCGGGAGGATACCAGCGGTCCCAACCTGTGCAGACTGCTGAAGGAGCGGGGCTATGAAGTGGGGCACTGTGCCCTGGTGCCCGACGATATGGACATGATAAAGGCGGAGCTGATAAACTGCGCCGACAAGCTGGGTCTTGCCCTGATACTAACCACCGGGGGCACCGGCTTCTCCCCCAGGGATATCACTCCCGAGGCCACCATGGCGGTGGTGGAGCGTCCCACCCCAGGCATCCCAGAGGCCATGAGGGCCGAGAGCATGAAGATAACCCCCAGGGGCTGCCTGTCCCGCTCCGCAGCGGGGATAAGGGGACGCAGTTTGATAGTTAATCTCCCCGGCAGCAGGAAGGCGGCGGAGGAAAACCTCCTGGCGGTCATTGAGCCTTTGAACCATGGCCTGGAAATGCTCCGGGGCCGGGGCAGCGCCAACTGCGCCCGGGAGGAAAAGTGATACGCTGAGGGGAATATAGGACAGCAAGAAGCGGGCC
>CASFJB010000010.1 GCA_949294945.1 uncultured Eubacteriales bacterium
GCCCATGCCCAAAGCCACGGCCAGGCCCACGATGGCGGAGTTCCTGAAGTTCAGGTGAGCGGAGGATATGAGCTTGATGCCCGTCATGGCTATGGAGGCGAAGACGTTCACCGTGGCGCCGCCCAGCACGCAGTAGGGGATGGTGGTGAGCAGGGCGGAGAACTTGGGTATCAGGCCGGCCACGCCCAGTATTACTGCGGCCATGCCCAGTACGAAACGGTTGATGACCTTGGTGGTGACCACTATGCCCACGTTCTGGCTGTAGGTGGCGGTGGGCAGGCCGCCGAAGAAGGCGCCCAGGGTGTTGGTGAGACCGTAGGCCACGATGCCGTTTTGCAGCTCCCTGTCGGTGGGCTCCCGGTCCATGGCCCCGGTGGTGGTGGCGGTGTAGTCGCCTATGGCCTGGATGGAGTTGATGGCAAAGAGCACGCCCATGGCCACGCAGGAGGACACCTCAAAGTCGATGCCGAAGTACATGAGCCGGGGCAGCTGGAAGTAGGCGGCGGTGGAGACGGCTCACCATGCCGAAGCAGGCGGAGACCGCATAGCCCACGATGATGCCGATGAGGATGGAGGCCAGCTTCAGTATGCCCTTGCCGTAGTGGTTGAGCACTACCACCACCGCCAGGGTGAAGAGGGCTATGGCCCAGTTTTCCCAAGAGCCGTAGTTGGCGCTGGAGGTGCCTCCGGCCATGTAGTTTATGGCGGTGGGATACAGGGACAGGCCTATGGTAAAGACCACGGTGCCGGTCACCAGGGGCGGGAAGTATTTACGTATGTTCTTAATGAGAAAGCCGATGACTATTGCTATAAGGCCGCCCACCACCTGGGAGCCCAGAATGGTAGCCACGCCGAAGCCTGCGGCCACGGCCTGCATTGTGGGCACATAGGCAAAGCTCACGCCCAGGATCATAGGCAGGCCGGAGCCCAGCCCCAGAGAGCCCTTTTTCCCTATGGGAAAGAGCTGCAGAAGGGTGGACAGGGCGGAGATGACCAGGGAGGACTGGATGAGGATTATCTTGTCCGCATCCGCCATGCCGCCGCCGCTGACTGCGGAGGCCACGATGATGGCGGGGGTCACGCAGCCCACTATCATGGCCACAACGTGCTGCAGAGCCAGGGGCAGGGCGCTGGATATGGGGGGACGCCCCCTGAGTTCAAAGAGGCTGCCGGAGGTATTTGTATTTGCCTTCATCAAGTTCAACCTTCTTCCGAGATTAGAATTGGGACAGCTGAGCTATTCCGGAGAATGGAAGGCCCGGCCACGGCTGAGGTAGCGGCCCATACCGGGCAAGCTCAGCTCTCCGTCCCTGAATACCTGTGCGCCGCGCAGGAACACGTCCCGCAGGGAGCCGGAGGTCTTAAAGCCTTCATAGGGGCTGTAGTCGCAGTTTTGATGCTGACGGGCGGCGGTGATGACGCTGTCCCGCCGTGGGTCGTAGATGGCGATGTCGGCGTCGCTGCCGGGAGCCAGCAGGCCCTTCGTGGGGTAGAGGCCGAAGAGCTTGGCCGGGGTCTCGCTGAGCACGCGGCAGAGCTGCTGAACACTGATGCGTCCCGTGGCCACGCCGGCGGTGTACATCACTGCGGCCCGGTGCTCTATGCCCGGCATGCCGTTGGGGATGAGGGTGAAGTCCCTCAGCCCCAGCTCCTTCTGCCCTTTGAAATTGAAGGAGCAGTGGTCGGTGGAGATCAGGTCTATCTCCCCGGCGGAGAGGGCCTCCCACAGGGCGGCCTGGTCCTCCCGGGAGCGCAGGGGCGGGGAGCACACATACTTAGCCCCCTCAAAGCCCGGAGACTCATACAGCCTCTCGTCCAGGGTGAAGTACTGGGGACAGCTCTCCACATAGACCTCCTGCCCCCTGCGGCGGGCCAGGCGTATCTCCTCCAGACCGTCGGCGGTGGAGAGATGGACCACCCAGGCCGGGACTCCCGCCAGACCGGCAAGACGCAGGAAGCGGCTCACCGCCTCTCCCTCCAGGAGGGCCGGGCGGGTACGGGGGTGCCAGGCGGGGGAGACATTGCCGGAGCGGACGGCTCTCTCCCGCAGCAGGTCCAGCACGGGACCGTTCTCACAGTGGACTCCCAGTATGCCGCCTATCTTCTTCATCTCCGTGAGGATGTCGCAGAGCTGGGCGTCGCTGACCATAAGGTTGTCATAGGCCAGATAACATTTGAAGGAGGTGACCCCGGCCCCGGCCATCTCCCGCAGCTGGGCGCGGGTGTTCTCGTTCCAGTCGCATATGGCCATGTGGAAGCCGTAGTCACACCAGCAGTGCCCGTCCGCCCGGCCGTGCCACACATCCAAAGCCTGCTGCAGGCTGCCGCCCTTGTCCTGGGTGGCAAAGTCCAGGATGGTGGTGGTGCCCCCGGCTATGGCCGCCGCCGTGCCGGTTTGGAAGCTGTCGGCAGTGACGGTGCCGGACACGGGCATCTCCATATGGGTGTGGGCGTCGATGAAGCCGGGAAAGACCAGGCAGCCGCTGGCGTCCACCACCCGTTCGCCCCGGAGCTCCGGGCCTATGGCGCTTATCTTCTCCCCCTCGATGAGTATGTCGGCTGCTTGCAGCCCTCCGGAGGAGACGAGGGTGCCGCCTTTTATCACGGTGCTCATATCAGCCCAGGAAGGCGTCTATGACCTGGCGCAGCTGCTCCGGGAGCAGGGCGGGGTCGGTGAACACCTTGCCGTCCAGACGGAACTTGCTGCGGCCCAGGAAGCCGTTATTGCTTGAGGAATCAAAGTCCGCTTCCGTCTCAAAATAGGTGAATTTATCCTTGTAGGGGGTGTAGCCGAAGGGGCAGAGGCAGGCGCAGTTGCCGCACTCGTTGCAGTAGGAGTCGATGTGTATGGCGGCCTTCAGAGCAGGCAGAGGGAAGTTTGCCCGGTTGGGGCAGACGTCCATACAGTTTTTGCATTTGAAGCAGGCCGTGGGGGGCACGGTGTTTTTCACCGGCCGGGGCCGCTCCGGCTCTTTCATGTAGTGGGGGTCGGAGAGCACCTTGCCGCAAAGCTCTGCCAGCTTGGCGCAGTCCACCTGCTCCGGGATGCTCATGGGTATGAGGGCTGCCAGCTTGGTGAGGTTCTTGTAGCCGCCGCTTTTCAGCAGGTAGGTGGCCAGGGTCACAGGCTTTATGCCGCAGGAGAGCACGTCGGTGATGTTGTGGTTGTCGATGCCGCCGGAGAAGGATATGGGCAGCCGCCCCTGGGTGGCCAGGCTCAGCTCATAGGCCACATGCAGGGCGATGGGGAACAGGGGCTTGCCGGACATGTACATGGCCTCCCCCTGGAGCTCGCCCCTGACTATCTGCACCGGGAAGGTGTTGGTGAGCTTCACGCCGAAGACCAGACCCTTGCTCTCCGCCAGGGCCATCAGGCGGCGGACCATGGCCACGGCGTCGGGCAGCTTCATGTCGTGGTCGAAGTGGCTGGTGTCAAAGCTCACGTAGCCGTAGCCCATCTTGTCCAGCATGGCCCGCACCCGCTCGTAGCCCAGCAGGGTGGGGTTGCATTTGATATAGGTGTTGAAGCCCTTTTCCTCAATGAGGTAGGCGGCGATGCGCTCTATCTCGTCGGCGGGGCAGCCGTGCATGGTGGACAGGGTCACCAGGCTGCATACGTGAGGGTCAAGGCCCCGGATGAAGGCCTCGTCCACATTCTTGAACAGGTGCAGGCAATCCACCGCCGTATCCAGACACTGCCGCCAGAAGGGGCTCTTGCCCGCATCCTGCATGGTGTTGAGAAAATCGTCGATGACGCCGCTCTGTATGCCCGCCAGGTTGTAGCCCACGCTGAGATGGAACTGGAAGCTGTCGTCCCAGCCGAACTCTTTGGCAAAGAGCTTGATGGCGATATAGGCCTTTATGTACTCCTCCATGGCCTCCCGGACGGTGAGCTCGGTGGACCACTCGGTGTTGTAGGCCTCGTCTTTCACATAGATGCAGGGCTTTACGATGCCCAGCTCCTTGCCCACCAGTATCTGCACCGTTTTAAGCTCAAAGATACGGGCGCCGGCGGCAAAGGCGGAGAGAATGTTCTGGGCCAGCTGGGTGTGGGGGCCGGCGGCGGGACCCACGGGGACCGACACCTTCTTGCCCGCCACCGGCACGGCGCCGGCAACCAGCTCTGCATGCACGGGCACATAGAACAGGCTCTTGTGCCCCTTGTATTCGGAGACTACGGTCTCCAGCAGGGTCTTAAAGGGAATGCCTCTCATTTCGTCGCTCATGTCAGTTACCTCCGCAAAGTTTTTCCCAAAGGCGGCCCGCCTGCCTGCGGCATTCGTAGCTTATCTTTTCCTCGTCCACGGAGACTATCTCCCGGTCGTGCATCAGCACTCTGCCGCTGCCCACGGTGGTGGTGATGTTCCGGCCGTTCATGCCGAAGAGCAGGTGGCCGTTGAGATTGCCGCCGTCCATGGGGGTAAAGGGCTTGTAGTCGGATACTATGATATCCGCCCTGGCCCCCGGGGCCAGCACGCCGAAGCGGCCGCCGAAATGGCGCTGGGCCAGCAGGGCGTTGTTGTCCAGGGCCATGGCAAAGGTCTCGTTCCAGCCCAGGGAGGGATGGCGGTTGAAGTGCTTTATCAAAACGTTTGCATGCTTCATGGACTCCAGCATGTCGCTGGTGAAGCCGTCGGTGCCCAGGCCCACGGTGACACCAGCCTCAAAGAGCTTCATCACGTCGGTGACGCCCACGGCGTTGCCCATGTTGGACTGGGGGTTGTGGACCACGGCGGTGCCGGTGCCGCTCAGCAGCTGCCTGTCGGAGTCGCTGAGGTATACGCAGTGGCCGCAGATGCTCTGGGGACCCAGGATGCCGTGGCGGTAGAGCCGCTCGGGCACCGTCTCGTTATAGTGCTCCCGGCAGTGGTCCCGGTCGTAGCTGCCCTCGCACACGTGGATGTGGAAGCCCCCATCCCAGTGCTCCCGGGCATAGGCCATGGTGGCCTCGGATATGGTGAAGGAGGCGTGCATGCCGCACATGGCGGCGAGCAGGCCGCTCTTGTCCTCTTTGCACTGGCGGCCGAAATCCAGGTTCTCCTGCACCGACTGGCGGGATTTCTCCTCACCGTCCCGGTCGGATATCTCATAGCAGAGGCAGGAGCGCACTCCCGTTTCCTTTGCGGCCTCCGCCAGCTGGCTGAGGCTGCCGGGTATCTGGCAGAAGGAGGCGTGATGGTCGAAGATGGTGGTGACGCCGGAGCGGATGCACTCTATCATGGTCATGTAGCCGCTGTAGCGGGTCATGGCCAGATCCAGGTTCCTGTCTATCCGCCACCAGGTGCCCTCCAGCACCTCCAGGAAATTCGTGGGATTGTTGCCGGGGATGGACAGGCCCCGGGCAAAGGCGGAGTAGATATGGTGGTGGGCGTTTGTAAAGGCGGGCATGATAACGCCGCCCTTGGCGTCCAGCCGCTGGGCCTGGGGGTATTTCTCCAGCAGCTCCTGCCGGGGGCCCAGCTCCAGTATCTTGTCCCCTTCCCAGACTACGGCTCCGTCCTCTATCATGGGCAGGGCCGCATCCCGGGTGAACACTGTACCGTTGTACAGGATATGTCTCAAAGGTCAAACCTCCCCTCTCTAATTTTCAAAGCGATTTAAAAGACGCCGAGCTGGTCTGATGCAGAGCAGCTCGGCGTGCCGTTTATTCGATAACTGTGCCGGTCTTACCCTCTATACCGTCTTTAGCCTTTTCAAGAAGCGTGATAAGGGAGCGCCGTCCCGGAGCGGACTCCGCAAACTTTATGGCGGCTTCCACCTTGGGCAGCATGGAGCCCGGGGCGAACTGGCCCTCGGCGCAGTAGCGGCGGGCCTCCTCGGTGCTCATGTGGTCCAGCCACTGCTGGTTGCTCTTGCCGAAGTTTATGGCGCACTTTTCCACAGCGGTGAGGATTATCAGCACGTCGGCGTCCACCTGCTGGGCCATGAGGCAGGAACAGAAGTCCTTGTCTATGACGGCGCCCATGCCTCTGAGGTGGCTGCCCTCACGGATGACGGGAATACCGCCGCCGCCTCCGGCAATGACCACCTGCCCGGCGTTGAACAGGGCCCGGATGGTCTCGATCTCCACTATGTCCCGGGGTTTGGGGCTGGCCACGATGCGCCGCCAGCCCCGGCCGGCGTCCTCCATCATGACGTAGCCCTTTTCCTTCTGAAGGCTCTCCGCTTCCTCACGGCTCATAAAACGGCCGATGGGCTTGGAGGGGTGCTGGAAGGCCGGGTCTTCCGGGTCCACGATAACCTGGGTGATGATGGAGGTGCAGGGCTTGGGTATGCCCCGGTTCAAAAGCTCCTCCCTAAGGGCGTTCTGCAGGTCGTAGCCGATGTAGCTCTGGCTCATGGCCACGCACACGGACAGGGGGATGATGGGAAAGTCAGACTCCACCTCCCGGCTCAGCTCGTTCATGGCGTGGTTTATCATACCTACCTGAGGGCCGTTGCCGTGGGAGATGATCACCTCATGGCCCTGCTCTATCAAGTCGGCAATGGCCTTTGAGGTATGCTTGACGGCAGTCATCTGCTCGGCCAGGGTGTTTCCCAAGGCATTGCCGCCCAGGGCTATAACTATTCTCTTTCCCATATCATTCAGCCTTCATGCGGCGCTCTACAGCACGCTCCTCCAGCTTCTTGAGCATGGCCTGAGGATCTTTGCACTTGGCCAGGAAGATCATAGCGGCGATGATGTAGGGCTTGAAGGAGGCCTCCTTGTACAGGGGGACACGGTAGCGGTCGAAGACGCTGGCTTCCACCTCGCCGTCGGTGCAGGAGACGCCGTTGATGTCGGCGGGCAGGCAGTGGAGGTAGAGGGCCTTGCCGTCGTGGGTCTTGGCCATCATCTCCTCGGTGCAGCACCAGTCCTTATGCTGGGCGTTCTGACGGAGCAGCTCCTGCTCCAGAGCCTTGATGCCGGCGCTGTCGCCCTGGGCGTACAGGTCGGTGCGCTTTTCCATGGCGGCAAAGGGAGCCCAGCTCTTGGGGTAGACGATGTCCGCATCCTGGAAGGCCTCGGCCATGGAGTTGACCTTCTTGAAGGAGCCGCCGGTGGCTGCGGCGTTCTTCTTGGCAACTTCCTCCACCTCAGGCATGACTTCGTAGCCTTCGGGGTGGGCCAGGACCACGTCCATGCCGAAGCGGGTGAACAGGCCGATGACGCCCTGGGGCACGGACAGGGGCTTGCCGTAGGAGGGAGAGTAGGCCCAGGTCATGGCCACCTTCTTGCCCTTCAGGTTCTCAACGCCGCCGAAGTGGTGGATGATGTGGAGCATGTCGGCCATGCACTGGGTGGGATGGTCGATGTCGCACTGGAGGTTCACCAGGGTGGGCTTCTGCTCCAGGACGCCGTCCTTATAGCCCTCGGTGACGGCGTTGACCACCTCGTGCATGTAGGCATTGCCCTTGCCGATGTACATGTCGTCACGGATGCCGATGACGTCGGCCATGAAGGAGATCATGTTGGCGGTCTCCCGCACGGTCTCACCGTGGGCTATCTGGCTCTTGCCCTCGTCCAGGTCCTGGACCTCCAGGCCCAGCAGATTGCAGGCGGAGGCAAAGGAGAAGCGGGTGCGGGTGGAGTTGTCCCGGAAGAGGCTGATGCCCAGACCGGACTCAAAGATGCGGGTGGAGATGTTGTTCTCCCGCATGTAGCGCAGGGCGTCGGCGATGGTGAATACGGCCTCGATCTCGTCGTCGGTCTTTTCCCAGGTGAGGAAGAAGTCGCCTTCGTACATTTCCTTGAAGTTGAGGGAATTGAGCTTGTCGATATAGGCCTGCAGCTTAGCGTCCATAATTTTGTTCTCTCCTTTAATTTTATGAGTTTTATATTTCCTGAAATTTACTGCTTACTTGATGTCGTTGTCGGTGAGACTGGCTCTGAACTGGCTCACGTCCCCGCCCTTGTTCTCCTCTTTGTAGAGGCCGGGCACTGCGGCGTAGAGGGCGGCGCAGGTGACCAGGTCGTCCTTCCAGGTAATCTCGTTGGGGGCGTGGGCCTGGCTCTCGGCGCCGGGGCCGAAGCCTACGCAGGGGATGCCGTAGCGGCCCTGGATGGCCACGCCGTTGGTGGAGAAGGTCCACTTGTCGGTGAGGGGACGGTGGCGCAGGTGCATGGCGCCCTCGGGCCCTATGCGGTCTTCGCCGAAGAGGGCGTGGTGGGCGTCCACCAGAGCCTGGACATGGGCGGCGCTCTCCTTGTTTATCCAGGTGGGGAAGTAGCACTCGGTCTCATAGACCTTGCCGGTCCAGGAGGGACGGTCGTACATGTACATGGAGACGGTGACGTCCTCGCCATACTTCTTCACATTGGGCAGGTCCCTTATCTCCTGGAGGCAGGAATCCCAGGTCTCGCCGGCGGTCATGCGCCGGTCGATGGAGATGGAGCAGGAGTCGGCCACGGCGCAGCGGCTGGGGGAGGTGTAGAATATCTGGGAGGTGGTGCAGGTGCCCCGGCCCAGGAAGCGGGCGTCCTCGTAGTGCTCAGGATTGTACTTGGGATCCAGCATCTTTACAAGGCCCTTTATCTCCACGCTGTCGTCGGCGGGATTCTCGTTAAGGGCGCGCACATCCTGGAGGATGTCCGCCATCTTGTATATGGCGTTGTCGCCCCGCTCGGGAGCGGAGCCGTGGCAGGAGACGCCCTTCACATCCACGCGGATCTCCATGCGGCCACGGTGGCCTCTGTAGATGCCGCCGTCGGTGGGCTCGGTGGAGATGACGAACTCTATCTGCTTCTGGGCCTCTTCCTTGCTGGGGAAGTATTTGTTGACTATGTACTGCCAGCACATGCCGTCGCAGTCCTCTTCCTGGACGGAGCCAACCACCATTATCTTGTAGCCCTGGGGGATGAGGTCCAGGTCCTTCATTATCTTGGCGCCGTAAACTGCGGAGGCCATGCCGCCCTCCTGGTCGGAGCCGCCACGACCGTAGATGACCTGCTCGTCCTCATAGCCCTGGTAGGGGTCATGGGTCCAGTTATTGATGTTGCCTATGCCCACGGTGTCGATATGGGAGTCGATGGCGATTATCTTGTCCCCCTGGCCCATCCAGCCGATGACGTTGCCCAGGCCGTCCACTTCCACCTTGTCGTAGCCAAGCTTTTCCCTCTCGGCCTTGATGCAGGCGACAACTTCCTTTTCTTCACAGCTCTCGCTGGGGTGGGAGATCATGGCGCGGAGGAAACGGGTCATGTCGGCTCTGTAGCCTTCTGCTGCCTTCTTGATAGCTTCGTAATTCATTTTGATTACCCCCAATAGAAAATTTTATATTTCCTGATAGGCCCCGCCCCAGACTATCTTCCGGTAGTTTTCGGGGTCGGTGTCACCCTCAGTGGAGAACATGAGTACACGGCTGTTTTCGTCCAGACCTATGGCCTCTTTCAGCTCTGCGTATTCCGGCTCGGTCATCAGCGTTGCAATAAGGCCCATGCCCACGGCCCCGGACTCGCCGGAGATGACCTGGGGATCGCCCTTCACCGGGGCGCCCAGCATGCGCATGCCCTTGGCGGAGACCCAGTCGGGGCAGGAGACAAAGAAGGCGGAGTGGTTTTTCAGGATATCCCAGGAGATGATGTTGGGCTCGCCGCAGGCCAGGCCCGCCATGATGGTGCTGAGGTCTCCGTCCACTATCCTTATATCTCCGTCGCCGGCCTTGGCTCCCTGATACAGGCAGTCCGCAGCCTGGGCTTCCATGACCACAACTGTGGGCTCGCAGTCGTGGAAGAGGTTTGCAAAGTAACCCTGGACGGCCCCGGCCAGGCTGCCCACGCCGGCCTGGATGAAGATGTGGGTGGGCCTGTCCACTCCTGCCTCCTTCAGCTGCTGGGCGGCCTCACTGGCCATGGTGCCGTAGCCCTGCATTATCCAGGCGGGGATGTCCTCATAGCCCTCCCAGGCGGTGTCCTGGACCATGACGCCGTGCTCCGTCTTTTCAGCCATGGCGTTGGCCCGGCGGACGCACTCATCGTAGTTGACTTCCTCTATGCTGACCTGGGCCCCCTCTTTGGCAATGTTGTTGAAACGGGACTGGACGGAGCCCTTGGGCATCAGAACAACTGCCTTCTGGCCCAGGCGGTTTGCGGCCCAGGCCACGCCCCGGCCGTGGTTGCCGTCGGTGGCGGTGAAGAAGGTGGCCTGGCCGAACTCCTCCTTCAGCTTGTCGCCGGTGAGGTAGTTGTAATCCACTTCGGACACGTCCTTGCCCAGCTGGCCGGCTATGTAGCGGGCCATGGCAAAGGAGCCGCCCAGGACCTTGAAGGCGTTGAGCCCGAAGCGGTAGCTCTCGTCCTTGACGAAGAGGCTGCCCAGACCCAGGTGCTCCGCCATGCCCTTGAGCTGGGCCAGAGGGGTCACGCTGTACTGGGGGAAACTCTCATGGAACTTTCTGGCCTTGCCCACGTTCTCCAGGCTCATGACGGCCAGCTGCTTGTCTGCGGTTTTGGGCATATTGTTCTTTGCCCACTGGATCTTTTTCATGAAACATCCTCCTTAAGGTGCTGTTCATACTTCCTATTTATATTTTATGGTGATGGTCTGACTTGCTGCTCTGCCGGGCTCAGTAGTTGATTATCCGCTGGCGGATCTGGCAGAAGCTGAGTATCTGGGAATCCACGTACTCGTCGATGAGTATCAGGGGCCTGTCCTGTCCGTCATAGTTTATGCCGTGGAGCTGGAGCAGAGGCCGGTGGCCGAACACCTTCAGCTCTTTCTTGGCTGAAGGGGAGACGCAGCGCAGCTCCACCTTGTCCCAGCCCACCTTGCGCCCGGTGACCTCATGGAGATAATGGAACACCGAGTCGTAGCCCTCTCTCAGCTCTTGGGGGTCCCTGTCTCCTATGAGACTGCGCTGAAAGCAGTCCTCGCAGTAGGCGCATATCTCATCGTCGGCATAAAACAGCTTTTTGTCCCTGACCACTTCCCGGCCTTCCTCTATACCCAGAGCCTGGGCTATCTGGGAGTCCGCCTCTATGACCGAAACATCCAGGACCTGCACCCGGGGCGTAAAGCCCGCCTCTGCTATCAGATCCGAGAAGCGGCCCACCGGGCTGAAGCTCAGGCGCATGTTCATCCGGGTCATGTTCACAAAAGTGCCCTTGCCGTGGATGCGGTGTACCAGCCCTTCTATCTCCAGCTCGCTGAGAGCGCTGCGGAGAGTGACCCGGCTGACCCCTATCATGCGGCAAAAAAGCTCCTCCCTGGGCAGCTTGTTGCTTTCGCTGAGGTCCAGAGACATGATGTAGTCCCGGATCTTAGCCTTAGCCTGAGTTTTTAGGTCAACATGGCTTATCATGGCTTTGCTGATACTATCACTCCCTTTGCTGCGGCCAGGCAGAAGCCCGTCGTAAAAGGTCCTGTTATGACGCATAAGGTAATAGGTAATACCTTATATCTCCCTGTCCAAAAAGTAACATATTAGGGCCGCCTTTTCAAGTGTGAGTGTTGACAAAAAACTATCAATACTTTTGTGGATTATGCCGTAAGCCCTTGAAATTGCGGTGTTTTGCCATGACAGAGCGAAAAAAATCCCCCATGACGGAGCATTCCGGCTCCGTCATGGGGGAGATCAGGGACTGTATTCAGCTGCTTTTTTGAATTCAGTAGCGGCCGAAGCTGCAATTGGGGAAGTGGCAGCTTTTACACATCTGACACAGGCCGCCGTCGCCAAGACGGATCAGGTCCTGCTTTGTAAATTTGTCTCCGGCGAATATCTGGGGCAGCAGCACATCGAACATGGTAGTGGGCAGGCTGATGGCGGCGCCGGGCACGCCCAGGATGGCGGTGTCTCCCAGGTAAGCAAGCAGGGTCATGTTGCCGGGCTGGGCGGGCAGGCCGTGACTTATTATCTCCGCCCCCAGGCCCCGTATGGCGCTGGGAGTGAGGTCGTCCGGGTCCACGGACATGCCGCCGGTGAAGATGAGGAAATCCGCCCCGGCTTCCAGGTACTTTCGGGCGGCGGACTCTATCATCTCCAGATTGTCATCGCAGATGCTGACGCCCAGTATCTCCGCCGGATATTTGGCCATCTTGGCGCGGACCATCGGCTCGAACTTGTCCTTGATGCGGCCGCTGTAAATCTCGGAGCCGGTGATGACGACGCCCAGCTTCCGTGGCTTGTAGGGCCGCAGGTCCAGGAGCTTTTCCTTGGCACAGAGCTGTTCCGCCTTTATTATCTGCTCCTCCTGAGTCACCAGAGGCACTATACGCATGGAGGCCAGGCGGGCCCCTTCCTCCACGGGGAAGTGGTCGGGCAGGGTGGAGATGGTTATATCGCCTATGGAGTTTATCTCCTCCAGCAGCCGGGTGTTCACCCGGAACATGCCACGCCGGTGGGCAAAGAGCAGCACCTTGCCCTCGGAGGGGCCGGTGTAATGGGCACCCTCCACCGGAGCCATGGCGGCCATGCGCAAAGCGCAGTCCTCCTCGTGTATCTCTCCGGCGTCCGGCTCCCAGACAAAGATGCTGCGCTTGCCCAGGTCCAGCAGCTTGGGAATATCCTCTTCTTTTATAATGTGTCCCCGCTTGAAGGCGGCGCCCTTAAAACCGTCACGCATGGCGGTGATGTCGTGGCAGAGCTCCATGCCTACCGCATTTTCCACATTTATTTTTTTCATCCCTGTCAAGTCCTCTCAATTTCTATGCTGCTATTTCAGCAGTATGCATTTTTCCGGCGGCAGCCGGATGTATATCTCCTCACAGCGCAGCTTTTCCCAGCTGCTCTTGTCCGTCTCCAGACCCACGGGGCCGGCATTGCCCCGGGCAAACATCAGAGTGTAGGAAAAGGGGTTTTCCGTCTCCGACACCAGACGGCAGAGAAAGGCGTTTTCCCCCGGCCCGAAGCACAGGTCGTGCATGCGTATGCCCAGGTACCGGGCCTCCCCTATGTCCTCTGAGGTCTCCAGCTCCATGCCCCAGTCCAGGGCCAGGAGGCGGCGCCGGCCCAGCTTCTCTATGGGCGAGATGTTTTTGCAGCCGGTGAGTATGGCGGCGGAGCGGGTGGCGGGCCTGGCAAAGACCGCCTTCTTTTCCCCGAAGGTCTCTATGCCGCCCTCGTTCATGACGGCTATCCTGTCTGAGAGGCGAAAGACCTCGTCCCGGTCATGGGAGACCAGGATGACCGTTTTGCCGAAGCTGCGGATGACCTCCATAAGTTCCCGCTCCAGGCGAAAGCGCAGGTGGCTGTCCAGGGCGGAGAAGGGCTCGTCCAGCAGCAGAATATCCGGCCCGGAGACCAGGAGCCTGGCCAGGGCGGTGCGCTGCTGCTGCCCTCCCGAGAGCTGCCGGGGATAGTGGGCGGACAGCTCTGTAAGGCCGAAGCTGTCCATTATATACCGTATTTTTCTCTCTCTTGCGGCGGCGTCCCTCTCCCGCCGGGCCCCGGCCCGGATATTCTGCAGCAGGGTCATATTGGGGAAGAGGGCGTAGTTTTGAAACATTAGGCCGGTGCGCCGCTGCTGGGGGCTCAGGTCTATGCGCTTTTCCGAATCGAATAGCACCCGGCCGTCCACTTTTATGTATCCCCGGTCCGGCCTGACGATACCGGCAATACATTTGAGGGTCATGCTCTTGCCGCAGCCGGAGGCCCCCAGCAGAGCCAGCACCTCATTTCCGGCCTCCAGCTTTACTCTCAGGTGGAAATCCCCCAGAGTCTTTTCAATGTCAGCATATATGCTCATCTCAGGCCCCGGCCTTTCTCAGCGGGCCCGGCTGCCGCTGCTTCTTCTCCAGCATGTTCACCGCCAGCAGTACCACAAAGGAGATGGCCAGGTTCACCAGCACCCAGCGGAAGGCCCCGGCGTCGTCATTGGTGCGCCAGAGCTGGTAGACGGTGGTGGATATGGTGGCGGTGCGGCCGGGAGTGTAGCCGGCTATCATGCTGGTGGCGCCGTATTCCCCCAGGGCCCGGGCAAAGGAAAGCACCGTGCCCGCCAGGATGCCCTGCTTGCAGTAGGGCATGCGGATGCGCCAGAATATGTAGCTGTTGGAGAGGCCTATGGACTGGGCCGAGTAGGCCAGAGTTTCGTCAAAGGCCTCAAAGGCGCCCCGGGCCGTGCGGTACATCAGGGGGAAGATGACTACGGTGGTGGCGAAGATGGCCGACCACCAGGTCATGGTGAGCTTGAGACCGAAGGCGGAGAGGAACCAGGCCCCTATCAGCCGCCTGGGCCCCAGCAGGCGCAGCAGCAGATAGCCCACCACCGTGGGGGGCAGCACCAGGGGCAGGGTGAGCACCACGTCCAGCACACCCTTTAAAGCCCGGGGGGCCTTGGCAATATAGTAGGCGGAGAAGATGCCCGCAAAAAATATTATCACCGTACTTATCCCGGCGATGCGCAGGGAGTTCCACAGGGGAAATAGGTCCATATGATCGCCTCTTTAAAAAGGGCGGGCAGTGCAGGCCGCCCGCTCAGGGAGTGTTTGTTGTCTCAGATCAGAGGGCTGAAGCCCACCGACTCAAAGACGGCGGAGGCCTCCGGGCCGGTCAGATAGTCCAGGAAGGCTCTGGCCTCGGCCTCGTGCCGGGTGATGTTCAGCACCGCGGCGGGGTAGATGACCTGGCCGCACATCTCGGCGGTGGCGGTGTCCACCAGGGTGAGACCGGCGGAAAAGGCGTCGGTGCCATAGATTATGCCGCAGTCAACGGCGGCTTCGGAGACCTGGGTGGTGACCTCTTTCACGTTGGAGCCGTAGGTTATCACCCCAGATGCCGCCAGCTCCTCCTCCCTCAGCCCGTAATAGGCAAAGATCTTCTGGGTGTACTGGCCAACGGGCACGTCGGAATTGCCCATGGCCAGCATGATGCTGCCCTCCTGAAGTCCGGCCACCATATCGTCATAGGACTCTATACCGGCGGGGTTCCCCTCGGGCACGGCCAGGGCCACCTTGTTCTCCAGCAGGTCTATACGGGTGCCCTGGAGCACATAATCCTGGCCGTCGGTGTTGCCGCCCTCGGCATCCAGGGAGCCGTCCAGGGCGTTCATCTGCTTGGGAGCGGCGGAGATGAAGATGTCGCAGTCGGCCCCTTCCTCTATCTGGGTCTGAAGAGTGCCGGAGGAGTCGAAGTTAAAGACCAGCTCCACATTGGGGGCCACCTCTTTATACATACCGGCGATCTGGTTGAGAGTCTCGGTCATGGAGGCGGCGGCAAAGACGATGAGCTCCACATTTTCCTCCTGAGCAGTCTCCTCAGCGGGGGCCTGGGCGGCCTCTTTGGCGGGGACTTCGGTGGCGGCGGGGGCCTCTTCCTGGCCGCAGCCGAACAGGCAGAAAACAAGGCTCAGGCACAGCAGCAGGGCAAGGGATTTTTTCATTTTACTTCCTCCTTGAATTATGCTGTATATCCGAAGGCAGTTATTGCCTTGTCGGTACAGGGCCGGGGGAACGAATTATAATGATATATAAATCCGCCAAGGCCTAAGGACCTTTTTCAACCGGTAATAAACATGCCGATTAGTAATCATTTACTAATCGGCATTATAACAGCAAAGGGAGGAATTGGCAATATCTTTTTGTATAATCTGTAAATTTTCCGGAATACCGGCCGGGACCCTATTCCCTGCTGCGCCGGGCCCGCAGCTCAATGAGCTGCCCGGCGATGGATATGGCAATCTCCGCCGGGGTCTCGGCCTTGATCTCCAGACCGATGGGGGAGGTGATACGCTGGAAGTCGGAATCCTGAAAACCGTATTCCTCCTTCAGCTTTTTATAGACTCCTGCCTTTTTGTGGCGGCTGCCTATGACCCCGATGTAGCAGGCGGGGCTTCTCAGCACCTGGGCCTGTATGACGGCGTCGAAGGCGTGGCCCCGGGTCATGACGCAGACATAGTCCTCGGGCCCTATCTCTATATAGTCGTATATGTGCTGGAAGTCTATGAGCTTCACTTCTTCGGCGCTGGGGAAGAGGGCCTTGTCAGCAAAGTCCGGCCTGTCATCCATGGCAACGCAGCGAAAGCCCACATGGCTTAGCACCGGCACCAACTCCTGGGCCACATGGCCGCAGCCGAACACAAAGACCCGGCCGGAGGAATTTATCTGCTCCAGATAGAAGTCCTCCCCGTCCCGGCTCACCCGGCCGGGCTGGCGGCCAAAGCAGCTCTCCGGCCAGTCCGGGGCCTCCATGCCTATGAAGCCCTCCTGACGGGTATACAGTCCCA
The DNA here is from genome assembly GCA_949294945.1 of uncultured Eubacteriales bacterium. Lineage (GTDB taxonomy): Bacteria > Bacillota > Clostridia > Oscillospirales > Oscillospiraceae > Limivicinus. The sequence continues at coordinate 16,142 of CASFJB010000010.1, forward strand.
GACGGCCTCCCCGGGATATCTCGGATACCAGCCACAGGTCCCGGCCCAGGGCAAAGAGCTCCTCAGCCCTGTCGGCAATGGCCAGGGTCTGGCTGTCGTGGGCGGGTATATAGCTGAAAAAGACCTCCACGGCTCCGCCGCAGATCATGCCCAGGTCTTCCACGTCGTTTCTGGTGAGGGAGAAATCCTTCTGGTAGCAGCTTTTGTCCTTCAGCACCTGGGCGGCTATCTGCTCCGAGCGGTACTCCACGGCCCCGCCGCCTATGGTGCCGCAGATGCGGCCCTGAGCTCCTACCAGCATACGGGCCCCGGCCCCTCTGGGGGCAGCCCCGGAGGAGGCGATGACGGTGACCAGCACCAGGTCCTCCCCGGCGTGGAGCCTTTGGGATATGGTTTTGAACATTTCTCTCATGGGACTACTTCCTTTCCGCACAAAGAATTTATTCTGTCTCTAAGAGCTTCTGCGGCGGCCCTGCGCCGGGCGTGGGCCTGCCGGGCCTGCTCATCCCTGCATTTTAAAAAGCTGAGGTCAAAACGCTCCTCCAGATTTACACGCCGGGAACCGGAGACGCATTTGTCGGCCAGAGAGACCACCGCAGCCTCCAGAGGCTCCGACGGCGACTCATGGTGCTGCCGGACGATACCGGCCTGGGCCGGGTAGCCCAGCGCCTCCAGCCACCGGGCCCCAAGCCCGGCGTGGTCCGGACTCAGCCGGGCGATATCGTGGAGCAGGGCGGCGCTCTCAATTAGCTGCCGGTCGGCCTTTGAACCGGCGGCCTCCAGCTCCCCGGCCATCTCCAGGGCCAGCTCCGCCACGGCCTTGCAGTGTTCCTTTACTTCCGCCGGCAGGCCCGCCGCCTCCAGCAGGGCCAGACAGGCTCTGCGGTCAAGGGAGGGCCTTGGCAGAAGGTTCAGCCTGCCCAGGCGGAATGAGCCGTCAAACTCCAGCTCCGACCAGGCGCCGTAGTCCTGGTACAGCTCACCGGCGGGCATGTCCGGGGCGACGGAGCCGAGAAACAGCCGGTTCACCGAGCGGTGAGCCACAATGGCTATATCCCCGGTGCTGCACCTCATGGCCGTATCCACCGCCGTCCTGAATCTCTCCAGAGCGGCCCCGGCATCCTCGGCTCCCGGCATGGGCAGCTCCCTGTCTTTGCCCCGGGCCAGATACAGCTCCGGCCAGCGGCGGCGGATAAGCTCAAAGCTAAGGCCGTCCCATTCCCCGGCATACTGTTCGGCAAAACCGGGCAGTACGCAGACCTCCGGAGCCAGGGCCAGGGCAGTGTCCCGGGCCCGGGACAGGGGGCTGGAAAATACCCCGGATATCCGGCCTTCCAGCTCCAGCCCCAGCAGGCAGGCCTGGAGCCGGCCCAGGGGCCCCAGAGGCAATTCGGAGCTGCCCAGGCAGATGTGCTCGCCCTCCGGAAAATCCGGCCGCCCGTGACGTATAAGGTATATCCTTCTCATCGGAATACTCCGCCGAAGTGCTTGGCATAGAGCTCATTAGCCGCCTCCCGCAGCTCGTTCACATAGTCGTTGTAGCGGCGGAGAAAGTCCCTGCCGTCGTCGGTGAGGGAGCTTTGTCCACCCCTGGCCCCGCCCTTGCTGCGGACTATCAGAGGACGGTTCAGCTGGGATTCCAGAGTCTTTATCATGTTCCATCCGCTGGAGTAGGACAGCTGCATCCGCTGGCAGGCGCTGCGCACGGAGCCGGTCTCCTCTACCAGACTCAGCAGCATGGCCATCCTGCCGTCAAAAAAGGGCTTTTCCCGGGTCAGGGCCAGGCTGACCACAGGCCTCACCAGCTGGCTGTTGTGTATCTTCAGCAGAGTGTCATAGTCCTCGGGGGTGTCGGCGTCATGGAGTATGCCGGGGTCGGACACGGGTACACGCTCCATGGCTGCGCCGCAGCGGGAGAGGGCCCCCTTCAGCCCGTCCTCCCCGGAGTCGGCCAAAAGGCCGTCCACCAGACGCACCGAGAGCATGATGGGGTGGCCCGGCTCCCCGTTGAATATGGGGCAGGCCAGGGGGGCGGAGCTGTCCATTAGACTTTTCACGGTGGCGCTGGTGAAAAGGGGGATGTCCACCGGAGTGAAAAGTATCCTGTCACACTTGTCCCGCAGGTATTCCAGCCCAATTTTGGCGGAATCGAACATATGGGTGGTGCTGTAATCCTCGTTGCGCAGGAAAATTATGCCGCTGTTGCACAAATGCCGCTCCAGGGCCTGGGCGTTGTAACCGGTGACCATGACTATCTTCTCTACGCCGGCCTGATGAAAGGTGGCCACTATCCTCTGGGCTATGGAAATAGAGCCGATATTCAGCATGGGCTTGAATTCTCCCATCCTGGAGGACATTCCTGCGGCGACTATCAAAGCGCCGGTCTGCATCTGTCCGCCTCCTTGCGTGGCCCTAACCGAATATAGGCAGGGCCGATTTTGTTTTGTATAAAGAGTATATTACATATTCAAAAATTTTTCTACAGAAAAATGCTGCGGCGGAGCGGTATTCCTTGCGGTGGCTTGTCCGGCATGCGGGAGGACAATGCCGGACTAAACTGATAAAATTATTAAAAAACTGTGAATCACTCTTCTGGGACATTGACAGTTTTTATTGTAAGCTATACAATTTAGCCACTATACCGGGGAAAGTTTCTGTAAGTAATACACAGAAGCCCGGACGTAAAAATTTTCTGTAAGGAGGAAAATAAATGAAAAAGTTTCTGGCATTGCTGCTTGCTCTGCTGATGGCCCTGTCTCTGTGCGCCTGCGGCAGCTCCAACACCGCCGCCCAGGAGCCGGCCGCCGAGGAGCCCGCCGCCGAGGCCCCTGCGGAAGAGGCCGCCGAGGATGATCTGGTGAGCCTGGCTCAGGCCGAGGGCGAGCTGGTAGTCTATGGCTCCTGCGAAGAGGAGTATCTGGCCGCAGCCTGCGCCAAGTTCGAGGAACTCTACGGCATAAAGACCCAGTATCAGCGCCTGTCCACCGGTGAGGTCCAGGCCAAGATAGAGGAAGAAAACGGCAATCCCTCCGCCGACGTGTGGTTCGGCGGCACCACCGACCCCTACAACGTTGTGGCTGCCGAAGGTTTGCTGGAGCCCTATGAGGCCGAAAATGCCTCCCACCTGATGGGCGACATGTACCGCCATCCCGACGGCTGCTGGTACGGCATCTACAAGGGCATCCTGGGCTTCATGGTCAATAAGGACGAGCTGGAGCGCATGGAGCTGGAGGCTCCCCAGGATTGGCAGGATCTGCTCAAGAGCGAGTATGAAGGATTGATCTGGCTGTCCAACTACAACACCGCCGGCACTGCCAAGCTGGTCATCAACACCATGATCCAGAAGTACGGCCATGACGAAGGCATCCAGTACCTGGTAGATCTGGACAAGAATATTCAGGTGTACACCAAGTCCGGCTCCGGCCCCTCCAAGAACGTGGGCACCGGTGAGTGCGTCATCGGCATCGGCTTCCTCCATGACGGCATCACCCAGATCATAGACAACGGCTACACCAATATCGAGCTGATAATCCCCAGCTCCGGCACCTCCTTTGAGATAGGCGCCACCGCCATCTTCAAGGGCGCCGCCCATCCCAATGCCGCAAAGCTTTGGATAGAATTTGCCCTGTCTCCCGACTGCGTGAATATCGCCAAGGACAACGGCTCCTACCAGTTCCTGGTCATCGACAACGCCGAGCAGCCTGAGCAGGCCGCCGAGTTCGGCCTTGACCCGGAGAACGTCATGGACTATGACTTTGATGACGCCACCGCCAACATCACCACTTACGTTGAGGAAGTCATGAACGCCCTGGGCGGCGGAGACGACCGCTTCCAGACGGAGTGACCTGAAAACAAAAAGCATGTCTCATGAAATGGAGGCGGCTGTCGCCGCCTCCATTTTTTAAAAAAGCGTCCCTCGGGGGACAGTCTCCCGTTCGGAAAAGAAAGGAGAGCTTTTATGGCAAGAGGTCAAGGCGCGGCTCTGGACAGGAAGAAGCTGATGGCCGACCCGGTCATGGTGACCACCATTGTCCTGCTGATAACATTTCTGACTTTGTTTATTCTCTACCCTCTGGCGATACTGCTGGTGGATAGTTTTTACGGTGAGCAGGGTGTGACCCTGGATATCTTCAAGCGGATATTCGATATGCCCACCTTCACTACGGCAATAACCAATACCCTCAAGGTAGGCTTTCTCGTAGGCATACTCTCCACCCTCATCGGGCTGCTGTTTGCCTATGTGGAGGTCTATGTGCGCATGAACCGCTTTGTGGGGGGACTGTTCAAGGTAGTGTCCATGCTGCCTGTGGTCTCGCCCCCCTTCGTGCTGAGCCTTTCCATGATAATGCTTTTTGGCAAGGCGGGCATCATAACCCGCTTTCTGCTGGGCATATACGACAACAGCGTCTACGGCTACTGGGGCATAGTCATTGTCCAGACCCTCACCTTCTTCCCGGTGTGCTACATGATGCTGAAGGGCCTGCTGAAGAATATCGACCCCTCACTGGAGGAAGCGGCCCGGGACATGGGCGCTTCCCGCATGAAGGTGTTCACCAGCGTCACCCTGCCCTTGATGCTGCCCGGCCTGGGCAACGCTTTCCTGGTGACCTTCATCGAGTCCATTGCCGACTTTGCAAACCCCATGATAATCGGCGGCTCCTATGACACTCTGGCCACCACCATCTACCTGCAGATAACCGGCGCTTACGACAAGGCGGGAGCCGCGGCCATGGCCGTGGTACTGCTGTGCATAACCCTGCTGATGTTTGCGGTGCAGAAATACTATCTGGAGGCAAAGACCGCCGCCACCCTCACCGGCAAGGCCTCCCGGGGCAGGATGCTGATAGAGGACAAGAGCGTGAAGATTCCTCTCACCATCCTCTGCTCCCTGGCCGCCTGCTTTGTAATAATGATGTATCTCTGCGTGCCCATCGGCTCCTTCTTCCCCACCTGGGGCTATAAGTTCTTCCCCCTGACGGGGAAATGGTTCGGCCTGATCTTCACCCGTTATCACGGCCTCCAGGCCTTTACGGATTCCTTCATGCTCTCCCTTATAGCGGCGCCCATCACCGCTCTTCTGAGCATGATAATCTCCTACCTGGTGGTGAAGCGGAAATTCAGGTCCAAGGGCTTTATCGAGGCGGTGTCCATGCTGGCCATGGCCGTGCCCGGCACGGTGCTGGGCGTGGGATACATAAGGGGCTTTGCCAGCGGCGTGTTCCACACCGGCTTTCTCCAGGGCATCTACGGCACGGGGCTAATCCTCATCATCGTGTTTGTGGTGCGCTCCCTGCCCACCGGCACCCGCAGCGGCATTTCCGCTTTGCAGCAGATAGACAAGTCCATAGAGGAATCCGCCTACGACATGGGAGCGGACAGCCTGAAAGTCTTTACCACGGTTACTCTGCCCCTGATAAAGGACTCCTTCCTCTCAGGCCTGGTCACCGCCTTCGTGCGCAGCATAACCGCAATCTCCGCCATCATACTGCTGGTGACGCCCCAGTTTTTGCTCATCACGGTGCAGATCAACGAGTTTGCGGAAAAGGGCTCCTACAGCCTGGCCTGCGCCTTTGCCACCATACTTATCATCATAACCTACGGCGCCGTGCTGCTGATGAACCTGTTCATAAAGCACTTCGGCACCAGCCGGAAAATAAAGGAGGACAACTGAGCCATGGAAAAAACAAAGAAAGGCGTCCGCCTGGAGCATATCTCCAAGATATATCAGGACCCCAAGACCGGCAAGGACTTCTATGCCGTGCATGACACCTCCCTGACCATAGAGCCGGGCAGCTTTGTGACTCTCCTGGGCCCCTCCGGCTGCGGCAAGACCACCACTCTGCGCATGATCGCCGGCTTTGAAAGCCCCGACGAGGGGGAGATCTACCTGGGGGACGAGCCGATAAACGAGCTGACCCCCAACAAGCGGGACACCGCCATGGTCTTTCAGAGCTACGCCCTGCTGCCCCACTATAATGTGTTTGACAACGTGGCCTACGGATTGAAGCTGAGAAAGGTGCCCCGGGACGAGATAAAGGAACGGGTCATGAAGATCCTGGACCTGGTGGAACTGGGCGGCATGGAAGGGCGCATGACAAACCAGCTCTCCGGCGGCCAGCAGCAGCGCGTTGCCCTGGCCCGGGCTCTGGTCATCGAGCCCTCGGTGCTGCTTTTTGACGAGCCCCTTTCCAACCTGGACGCAAAGCTCCGCGTCTCCATGCGTACCGAGATCCGGCGCATCCAGCAGGAGGTGGGCATCACCGCCATATACGTGACCCACGACCAGAGCGAGGCCATGGCCCTGTCGGACAATATAATAATCATGAACAAGGGCGTGGTGGCCCAGGTGGGCACTCCCCAGGAGATATACTACCACCCCAACAGCGAGTTCGTTGCCGACTTTATAGGCGAGGCAAACTTCCTCAAAGGCACCGTGACCGCCCAGAGCGGCAGCCGGGTCAGCTTCAATATCGAGGGCAACAGCCTGGAGGTGGAGAGAAAGGGAAAGCTGGAGCAGGGGAAAGAGTATACTCTGGTGCTGCGGCCTGAATCCGCCCACCTGGCCGACCAGGGCGGCCTGCCCTGCAAGGTCACTCTCAGCTGCTTCATGGGCTCCTACCAGAACTATCAGGTCATGGTGGGCAACACCCTGGTGAAGCTCACCGAGAGCAACCCAAAGAACAAGCGCATATACAAGGTGGGGGAGAGCTGTACATTGAAGTTCGAGCCCGACGCCGTGCATATCCTGTAAGTACACCGGAATTTATTCCTGCCGCTGCTTTTGCAGCGG